>CAYJIJ010000010.1:0-45752 GCA_964370185.1 uncultured Oscillospiraceae bacterium
ATTCAACAAATTTTGCTACTAAAAATAGATATTATAGATATAAAGAAAAAATAAGGATGTGTAAAAATGGCAACAGATATTAAAATTGCGCCCGATATTGTTACAGCATATCTATCAGGGGAGATAGATCACCACAATGTAGCTCCGATGCGTCGAGAAATCGACTTAATGATAGAAAAAAACAATCCTCGTGAAGTTATCTTAGATTTTAGTGGAGTCACTTTCATGGATAGTTCGGGCATCGGACTAATCATGGGGAGATATAAGCTCGCTAAGGAAATTGGCGCAGTTATCACCATAACGGGAGTAAACTCCACAACTGCAAAGGTTATGAAAGTGGCAGGACTTGAACAGTTAGTTACAATAAAAATCGGGGGAATAAAATAGTGAAAATTAGAAATAGTATAAAACTTGAATTTGAGAGTAGGTCGGTTAATGAAGCGTTTGCCAGAATGGTTATCAGTGCTTTTTTAAGCCAAATTGATCCGACAGTGGAAGAGCTTTCCGATATTAAAACTGCGGTGTCGGAAGTGGTGACTAACTGTGTGGTACATGCATATAAAGACACACTTGGAAAAATCTATATGAAAGCAGATATTTTGCATGACAATACATTCATTGTACGCATAAGGGACAAGGGTTGTGGGATGCAGGATGTAAGCAAAGCTATGCAGCCGCTATATACAACGGGCACATCGGACGAGCGTGCCGGACTTGGATTTTCAGTGATGGAAAGCATGGTGGATAAAGTAAAAGTAAATTCTACATATGGCAAAGGCACAACCGTAGTACTGAGAAAAAAGTTTGCTTTAAAGGAATGGTCGGATGTATAGTGTAGAACTGAAAAGAGAAGAAATTATTGAGTCAAACTTAGGTTTGGTTCATTCTTGTGCACATAAGTTTAAAGGTAGGGGTATAGAGTACGACGACTTATTTCAAGCAGGCTCTATTGGGCTTATAAAAGCGGCAGACGCTTTTGACCATACGAGGGGCGTACAATTTTCAACATATGCCGTACCTGTGATTTTAGGTGAGATACGAAGACTTTTCAGAGATGGTGGAGCAATCAAGGTGAGCAGGAGCTTAAAGGAACTCTCACTAAAAGTAGTGCGTAAAAGGGAACAGCTCTCAAAAGAAATGGGACAGGATCCCACCATACAAGAAATAGCATATGCGATGGATTTGCCATTAGAAAATATTGTTGAAGCGCTTAATATTTCTGTTCCACCTTTATCCCTTACAATAAGTGAAGAAGAAGGGGGAGGGCAGATAGATATACCAATAGACTCGCCCGAGGAAGAAGTCGCAAATATTTTATCTTTAAAGGAAGTAATATCAAAGCTGAGCAGGGAAGACAGAAATTTGATTATACTAAGGTATTTTAAGTATCTTACTCAAAGCAAGACAGCTGAAATACTTGGATTTACACAAGTGCAGGTATCACGCAGAGAAAAAAAGATATTGCAGATGCTGAGAAATGAGCTTAATAAGTAATTTTCTATTAATAGTGTATATAATAAATAGTAAACACAAAATAAAACGGATAGCATATACTATCCGTTTTATCAATTGATATTAAATTTTAGTATAAAATTAGAGCGGCATTTCTTTAATACAATTTTTGCAGATGTTCTTACCCTTGAATACAAATACATTTGAAGCGTTGTTGCAAAAAATACAAGCGGGTTCATACTTTTGTAGTATTACCTGATTGCCGTCTACGAAGATTTCTAGTGGGTCTTTAATATTGATATCAAGAGTGCGACGTAGTTCGATAGGGAGTACAATTCGTCCAAGTTCATCAACTTTTCTAACTATACCAGTCGATTTCATGCCTTCACAACCTTTCTATTTAATTGTCGACTAAACTACTATCCCACAACTACATAATATACGATTTTGCTAAAAATGTCAAATAAAACAAGTGATTTTTTAGTCTTTATGTAAAATATTGTGGAATAATCTAAAAAATGATAGTCTTTTATGTGGCAAATTATCCTTTATGCATACTAAAAAAATAAAATATACCAAAAATATCTATTAATGAAAAGTAAAATAGTAAAATAATGTATTTTAAACAAGAAAAAATAGTAAAAATACCTTGATTTTTACTTTATTTACAGTTATAATCAAATTTAGAAGCACAGCTTCTGAAAATTTTATTATAGAGGAGAATTAATATGCGTAAATTATTAGCAACTACAATCGCAGCAATTACTATTATTTCAGGCAGTATGGTAACCTTTGCGGCAGAAGATGATGTAACGGTTAAAATTTTCCACACGAATGATATCCACTCAAGGGCACTCGAAAGTTTTGACGAGGATGTACTTGAAAATATTGGGTATGCAAGATTTAAAACTTTTATAGACAGTGAAGCGGCGGATGGGAAAATCGTTGTTGATGTCGGCGATGCTTTCCATGGACAAGCGATTGCCACACTCGAAAGAGGCGCAAGTATTGCGAGAATAATGTCGGCAGTTGGCTATGATTATATGGTTCCTGGTAACCATGATTTTAACTATGGCCAAGTACGCCAACAATCTCTAAAATATACAGCCGATGTTCACTACTTAGGCACAAATATAGATAAAGAGGGCACGGGCGTATATCCTTATGCAAGATATGCAATTGATGAAATCGAAGGCGTAAGAATTGGTTTTGTTGGACTTATAACACCTGAAACTGCATATAAAACTAATCCTAAAAATGTAGTTGGACTAAATTTCTACGACAATGAAGAAACATATGAAGTTACACAGGAAATGGTTGATATGCTCATGGAAGATGGTTGTGATGTAATAGTTGCACTTTCCCATCTTGGTACGGATGAATACAGCGAGCTTAAAGCAACCGATGTAGCGATGAATGTTGAAGGAATTGATGTAATCATTGACGGACACAGCCACAGCCTACATGAAGATAATTATATGGTTAATGATACATATATCACAAGTGCAGGCGAATATTTTGAAAATGTTGGTGTGGTAACAATTACAAAAGAAGCCGATGGCGATGTAATGATAGACCCCGAAGTGTATCCAGCAAGTGAACTCTCAGATTTAAAAGAAGATGAAGATGTTAAAGAGCTTGTAATGAGCATACAAGAAGACCAAAAGAGCATTCTTGAGCAAGTTGTTGCAGATACAAGCATAGCACTTGACGGTGAAAGAGAATCCGTAAGATACGGACACACAAATTTAGGTAATCTAATCACTTCTGCAATGCTAAATGAAACTGGTGCAGATGTAGCAATAACAAATGGCGGCGGTATTAGAGCGTCAATCGCTGAGGGCGGTATTACTAAGTCCGATATACTCACAGTGCTTCCATTTGGAAACTATGTTGTCACTAAAGAACTCACAGGTGCACAGATTATCGAAGCACTTGAACATGGTATGGTTGTAGGTGCTGGCTCATTCCCACAATTTGCTGGGATGACAGTTACAGCAAATACTGTTTCTACTATGAACAGTGACGGTACTGTTGTAGAAACAGGTGATGTAATTTCTGTAATGATTAATGGTCAAGCACTTGTTCCAACACAGACATACACAGTTGCCACAAACGACTTTATGGCAGTGGGCGGCGATGGATATGAAACCTTTACAAGTGCCACTCATCTAAACGATTTTGCAGGCATGGATGAAGTATTTATTGATTACATGGCAAATACCGCAGACGATGTAGTAGAAGCCGACGCAGAAGAAGTAAGACTTACACTTAGATAATAGATATATAGATTTTAATTGCCATGTGGAGCATCTTTGTTCCACATGGCAATTTTAATTCGTTTTGCCATTGGCGAAACGAATTTTCCATTATTCATTATACACTTTTCACTTAGAAAAATCTCCGCGCTTTTGTTCCTTAAAATTTACGACATTCTTTTCAACGCTTCGCTTTTATATTTATGGGGTTTTACCCCATACCCCACAATTTTTTGAAAAAAATCGAGTAAAACTTTATTTTTCACTATTTTGCTTGCTTCACCTAATATAAATAATCAAATTGATTTAAAAGTATATTGTAAAAATTTGATGGAATAATATTTATAAGCAAAACCAACTATTAGGATTTTATGATTTTTAAAGCAGAATGGAGATTATTATGAAAAGACTTTTGGCAATATTTATGTCCATTGCACTGATTGCCACAGGATGTAGCTCAAATTCGGAGTCCTCCTCCGAAGGTGATAATGGCAGTAGCGGTGCACCCTCGGGAGATGTGATGAAGTATGAAGTTTCTGCAGGTGGTTATGGAGGGGAACTTGTATTAAATGTAGTGATGGAAAATGGCAGTTTAAGCGATATAGAGGTGGTTTCTTCTAAGGAGACGAGTGTTGTATTCGATAGGGCGTTCCCAATTATAAAAGAGCGAATTATAGAAGCACAATCACCAATAGTAGACAATGTTTCAGGTGCGACAATAAGCTCATTTGCAGTAAAAAAAGCCGTTAGCGATGCATTTGCGCAAAATGGCGAGGATTTCGGTGAAATTTCAGTTGCAACTGAGCCTGAAAAAGCGCAGGCAAAAGAGCTTTCGGATGTTGATACACAGCTTGTGATTGTCGGCGGTGGTGCGGCAGGCCTTACAGCCGCTATATCTGCAAAGCAAAACAATGTTGAGAATGTTATACTGATTGAAAAGCTTGATATTCTGAGCGGTAATGCAAAATTTAATTTAGAGTTTTACGATCATTACAATTCTCAGGCACAAAAAAATGCTGGAGTTGAGATAACCAAGGAAGAATTTATTGAATCAAAAGCAGGGACGATTGATTCACGCGAAAGAGTACAGGTATGGGCGGATGAGGGCTATAATTTAGATGAATGGCTAAGGAATATGAATATAAACCTCAACGCAACATACGGCTACACAGGCCATATGGCGGAGCAAGATATGTATGCAGGCGAGCATATACAAGGTGAAATGGAAAAGCTTGTATATGAGCTCGGTGTTGATGTGAGAACAGGCACTAAAGGCACCGATTTAATCATTGAAAACGGCGTTGTTACAGGTGTTAAAGTAGAAAATGACGAGGGGTATTATAATATCACTGCCGATGCGGTTATAATAGCCACGGGAGGCTTTTCAAGCAATAAGGATATGCTTGCAAGCTATGCACCGGGAACTGAAAATTTAGCCACTTCAAATCAAATGGGCACAACCGGTGATTTCATACCAGTCTTTGAAGCAAATAATATCGCACTTGCAAATATGGACTTTACCAGAATATTTAAAAATGTCTTAACAAGTAGTAGGCATCTCACAGGTGGGGGAAGTAATTATATTCTTGTAAATAATGAAGGTAATAGATTCGTGGATGAAACTAAAGAAGAGATGGAAATAGCAACACCAATGCTTTCGCAAGCGGATGGTGAAGTATATTATGTCTATGGGCAAGGCTCATATGATGAGTATTACAGACTAAGAAAGCACAATGAATTAGGCTATTATATGAAAGCCGAAACAATAGAAGAGCTTGCAGAGATGATTGGCGTTGATGCAAATAATCTAAGGAAGAGTATTGAGGGATATAATGGCGCTGTTTCAGGCGGTGCCGCTGATGAGTTTAGAGGCGAACTCTCGGACACAGCAAGCGCCATTGAAGGCCCTTTCTACGCCGCAAAAGTTATGCCTACCATCCATATGACCAAGGGTGGTGTAGTGGCAAATGAAAGCGCACAGGTAGTATATCAAGATGGCAGTATAGTGCCAAATTTATACGCCGCAGGTGAAGTTACTTCGGTATCTGGTGGATATCAAGTGTCGGTAGTCTTCGGTAAAGTTGCAGGACAAGAAGCTGCAAAACAAATTACAAATCCACTTTAAAAATAAATCATTATAGTTTTAAGGGGTATTCTCACCGCCGATGGCATGGAGAATACCCCTTAAAATCATTATTATTTTTGATGTGTTTATTGCTCCAAACTATCTAAAAACGCTTTTACCGATCTCGTCATTTCCTGGCTGAAATCGCTGTTGAATTTTCTTTTGCAGAACGCTTGCATATATTCATCAAAAGGTTTACCATTTGTGCGGGTTTCATAGCATGAAATAAGCTCTTCATCGGTTAAATGCGGATATGAATTTTCTCCAACAACATATTTTTTATCTATTCTTTCCGGTTTTTTGCGCTCTTTTTGTTGTGCAGTGGGGTAACCTAAAACAAGCATACAAACAGGTAGAGTATTTTTAGGCAGATTTAGCATTTCACTATGCTCTTCATAATTCTCTAAAATATCGCCTATATAGCAGCTTCCAAGCCCTAAACTTTCTGCCGCTACAACCATATTCTGTGCGGCTATTGCTGTATCTGTTACAGCGAGCATAAAATCACCCACACCTAATTTTCTTGGGCCAGCATTTGCGATTGTAAAACTGCGAACCCATCTTGTGTGGTCTGCAAGAAAAATAAACACAAGTGGCGCTTTTGCAATAAAAGGTTGATTATCACATGTGAGTGATAATTTTTGCTTTAATGCTTCATCGGTAACATCAATTATGCTATACAAAATCTGATTTCCTGCGGTGGGGGCTTGTAATGCAGAATCAATTAGCAAGCTTTTTATTTCTTCACTTATAGGTTTGTTTTCAAATGCTCTCACAGATTTTCTATCATAAATACTTTTTACTATTTCATTCATATAAACGCTACCTTTCAAAAGTAATATATCATATCAGTACTAACGGGGATTAAATTTGCTTAGTAATTGCGTGATATCTCTTAGCAATATATAGAGCGAGCTCTTTTAACATATCAAAATTAAAAAGTTCCGTGCAATCTTCGCTGGTATTTGAAACAGAATTTACATCAATGATATAAAACCCCGTATCATTTTCAATAACATCCATACTGCCGCATTCAACCGAGAGTATCTCCATGGCGTGTACTGCGGTCTTTTTCACTTCTTCACTGCAATCGGGATAGCTATCATATACCGAGCCCACATTGTAGGAGGACAAACCGCTCTCAGTTACACTGCGTTTTACTATTAGTTTACATTCGTTGTCAATAACTTCAATTCGTGTTAAAAATCCATACTGTGGCATAATATATTCCTGTGCTATAAATTTTATTTCGGGGGCGGTGCTCATTGCTTCTACAAGGTCGTTGTGGTTTCTGATTATATATGTACAATTAGTTCTACCGCCGCAGTCGGGCTTTACTATATAGGGATAATTTTGATAGTCCGCTTCTAAAATCCCCTTAGGGTAATCCACGCCGTAGATGAGGGGAGTGCCTATTTCATGTTTTGCAAGTTCCGTTGTTGAGAGGAACTTACTAATTTCGTAAAAATGCGCCTCGGGTGGATTAATCATAGGGATACCATGCTCTTTGATATAATCAATGACTACTGGCATTTGCTTTAGCGCATAATCATTCCCACGAAAAATCGAGCTTGCAAACACACGGCTTACAATAAGCGAATATTCGGATAAAGTGTTTATATCGAATGGTTTACTCATATCAATGAGTGTAGTAGAAATGTCAAGTTCTTTTATTTCCTCCAAAAGCTTATAGGTGGACCACTCATCGGATTCAAAAAGTATTGCAATGGACATAAATAAAACCTCCATAAATTTAAATTTACATATAACCAATATTAATGATGACTATTTTAATTGCTATCTGATGTGAAAAAAGATATATCTGCACTTTCCTTTATAGAAAACTCTTTAAAATAATTGTTTTCCATTGGAATCCACTCGGAGATAAATCGCTGTAAAAGCTCCTGCCCACTTCTTTCATATATCCGCCGAAGCTGTTCCTCATAATCAAGCTCTAAAAAAACCTTGCAGTCATAAAAATCCCTGAATTTAGGATGCAAGCTGTAGCTGCCCTCTATTATCGTAAGTGGTGCAGGGGTTATTCTGATAGGCTTTGTAAAACTACGGGTGGCACAGGAATAGGGTTTATAGGAAAATTCTTCGCCCTTAGATAATGGGGATAGCACTTCCGATGAAAATCTCTCATAATCAATATTTCCGCCAATTTCGGACAATCTCGCTTCAGTTCTCTGCTCATCCCTAAGAAAAAAATCATCCATCCTTATAATATTTGCATTATAAATTTCAGAAAGGGCGGTGGAGAGTGTGCTTTTGCCCGAACCACAATTTCCATCAATAGCAACTAAAATGCGTCCACCATCTTTAATGAGGTAATCAATTTTAATTAATAGGGGTAGAAAATCACAAAAATACTTTTTCACCACTCTATAAGTAGGTGAATATGCTTCCCTAAATATATCGCTGTGGCTAAATGGGTGACATCCACTCTTCTCCCAATCGGATAAAAGTAGCTGAAATTCATTTACATCAATTAAGGGGGAGTGTTTATCTGAAAGCTCTTTAAGAAAAGGCACTTGCGATAAAAAATGTTCCTTACTTCCCATAAGTTCACACGCCGAGAGAAGAAAAATCTTATGCAGTGTATCAGGGGATAGAGCATTGTTTTTTATCACACTAAGATGCAGTCTGCAAAGCCCATTTCCGATGTGTTCAATGCTATTATCAGTTTTAATTTTAGCATGTAAAAGCTCTTTCTCGAGTAAATCCCTACTGTTAATTGTATCTGAAATTAGATGTCCCGCTCCGAATTCACGCTGAAACAAAAATTTTAACAAATCCTTCGCAGTGGACTTAGGATAGAGGTCTATTTGAGTTAAAAACTCATTTTCAAAATTCCCACTCATAACCACACCTCCAAATAAATAAATTATACTACAAAAAAGGTATAATATCCATATTTTGTTTAAAAAAAGTTTGAATATTTTTACTGTATTTGTTATACTTATTGGGAAAGAAAATTAAGGTGGGGACAAAAATATGAATTACAGAGAAGAGTTTACAAAAATATACGAAGAGAGTATTAAAAGAGAAGGTTCAAAAGAGCTTTTTAATTGGCTTTGTACGACCGATTTTTTCACTGCGCCTGCAAGCACAAAATTTCACGGTGCTTCCGAGCAAGGTCTAATTATGCACAGCATAAATGTCTATAATGTGATGATGGAAAAGCATTTTGAGGAAGGCGTGGATAGTCATGAAAGCTTTGCGATATGCTCACTACTGCACGACCTTTGCAAAGTGCAGTTTTATAAAACTTCCACAAGAAATGTAAAAAATGAGCAGACGGGTCAGTGGGAAAAACAGCCCTTTTACATGATAGAAGATGCATTTCCATATGGGCATGGTGAAAAATCCGTCTATTTGATAGAGCGTTTTATGAGACTAAAGCCTGCAGAAGCGGTGGCAATTCGCTGGCATATGGGTGGCTTTGACGACAGTGTGAAAGCAGGAAGCTACTCAATGAGCCATGCATATGAAAAATATCCGATAGCTGTAAAATTGCATCTATCCGATTTAGAGTCAACATATCTGCGTGAGCGTGGGACATCGTCTGTGAATAGTAGGGGTAAATAAAATGGAAACTACAACGATTATAGTCTGTTTTTTTGTATTCTTAGCAGGGCTAATAGACTCAGTTGCAGGGGGCGGAGGGCTTATTTCTCTGCCAGCATACATAGCGTCAGGGCTACCGCCACATATGGCACTCGGGACAAATAAATTCTCCTCGAGCTTTGGCACATTTACTGCAACCATGCGGTTTGCGATGAATGGCAAGCTAAATTACTTTACAGCACTTTTCTCGATAATTTTTGCATTTATCGGCTCATACATAGGCGCAAGCCTTGCTTTAATGGTGGATGAAAATGCTATTAGATACCTTTTGATTGTGGCGGTGCCGATAGTGGCAATTTTTACTCTGATGAATAAAAATATGGATGCGCCAAAGAAAAAAGATTATACCAAACTGCAAACTATTTTACTCTCAGCAACAATAGGCTTGTTTTTAGGAATGTATGATGGATTTTTCGGCCCTGGGATGGGGATGTTTTTAATCCTTGCAAATGTAAATATTTTAGGACTTAACGCTGTAACAGCGGGTGGAAATGCAAAGCTCGTAAATTTATCCTCCAATTTAGCGGCAGTGCTCAGATTTATTCTCGATGGCAGTGTAATGTATTCGGTGGGCATTCCAGCGGCAATATGTGGAATACTTGGCAATTATATCGGTTCGGGGCTTGCTATAAAAAATGGAAGTAAAATAATGAAACCTGTGATGATTGTTGTAATGATACTTTTACTCGGACAGGTAGTGCTGGACTTAATAAATGCGTAGGTGTAATATGAGTTTTTTAAAATGCGCAATTGCTTGTGGCGCTCTTATAGCGGTAGGGGTAGCCACAAAGGTTTACTCCGATACCAATTTTGTAAAAACTATTAGTAGGACATATAAAACCTCAAAGTTAAAAAAAGGTGAAATAATTAAAATCACACATTTTACCGACCTGCACTACAAAAATAAAAACAGTACTGCATTATTAAAGCGTGCAGTTGAGAGTATTAATGAGACTAATCCCGATATAGTAGTTTACACAGGAGATTTTTTTGATTCTAAAGCTTATGGCAATATGGAAGAAACCATACTGCTTTTAAAATCCATCCGTGCACCACTCGGTAAATATGCTGTGGCAGGAAATCATGAGCACAGGCATGGGCTTTTAAAAGAATATGAAAATCTGTTTAAAGCCTCAGGGTTTGCGGTTTTAAAAAATCACTCAGTGGAGATTGATGAAAGAGTATCGCTTATTGGTGTGGATGATATTTACTGTGGTAAAGGTGATATACGCAAGTCGATGGACAATACTGCAAAAAAACCGAGCTTAAAGATAGCTCTTTGTCATGAGCCAGACGCGGCGGACGAGATTTTTTCTTTAGGCGGTGATATTGTGTTTTCAGGTCACAGCCATTGGGGACAGGTAAATGTGCCGATAATGCGCGACATTGTAATGCCCCCATTTTGCAATAAATATGACCAAGGCGAGTATAAAAAAGGCGATAAGCTCATATATGTCGGTTCAGGACTCGGATGCACTAAAATGCATATCAGATTTTTTTCCCCTGCATCGGTAGCAGAGTATAAAATAATGGGTAAATAGCAAAATGAAATTTTTTCCCCCTGCACTTGCATTTTTTATCTTTAACCAGTATAATAAAAAAGAATATATATGTAGTGAAAAAGGTGGGGATATACTCACCTTTTTATTGAAGAAATTATATCTTTAATAACCACTTTAATAAAGGGGACGGCGGTAAATATGAATAGGGATTTGTTAAGTGAAATAAATGAGCGCATGCCCGAATTTTCAAAAGGGCAGAAACTCATAGGAAAATACATCGTAAATAACTACGATAAAGCTGCCTTTATGACTGCCAACAAATTAGGGGTGGCAGTTGGAATAAGTGAATCCACCGTTGTAAGATTTGCTGTTGAGCTTGGATACGAGGGCTACCCACAACTTCAGCGTTCACTACAAGAATTAATAAGGAATAGGCTCACAACCATACAGCGCCTTAAGGTAACAAACGACCAAATAGGTGAGGACATTCTCTCAAAAGTTCTAACAATGGATATGGATAAAATTAGGCGCACCCTTGATGAAGTTTCAAGGGAAGACTTTGATTGTGCTGTAAATGCCCTTATTGAGGCAAAAACAATATACATATTAGGTATTCGTTCCGCATCAGCACTTGCAAAATTCATGTATTTTTACTTCAATCATATATTCCCCGATGTGAGGATTGTAATATCACACAGCAATTCAGATATCTTTGAAGAGATATTTAGAGTGGATGAAAAGGATGTTTTAATTGGTATAACATTCCCCAGATACTCCAAAAGAACCATTTCTGCAATTGAATTTGCAAAACAAAGGGGAGCGGCGGTAGTAGCTATAACCGATAGCGAAACTTCGCCGATAGCCTCAAAAGCTGACTATACACTGCTCGCAAGAAGCGATATGACTTCATTTGTAGACTCTTTAGTTGCGCCACTCAGCCTTATAAATGCACTTATTGTGGCAATCGGTATCAAGAAAAGTGAAGAAATTAGTACAACCTTTACTGAGCTTGAAAGAATATGGGATAAATTTGATGTCTATGAAAAGACCGGAGGGGACACATTCCATGACTAAAAAATATGATGTAATAGTGGTGGGCGCTGGCGCCGCAGGTATGCTTGTTGCAGGTTATGCCGCCCAAAATGGCAGAAATGTGGCACTTATAGAGCGCAACGCACGCCCAGGCAGAAAGATAATGATAACGGGGAAGGGCAGATGTAATTTAACGAATAATTGCACCCCTGACGAGTTCATAAAATCGGTAAAAACCAACCCGAGATTTATGTTTAGTGCAATAAATACATTCACACCTCAGGACACCATGGATTTATTTGAAAAACAAGGCGTCCCACTAAAAACAGAACGCGGAAACAGAGTTTTTCCACAGTCGGACAAGGCTGTGGATATTGTTGATGCCCTCTCAAATTTTTCTTCACATAAAAATGTTTCTAAGATAAATGAAAGAGTAGTTTCTCTGTTTTGGGAAGAGGGTATATTAGCGGGAGTTGTCTGTGAAAACGGCGGTAAAATACATGCTGAGAAGATTGTAGTGGCAACAGGTGGACTCAGCTACCCTGCAACAGGCTCAACTGGCGATGGCTACACCTTAGCTAAACAAGCAGGCCATATTATCACCGACACACGCCCTTCGCTTGTGCCAATTATTTGCTATGGCAAAGAATGCAGTGATATGATGGGGCTTTCCCTTAAAAATGTAACACTTACACTCTCAAAAAAAGGCGCAAAAAAGCCAGTTTATTCGGCAATGGGCGAAATGCTTTTTACGCATTTTGGCTTGTCGGGGCCACTTGTGCTTTCAGCATCTGCACATATAAACGGAGATTTGAGGGACTATATTATTTCCATAGATCTAAAGCCAGCACTCACCGAAGAGCAGCTTGATAAAAGGCTTCTAAGGGATTTTGAGCAGGCGGTAAATAAAGATTTTATCAACAGTTTGGGCGAGCTACTGCCTAAAAAAATGATTCCGACTATCGCCAAAAGAAGTGGTATACCATTTTCACTTAAAGTAAATCAAATAACTAAAGAACAGCGCATAGAGCTTGTAAATCTATTTAAAAACTTTGTGATAGAGCCAAAAGATTTCAGACCAATTGATGAAGCAGTAATTACATCTGGTGGTGTTTCGGTAAAAGAAGTAAACCCGAAAACAATGGAATCAAAAATCTCGAGCGGACTTTATTTTGTCGGCGAAGTGCTTGATTTAGATGCCTACACAGGCGGATACAATCTACAAATAGCTTTTAGCACTGCATATATGGCGGCAATGGATTTATAAATTTCAAAATCAATATAATTAAAACCGTTTTTCTCGTCTACTAAAAGCAGACAAATGAAAAACAGTGCATATTTAAGGCATTTTATCCTTATTTTGTGCCTTTAAAAGAAAGGGATGTTCATAAAAATGATTAACATAGCTATTGATGGCCCGTCGGGTGCAGGCAAAAGCACAATGGCAAGGGCTGTCGCTGAGGAGCTTAAATATATATATGTAGACACAGGTGCGCTCTATCGAGCAGTTGGGCTTTATGCCTATGAAAAAGGTGCAAATACCAAAGAAGAAAAAGAAGTTGCACCACTGCTTTCTGAAATAGATTTAAAAATAAAGTATATAAATGACATTCAGAGGGTGTTTGTAAATGGCAGGGATGTTTCTGAAGACATAAGAAAACCAGAAATGTCGATGGCAACTTCAAATGTTTCAACAATTTCTCAGGTGAGGGATTTTTTATTTGAACTACAAAGAAAAATAGCCACCGAAAACAATGTAGTGATGGACGGCAGGGATATAGGCACAGTGGTATTGCCCGACGCCGAAGTAAAAATATATCTCACCGCTTCACCGGAATGTAGGGCAAAGCGCAGGTATGAGGAACTGAGAGCAAAAAACGAAGATGTAGATTACAACTTCATACTCGAAGACATAAAAAAGCGTGATTATCAAGACATGACAAGGGAAATAGCGCCGCTTAAAAAGGCGGAAGATGCGATAGTGGTCGATACAAGCGATATGACTAAAAATGAAGTCGTGCAATGCATACTTAAAATTGTTAAGGAGAAAACAGCTTAATGTTATATTTTATACTTAGGGACATATGTAAAGTGCTCTTTAGAATTTGGTTTAAAGTGGTAATAATAGGTAAAGAGAATGTTCCCGACAAAGGTGGTTATATTATAATTGCAAACCATCAAAACTATCTCGACCCTATATATATGTCTTTTGGGCTTAAAAGGCAGATACGATTTATGGGAAAAGCGGAACTTTTTAGGACACCTATACTAAAATGGATTTATTATGGCATTGGCGGATTTCCTGTCGAGAGGGGAAAAGGGGACAATGCCGCAATAGATAAATCGCTTGAAATTATTAAAAGTGGGCAAATTTTGGGGATGTTTCCCGAGGGAACACGCTCAAAGGATGGCGAGCCACTCAGACCTAAATCAGGAGTTGCACTCATATCGAATGCTACGAATGCCGATATACTCCCATGCGGGCTGAGATACAGCAGGGGCATTGCTTTTCGCTCGCAGGTTACAATAAGCTATGGAGAATTAATACCATATGAGGATTTAAAATTCACCGATGAAAGAAGCCCAAGAGAGATTAAATATGCTACAAAATACATGTTTTCCAAGGTGCTAAATCTAATTGGCAAGGGAGAAAATAATGATAACAGTATGTAAGACCGCTGGCTTTTGCTTTGGTGTTTCAAGAGCAGTGAAATTAACAGAAGAAGCGGCAAAAACAGGTGAAAAAGTAGTTACCCTCGGTGAGATTATACACAACCACCAAGTAGTAGAAAAGCTTGCTGAAATCGGAGTTAGTACTGCGCACAATTTAAAAGATATTGATGAAAATAGCACTGTTGTAATAAGGTCGCACGGAGTCGGCGAAGAAGTATATGAATATTTGGATAAAAACGGGATAAAATATATTGACGCCACCTGCCCATTTGTAAAGAAAATTCATAAAATTGTTTCAGGCAATTTAAGTGAGGAAAAAGTACTACTACTCGCAGGCGATGAAAAACATCCAGAAGTTGAGGGGATTTTAGGTTATTGGAAAGGTGATTATTTCACTTTCAAAAACTCAGAGGAACTTAGCAAAATACTACAAACTTCACCAAAGATTAACAAAAAACAACCAATTTTGGTAGCTCAAACTACCTTTAATATAGAAGATTGGGAAAAATGCAAAGAAATAATTAAAAAGGACTATACAAATGTATTAATTTTTGATACAATATGTAGTGCGACAGTAGAACGACAAAAAGAAGCGAGTCAATTATCGCTTCACGCCGATATAATGATTATTATCGGTGGCCGACACAGCTCAAATACAGCGAAGCTCAAACAGATTTGTGAGCAAAACTGTAAGGTTGTTTTAGTTGAAACAGCCGAGGAGCTTAAAAGGGAGAATTTTGCTAATTGCAAAACTGTCGGTATCACAGCCGGTGCATCGACCCCGGCGTGGATTATTAAGGAGGTACGAGAGACAATGAGTGATTTCGTAAACAAAGAAGAAGAATTATCATTTGAGGAGATGTTAGAGCAATCCTTCAAAAGTACATATAATGGGGAGAAAGTAACCGCTGTTGTTACCAGCATTGCGCCAAACGAGATAGCTGTTGATATCGGAACAAAACACGCTGGTTATGTTCCATTACATGAGCTTACAAGCGACCCCAATGCAAAGCCAGATGACATCGTAAAAGTTGGCGATGAAATAGAGCTTTTAGTAGTAAGAGTAAATGATGTTGACGGTATCGTTATGCTTTCTAAGAAGCGTTTAGATGCTATTGCAGGCTTTGAAAAAGTTATGGAAGCTGTTGATACAGGCGAAATATTTGATGGCGTTATCACAGACGCTGTAAAAGGCGGCGTGCTTGCAGTTACAAGCGGCGTGAAAGTATTTATCCCTGTTTCACAAATATCCATGAGCAGAGTTGAAGATTTAACTCCATTCTTAAAACAACAAGTTAGCTTTAAAATCTTAGAAGTAAACAGACAGAGAAGAAGAGCAGTTGGTTCAATTAAAGCTGTGCTTAAAGATCAAAGAAAAGTTCTTGAAGATCAGTTCTGGACAGAAGTTGAAATCGGTAAGATTTATAGCGGTGTTGTAAAATCCATCACGGACTTCGGTGCATTCATTGACCTTGGCGGTGTTGACGGAATGGTTCACATCTCCGAGCTATCATGGTCAAAAATCAAGCATCCATCACAGGTTGTTAAAGTGGGTGATATGCTTGAAGTATATGTTAAAGACATTGACGCAGAGAAGAGAAAAATCTCACTCGGCTACAAGAAAAATGAAGATAACCCATGGGAAGTTCTAAAAACAAAATATGCAGTGGGCGATGAAGCTAAGGTGAAAATCGTTTCTATGACTGCATTTGGTGCATTTGCTCAATTAATCCCAGGTGTTGATGGTCTTATTCACATAAGCCAAATTTCACTTGAAAGAATTAATAAACCTGCCGATGTATTAAGTGTTGGTCAAGAAGTTGATGTAAAAATCACTGAAATTGATTACGAAGCTAAGAGAATAAGCTTATCAATTAAAGCTTTACTTGAGCAGGAAGGTGTTGCTGAAGTAGAAGAAGCTGCTGAGCAAACCGAAGAAGCTGCTGATGCTGAGTAATTTCGATTTTTAAATCAATATTAAAAATAAGTTTTTACCAAACTATTCATTAGTAGATTGTAAATTAAATTGCCATCTGCTCCCATTAAATTCGGGAGTGGATGGCATAATTATTAGTTGAATTTGCTGTGCCAGCAAAAATCAGTCATTATTAGATATCCTCTTATTATTTGTATTTCCACAGTAAATATTACCAAAACAAAGAATATTTAAGTCAAAACTACAAAAAATAAATAAGATGCAGTATTTATAAATTAAAAAAACACTAATAGTTTGCCCGACATAAAAGTAGTATATAAACAGAAAGGAATTTTAATTATGAAAAAAATATTAGCTATTGCACTTATATGTGCACTTTCATTATCAATGACAGCATGTATGTCCACCGACGAGAGCGAGAGCAGCGAGGCTCCATCTGAGAGCTCTTCCTCCGAAATGCCGGAAGAAGAATCCTCAGAAATGCCTGAGGAAGACGGAGAAATGACCGAAACAGAACACTACGCAGACCAAACACAAAAAGCAGAAGATGCTATCATGGGTGTAATTAAAAGTGATGAAGCCTATGAAATGGTAAATGATGTTGATGGTAAACTCCATGCTGCTTACGACTCCGTTAAAACAGCAATGGGCGAGGGATATATTCCATCAAGAGTTATTGAAACACAGGAGCTAACAGAAATTTATGGACTAAATCCCGATACCATTGAATATGTTATCGCTGAAGGCCCTATGATGAGCACCCATGTTGACACATTCATTGCTATAAAAGCAGTGGAAGGACAGGGCGAAGCAGTTGAAACTGCACTTAACGCTTACAGGGACAAATTAGTGGCTGATACAGCACAATACCCTTCAAACCTGCCTAAAATTGATGCTTCTAAAGTAATAAGAGAAGGCGACTATGTATTCTTTAGCATGGTTGGTTCTTTCTACGAAATGTAATTATTAAAGAAAATTAATTTTCAGTCCCATTAAATTAAAGAATATTTACCCTTTACCCCTCTCTGCCTACGGCTTGGAGGGGTAAAGTAAAGAAAATTTAAAAAGCTAATTTGTTGATATTGATTAATTTTTGCACAAGTGGCAAGACAGAGCATATTTATACACACCATCGCTATGAACAGACACAATAATATTGCCATTTTCTTCTTTTAAATAGGAGGGGATGGCAATAATTATTAAATATCAGACAATACTATTTTCAAAAGCTAATTAATGTGTTAAAATAAGCTTCAAATGATTTCTTTAAAAAGAAAGGATCACACAAAATGGTTTTTAGCAGTATATTATTCCTTTTTAGATTTCTGCCCATAGCATTTTTAATATACTATATTACCCCCAAGAAATTTAAAAATTTCATACTTATAATTTTAAGCCTCATTTTTTATTCATGGGGTGAGGTTAAGTATTTCCCAATAATGATAGCCTCGATAGTAGTGGACTATTTTTGCTCGATGGGAATTGAGCGAAACAGGGGTAATAAAGTTAAGTGCAGAATGTTTTTACTTACATCAATGATGTTTAATTTAGGCATGCTCGGATTTTTTAAATATACAAACTTTTTCATGGAGAATATACAGCTGCTAACAGGGCTTTCGCTCCCAAGATTAAGCCTTACACTGCCACTCGGAATTAGCTTTTATACCTTCCAAACAATGTCCTACACCATAGATGTTTACAGAGGCAAAGTTCCTGCGGAAAAGAATATTGTAAATTTAGGTGCGTTTGTAGTATTGTTTCCACAGCTCATAGCGGGTCCTATTGTAAAATACACCGATATAAACAGGGAGCTCACCGAAAGAGAAGTGAACTTTTCACAGATTACCGACGGAATAAAGCTATTCATATTCGGTCTTGGTAGCAAAGTGCTTATAGCAAATAATGTGGGAATGCTCTGGACTGAGCTTGAAACAAATGGCTTTGCAGATATATCTACGCCACTTGCATGGCTTGGCATTTTAGCATTCACTTTACAGATATATTTTGATTTTTCAGGATATTCACTAATGGCAATAGGACTTGGAAAAATGCTTGGGTTTAATTTTCCTAAAAATTTCGATTTCCCATATATATCAAGGAGTATCACGGAATTTTGGCGTCGCTGGCATATGACACTCGGCTCGTGGTTTAGGGAATATCTCTATATACCGCTCGGTGGAAACAAGGTATCACCAAAAAGGCATATACTCAATCTATTCATAGTATGGGCAGCAACTGGCTTTTGGCATGGAGCAAGCTGGAACTTTGTAATCTGGGGTCTTTATTTCTTTGTGTTTTTAATATTAGAGAAGTTTTTCATAAAGGACTTCTTAGCAAAACACAAGATTTTCTCCCATGTTTACCTCATGTTTCTTGTGATGATTAGTTGGGCAATATTTGCAATCACTGATTTTTCACAGCTTACTATTTACCTCTCTAAAATGTTTTCATTTACCATGGGAAATGATTGGCTATACTATCTCAGAAACTATGGAATTATCTTTATAATAGGTATAATACTATCAACACCATACCTAAAAAAATACTACGAAAAGCTAAATCCAAACGGAATTGTGCAGCTTGTGATGTTTTCACTAATACTTATTTCATCAGTTGCATATCTTGTGGATGCCACATATAATCCGTTTTTATATTTTAGATTTTAAGGAGGGGAACTTATGAAAAATATCTTAAAATACCCGACTTTAATCCTCTTTGCAGTCTTTATAATGGGATTTACCATAATGGA
Organism: uncultured Oscillospiraceae bacterium; assembly: GCA_964370185.1. Classification (GTDB taxonomy): domain Bacteria; phylum Bacillota; class Clostridia; order Oscillospirales; family Ruminococcaceae; genus CAYJEQ01. The sequence goes on from CAYJIJ010000010.1 coordinate 19,358, forward strand.
CTTTATCTCGGAAGATAGAGAATTCTCCGAGCTTGAAAACAGAGTACTTTCCCAAAGCCCCACCTTGACAGTGAGCTCACTTTTATCCAATGAATACACCTTAAAATATGAAACATATATAAACGATCAGTTTTTTATGAGGGATGAATGGATTACCATAAAATCAGTTTCTGAAGCACTAATAGGCAAAGTGGAGAACAATGGAATAGTATACGGCAGTGATGATTATATGTTTGATAAATATATCACCCTTGACGAGGAGCGTGTGTCCGATAATATAAACTATGTGCAGGAATTTATTGATAAATACCCCACACTGCCGATGACAATTGCACTGATACCCAATTCTTATGAGGTGCTAAGTGATAAACTACCCGCAGGGCTAAACAATATAGATCAAGATGAATATATAGGCAAAATTTTTGATGGATTATATGGCACAAATGTAGAAGAGTTAAGCTTTACCGAGGCGCTCACGGCACATAAAGATGAGTACATCTACTACCGTACCGACCACCACTGGAGCACTCTCGGTGCCTACTATGCTTATGAGGAGTATATAAACTCTAAAGGTCTTACACCTGTTTCACTAAACGAGCTAAATGAAAATGACGTGCATAACTTTTATGGCACATATTTTAGCAAGAGTAAAGATTATAACGCTGTAAGCGATATTATCACATGGTATGATATTCCTATTACAAGCTTTGAAATTGAGGGAAGCCTAAAAGACGGGCTATACGATTTTGATAAATTTGTTGTGACGGATAAATACGCCTCCTTCATCTGGGGGAATAATGGACTCACAGTTATAAAAAGTGAAAATGCTGATGACGATAACCAAAACAGCAAAATTCTTGTTATAAAGGACTCTTATGCAAATTCATTTGTACCTTTTTTAACATATAATTTTGATGAAGTGCATGTAATTGATTTAAGGCATTTTGTGGGGAGCATGAGCACATATCTTGAGCAAAACAGTTTTGATGATATACTGCTGATGTACAATTTTAAAAATTTTGCAGAGGATATTAATATACCAAAACTTAGATACTAATAGCGAATAAATATTTATATAAAGCCAATAATAGAGTAAACTAATCCAAAAGAGGTGGCTTTATATGCAAAAAAGAATACTTGCATTATTTATAACCCTTCTCATAGTCTTTAACGGACTTATGGCAAGGGTTTATTTAATTGCAACAGGTGACACTCTCGCACAAGCGGCACAGCAACAAAGCGCATATACAATAGAGCTCAGCGAAAGCAGGGGATATATATACGACTGCAATTTAGTCCCACTTGTAAATAATTCGGCGGACTACAAAGCAATAGTAAGCCCCGTTCCCGATGTGCTCAGCGTATTTTCAGATAATGAAGATTTAATAGATAGGGATTTGCTTGTCACACGACTTGAAGAGCATATACCATTTACCGTGAATACAGGTAGTGAAGAGATTTATGGAAACGGCATATCGAGCTATAAAATACTCGATAGATACACGAGCGACACCCTTGCACCGCATATTATAGGTCACCTCAGCAGTGAGGGTCAGGGAGTAATGGGAGCGGAAGCAGCATATAATGACTATCTAAGCTCTCACAGTGGAAATTTGCAGGTGAGATATGTGGTGAATGCCTATGGTGAAGTGCTCATGGGCGCAGGTGAAGAGCAGATTAATAATAATTACAACGATCCCCATGGTGTGGTGCTGACAATTGACAGTGAGATACAAAAAATCGCTGAAGAAGCGGCGGAGGACATCGCATGGGGTAGTGTGGTGGTAATGGAAGTAAACAGTGGTGATATAAAAGCAAGTGTGAGCATGCCAAGCTTTACCCCCGATGACATTGCAAAAGACTTAGAAAATCCCGATAAGCCGTTTTTTAACCGCTCATATGCCACAACAGCGGTGGGCTCTACTTTTAAAGTTTTAGTTTCAGCGGTGGCATTTGAGAGAGGATTTAATATAAACCAGAGCTATGAGTGCACCGGCTCCATTCAGGTGGGGGACACAGTTTATGGATGCCATTATGAGCAGGGACATGGGCCGATAAATATGCAGACAGCACTTGAAGTCTCCTGCAACCCTTATTTTATACAGCTTGCACAGGATGTAGGAGTGCAAAATATTGCATTTAAAGCCGCTCAAATGGGGTTTGGCAGAGAAAGTGAGCTTATGCCGGGTGTTTATTCTTCTGCTGGAGTACTCCCGAGTCAAGAGGAGCTTAGAAGCATAGGCGAAGCGGCAAATTTCAGCTTTGGGCAGGGTATGCTGTCCGCTACACCGATACAAATTGCACAGATGATGTCCACCATAGCAAATGGTGGCATGGCGGTAACTCCACGAATTACAAAAGGATTTACAAATGACGGCGAAGTGATAAGTGAGCACACGGAACAGGCAGTTTCTCAAAGGATTTTAGAGGAGGGAGTAGCGCAGCAAGTCAGAAACATGATGGTTTCAGTGGTGGAAAACGGAAGTGGTAAAAAAGCTAAACCATACGTGGGCGGTGCCGGTGGGAAAACTTCTTCTGCACAGACGGGCATGTATATCGACGGCGAAGAAGTAGTGCATGCATGGTTTGCAGGATTTTATCCGATTGACGAGCCCAAATATGCGATAGTTGTGCTTGTGGAGGGCGGTGAAGCAGGGCAGGATGTTGCGGCACCAATATTTAAAGAGATAGCGGACAGAATTAGGTTTATAGAGGGATAACAGGTATGATTTCTCGAATGCGGATTGTAATTTTTTAATTTTGCAATCCGCAATTTTGTATGTTATAATACCCAAGGGTAGCTTCCCTAAAGCGAACACGCTCGTAATGTGTAAATTCTCTTAAGCACTGTGTATATCACATTCCATAGCTTCTGCACACGCTTAAAGAATATGCACATATAAAAAAATTTACACATGGAGAGTTCGCAGAATTTTTTATACCGCCAAAAGCACCATAGCAAGGAAGACCGCCGCAGTAATGCTTTTCGCCTTACAAGGTGGGCTGACGCAGGTAGGGGACTTTTGGGTAAATAAAAAACGGTTCGTTTTTGGGAAGTTACCCTAAGATATAGAATATGAATATTATAATTTTTGCAAATAATAAGGAGAAGAGAAATGCCTCTTTTTAAACCACAATACCGCTTTCATAGAATAACAGATATTTCACCTGAATTTTTTATAGAAAAAAATATTAGAGGGCTTATACTCGATGTGGACAATACCCTCACAACACACGACAATCCCAAACCACTTGATAAACTCGATGAGTGGATGCATAGTATTAGAGAAAACAAAATAGACATGATTATCCTCTCGAACAACACACCGAGCAGGGTAAAACCATTTGCCGATATGTTATCGCTTCCATATATAGCAGACGGCAAAAAACCGCTTACAGATGGAATAAAAAGAGCCACAAAGGCGATGAATTTGAGTAAAAATGAGGTTGTGGTAATAGGGGATCAAATTTTCACCGATATAATGGGTGGGAATCTCTATGGCTGCATTACTGTGCTTGTAGAGCCCATTGAGCTTGAAGACAAGCCCTTTTTTAAGATAAAGAGGGCGGCAGAAAGGATAATACTTAAATAGATGGTGAGATTTGGGCCTGCGGGCAATTCGGATAGTTTTAAATTAGAGGGATATAAATCGGCAAAAGATGTCCCCGAGTATTTAGCTAAAAGAGGGTTGAATGCTTTTGAATATCAATGTGGCAGGGGAGTGAGGGTATCGGACGAGCTGCATTTACTCTTGGTACACTTGCAAAAGAGAAAGATATACAAATATCGCTCCATGCTCCATACTATATTTCGCTATCGAGTGTGGAAGAGGAAAAGAGAATTAAAAGCGCTGATTATATTTTACAGTCCGCCATGGCTGTAAAGAAGATGGGTGGAAATAGAATAGTGGTCCACTGTGGCTCAGCTTCGAAAATTTCGAGACAGGAAGCGCTCCTCCTTTCACAAAACACCTTAAAACTTGCACAAAAAACGCTTGACGAGCAAGGGTTTTCGGATATAATTATATGTATTGAAACAATGGGTAAACTAAATCAGTTGGGTAACCTAACTGAAGTGCTCACGCTATGTAAAATAGATGAAAGGATGCTGCCTTGCATAGATTTTGGACATCTTAATGCAAGAACTAATGGCGGACTTGCGACAAAAAGCGATTTTACTAAGCTTTTTGAAGAAATGGAAAACATGATAGGCTATGATAGGCTTAAAATTTTCCACTCGCATTTTTCTAAGATTGAGTACACCGAAAAAGGTGGGGAAAAAAAGCATCTCACATTTGCGGATAAAATATACGGGCCGAGTTTTGAACACATAGCAGAAATAACTGCAAAAAAGAATTTGACCCCTGTTTTTATATGCGAATCAGCGGGCACACAGGCAGAAGACGCCGTGACAATGAAAAATATCTACTTAAAATATAAATAAAGTTTTACTTGATTTTTTACAAAAAACATGGTTTCCAAAGGCAAAGCCTTTGGGCTTTCACTGAAGTGAGCGAAATCTTTATACTATATTAAGATACCAAAAACAAGCTACATGAAGTAACATACAAATTAAACTTGCCATAGAAACACAATACCACATAACAAATTTATATTATGTTTTCACTTATATAGAAAATTAACATAAAAGGAGAATATCATCATGAACAATCTATCAAAATTAGTGGCAAAAATTCCTGAAGGAATGGATGGGATTTTAATTTCTTCCCAAGTCAACAGAAAATATTTCACAGGACTATCCTCCTCCGCAGGGATACTGCTTGTAACCCGTGAGAAAAGTTATTTTTTAATTGATTTTCGCTATATTGAAATAGCAAAAAAAGTTATAAATTGCGCTGAGGTAATACTATTAGAAAATTTAGCAAAGCAACTAAAAGAACTTGCCCAAAAGCATAATATTAAAACTTTAGGTGTGGAAAATGCCAATATCACAGTTGAGGAATATCTAAAATATAAGGCGATTTTCGACGGCGTAGAGATACCGCAAAATATGGTAGTTTCAAATATTATTATGAGCCTTAGAGTTATTAAAAGTCGTGATGAAATAAATTGCCTACTAAAAGCTCAGAGCTTTGCAGAAAAAGCTTTTATAGAGCTTTTAAACTATATTAAAGTTGGTAAAAGCGAAAGGGAGCTTGCGGCATATCTTGAGTATCATATGAAGCTTGCAGGGGCCGAGGGATTATCCTTTTCCACAATAGCCGTTTCCGGTGCAAACAGCTCAATGCCACACGGCGTGCCAGGTGATAAGCTAATTGAAGCTGGGGACTTTATCACCCTTGACTTTGGGGCAATATACAATGGCTACGGCTCCGACATGACAAGAACAGTAGCGGTATCACATGTTACCGAAAAGATGGAGCTTGTTTACGATACAGTACTAAAGGCACAGCTTGCGGCGATGGATATTATAAAACCGGGCGTGCGTTGTTTTGATGTAGATAAAGCGTCAAGGGATTTAATATATGGCGCTGGGTTCGAGGGCAAATTTGGGCACGGTTTAGGCCATGCCATAGGGCTTGAAGTGCATGAGGAACCAAGATTCTCAAATGCACCAAACAATAATGCTGTATGCGAAGTGGGGCATATTATGTCGGTTGAGCCGGGGATATATCTACCGGGTGAATTCGGTGTGCGCATTGAAGATATGATTGTAGTAACCGAAAATGGCCATGAAAACCTAACAACTTCGGAGAAAAAGCTATTAATTCTTTAAAATTACGCTAAAACACTTGAATTTTCCTTTAATTTAGGATAAAATTATAATGTTAAAACAAGCATATTATGCTTATGGAGGTTTAAAGATATGATTTCAGCAGGAGATTTTAGAAATGGCGTTACATTCGACATGGATGGCAATGTTGTACAGATTATTGAATTCCAGCATGTAAAACCTGGAAAAGGTGCGGCGTTTGTTCGCACAAAAATTAGAAATGTAATTTCCGGCGCGGTTACAGAAAGAACATTCAACCCAACTGATAAATACCCAACAGCATTCGTTGAGAGAAGGGATATGCAGTATCTTTATAAAGATGGCGATTTATACTACTTCATGGACAACGAAACTTACGAGAATATTCCCATCAATGCGGATAAACTTGGCGACAGCTTTAAATTTGTAAAAGAAAATACCGATGTAAAAGTTCTCTCTTACAAAGGCAGTGTGTTCGGCGTAGAACCACCTTTCTTTGTTGTACTGAAAATTGTGGAAACAGACCCAGGCTTTAAAGGCGACACTGCTACAAATGCTACTAAACCTGCCATACTTGAAACAGGTGCAGAAGTAAAAGTTCCACTCTTCATTGAAGAGGGCGATTCCATTAAAGTGGATACTCGCACAGGGGACTACATGGAAAGGGCTTAAAGAGCTTTGCTCTTGGCATAAATAAAAATTACTGCAAAGGAGGAACTGATTATGACTATTACAGAAAAAGTAGCTTACCTAAGAGGAATGGCAACAGGCATTAAACTCGACACAGCAACAAATGAGGGTCAGCTGCTAAATGCAATCATCGACACACTGGAGGATATGGCATTCACAATTGCGGACATGGAAGACGGTCTTGCAGAAGTTTGTGAACAAATTGATCTGATTGACGAGGATTTAGAGACTCTTGAGCAGGACTTCTATGAAGATTATGATGACGAAGACGATGATTTTGACGATTTCGACTTTGACGATGATGAGTTCTACGAAGTAAAATGCCCTTCTTGTGGTGATGTAGTATGCCTCGATGAGGACATGCTTGACGAAGGCGAAATTGAATGCCCAGGATGCGGAGAGCTATTGGAGTTTGATTTTGACTTTGAATGTGATTGCGCTGAGTGTAGCACAGAAAAAGAATAGTATTATAATTTATTACATTAATAAAGGGATTACTTACTTGCTTTAGGCAAGTAAGTAATCCCTTATTATATAATATATATTATTATCATAGCTTTAAAAAAGATATAAGAAAATTATTTTCTAAGAATATCTACTCAGGTGCAATATTTTCTAAATTTAAGTGATTGTGATAAGCTTCAAGAATAGAGCCTTCCAATTTCTCCCTTGCCTCAGCAGTTATAGGGTGGCATATATCTCTAAAAACACCCTGCTCATCCTTTCTGCTGGGCATGGCCACAAAAAGCCTTTCTAATCCAAGTATTACTTTTATATCATGAAGTGCTATTTCATTATCAAATGTCACCGATACAAGTGCTTTAAGCTTAGTATCCTCATATATTCTTCTAATTCGTATATCTGTTATATTCATCCATCTTCCTCCAAATGTCATTTATATAGTTATTATTAATCGACACAATGACATATATTCACAGTTGTGAAATATTTAATTATACATTTTTAATAAAGATAGCTTGTATTTTGTGGAAAATGTGATAAAATTATAATGTTAGTTAAAAATTGACTGCAATTTTTTGAATAAAAATATGCACTAATAAAATAGAGTAAATATGTCTGGGGTGATTAGTTGGAACCAATTATTACTATAAAAAATTTGCGTAAAGTATATAAGCTCGGTCGAGAAAAAGTCGTAGCGTTAAACGATATCAATCTCGAGATAGGAAGAGGGGAAATTTGTTGCATTTTAGGTACCTCGGGCTCGGGGAAATCAACACTTCTCAATCAGCTTGCAGGACTCGAAAAGCCAACAAAAGGCGCAGTATACATAGGAAAACATAATATATCAAAATTCTCCGAAGTTCGCCTTGCAAGGTTTAGGCAGAAGCATATAGGATTTATATTTCAGTCGTATAATCTGCTTCCTGCAATGACGGCACTTGAAAATGTGAGTATGCCAATGATGTTTAGGGGAGTGGATAAATACAAAAGGGAAAAGGAAGCTGCCTTTATGCTAAAACAGGTGGGACTTGGCTCAAGGCTTCACCATAGACCCTCTCAGATGTCGGGGGGGCAGCAGCAGCGTGTTGGTATAGCAAGAGCCTTTGTGGCAAAACCAACAATAGTATTTGCCGATGAACCCACGGGAAATCTCGACACCAAAACCACGGTGGAGGTTATGGAGATGTTAGTTAGAATGTCCAGAGAAAATAATCAGACATTCATACTTGTTACCCATGACCGAGAGCTTGCACAGTATGCCGATAGAATAGTTACACTAATTGACGGCAACATTGTAAGCGATGTAAAGGGAATATCCAAGATAGACAGGGAAGCGGCACTGAAAAACAGGCTTAAAACCGCCGACGAAGACGAAGCGGAAGCTTTGAGCAATCAGCCCATAGAAGAACCTTCAAACAGCGGCGAGGAAGAAGCCTTGCCCAATAATGAAACAGCGCCGAAATCCGAGGAAAGCTTGGAAGATGAAGCTATGATTTCTAATAATGAAAATAAAGGCACTAAGGAGAAAATAGATGAATAAAACAAAGAGAATTGTGGCACTTGCATTTGCCCTTATAATACTATTGTCAACAGTTTTGGGAGTGCTTTCGCTGTTTGCGTTTGCGGCCACACCCTCGCTTATAATCGGGAGTGGCTATAACCTCACACAAGCAAACCTGCCGCTCACAGTCGATAAAGGCAGTGCGGATTTAACAGGAATTACCGAAGAGTATACTATAACAATCACAAAAGCATCACCCGAGTATCAAGCGGAAGCCGTAGATAGCTCATATGATAAAATTTCTGTATTTGGTGATGCAGATAAGATTACAATTGCAGGCATTAGCATCACAAGCACAAAAGGCTTTGTGGTGGGAGATGAAATTAGTCTCAACATAGAAAATGGCGTAGCAACCGCAAGGGATAGAACCTCCGATAGTATCTATCCGAGAATTAGCTCATCAATTGGCGGTGAAGTGTTTACAGATGCAGGTAGCTACGAGTTTGTAGTAGATGGCACAAAGCTTCTATATGAGGGCACACCAGTTGCCAATGTTAAAAACGACAACGATGGCACCGACGGCGGTTATGAGGGTATAGTCGTAGTCGATGGCGTTGAAATAAAGAAAAACAGTAATTATCGTGATGGCGATGTGATAGAAATTATCATGCAGGAAGATTACAGCGGTTCTTCCGATAAGGACATAATCATTTCTGATAGAAAAATAACACATGTCAGCAAAACAACCGAAATCCGCGAAATAGACAGAAACGACAGAGTGGATGTCTATATCACACTTTTGGATGAAAATGTGAATGGTGCGGTAAATCAAGACACTTTAGATGCAATTATCACCGACGGTGCATTTAAATCCTATTCAAGCAGTAGTAATAACAGCTCAGTGGAATTTATAAATGTTGGTGAAGAAAACGGTAGGGCAAGAATAGGGATAATTTTTAGAAATGTCTCATTCACAGGCTCTGGCACCGATATCGAGTTTAGGGTTTCGTATTATGATACATCGGGTGTTAAGCATGAATACAATATCTCCGAAACATTTAATGAGTACTACTTAGAGCAGTATGTCCCCGATAGCGGCAATGATAATGATGATGACGAGGACGATGAAGAAATAACATGGGACCCAATTACCCCCCATATCATTGTTGACAGCTACTCCTATGGCGGAACTTCCGTAAATGCAGGGGATGTAATCGACTTAGAGCTTAATCTTGAAAACACAAGCAAAAACTACGACTTAGACAATATAGTAATGAAAATCACCCTACCCGACGGAATGTCGATGACAAACGGCTCAAATACATACTATTTTGACCGACTAAACAGGGGGGACGACTTCTCAGAGACCGCAAGCATACAGATTATGCCAAATGCAAAACCTGAGTCCCATTCAATTTCGATAGAATTTAGCTTCCAGTACATAGCAAACGACGCTCGTCACAATGGCACCTCCACAGAAACAATTGCAATACCGGTAGCCCAAGTCGACAGATTTAGTGTAAATAATGTTGAGGCACCGGAGTCCATCTATGTTGGGGAAGAATATCCCGTAAGCATCAGCTTTATAAATAAAGGTCAGTCCTCTGTCTACAATGTTACAGCAACGCTCACAGGTATGGGCGCTAATAAGAGCGAGTTTTTGGGAAATGTAGAGTCGGGCAACGAGGACAGCATAGACTTCTATGTAATGGGCGAAATGGCTGGAATGATGAATGGTGAAATTGAGATTACCTATGAAGACTCAAATATGAATATAAAATCCATTAAATATCCTGTAGGGATTGAAGTAATGGAGTATGAAGAATACTACCCACCGGGGTTTGACCCATATGCACCACCGGAAGGGCTTGATACCGATGTTCCTATAGAGGAAGAAGACTCTGTAATAAATACAGCGCTTATCCTCTGCGCATCAGTTGTAACACTTATTACTGCCTACACTTCCATAATGAAAGTTAAGGCTAAGAGGAGCGAGTTTGCCGATGAAGATATCTGATTTAATCAGCATGTGTCTTCAAAATCTAACAAGGCGTAAAGTCAGAACAATGCTCACTATTGTAGGGGTTGTAGTTGGTACCTGTGCTATTGTGGTTATGATTTCCATAGGTGTGGGAATGAGCATCAATCAGGAAGCCATGCTTGCACAGATGGGCGATTTAACCATGATAGAGGTATATAATTACAACGGCGACCCCAATGCTACAAAACTCGACGATAAGCTTGTTGCAGAGTTTAACGCACTCGATGGGGTGCAGGTGGCAACGCCGTTTTATCGTTCAAACTACTTAAATGCAAGTATATTTTCGGGTAAAAATGACAGATATGAAATGCCTATGTATGAAGTGATAGGCATTTATCCCGAGGCGATACAGCTTTTTGAGTTCGGGCTTAACGACGGAGATTATCTGACTGAAGACGACGAGCCATACACAGTGATGTTTGGGCAATATGCCGCATACAGCTTTAGGGACACAACTAAAGACAGAAATAACAGAGTAAATCAATGGCCAGATCAAAACGGCAATGTAAAAGACCCATTTGTAGATACAGCCAAGGATGAAATGATTATTAAAACCGACCCTCAGGAAGAGGATGGAAAAGTGCGTGAATATGAAATAAATGTAGTAGGGACACTTATCGAAGACTATGCCAAGGCGTATGAAACGAGTAGGGGTGTCTTTATGGATATTGATGATTTAAAGCGTATGGAAGAAGAGTATATTAAAGATAATAAAATCCAGACAGATAGCTCTTCAAGTGGAGAAACAAATTACGATTATATTAAGGTAAAAGTTGAATCTATTGACTATGTAGAAGAGGTAGAGGAATATATAAGGGAATACGGATTTGATACATGGTCGATGGAGCAGATAAGAAAACCGATGGAAGAGCAGGCACAGCAGCTTCAAATGGTACTTGGAAGCCTTGGTGCAATATCACTCTTTGTAGCGGCTCTTGGCATTACCAACACAATGATAATGTCAATATACGAACGCACAAGGGAGATAGGCGTAATGAAAGTGCTTGGGTGCTATATCTCAGATATTCGCACAGTATTTTTAATGGAATCGGGACTTATCGGATTTATTGGTGGTGTAATTGGAATAATACTAAGCTATATCATATCATTCTCAATGAATTATTTTGGCTTTAACCTAAGCCTCAATGGTGGCTTTGGCGATATGGGTGGAGATGTATCGGTTATACCGATGTGGCTTATAGGCTTTGCAATGGTATTTGCTACACTAATAGGCTTAGTATCAGGATTTTACCCTGCAAATAGAGCGGTACAGATTTCAGCACTTGAAGCCATTAGACAGGATACTTAGAGATAATAAAAACTTAGCTCTTATATTTTGTTTGCTTTAATAATTGCGAATATCATGTATTTTTCTAACTTTTCCACCCTGTACGGGGTAGAAAAGTTAGAAGAGAAGAGTTTTAATTATGGCTAAGGATACATAGTATAGAGGTGAATTAATGGAAAAGAAAAGGGAATGGGCAGTAAGGCTTACTTTTATAGGTGTAGCATTTATAGGTTGTGGTATGTTTCCTTTTATTAACCTAACCAAAGAAACCCCTGTAAGAATGGATACGATGAACCTACTAATAATGCTGAGCTCGGTTATGTTTTATTATACTTTTGGAAAACTCGAGGCAAATGTATTTTCTGAAAAGCCAGCTTTATATGTTGCTTTCTTTAATGTGACGGCTACTGCATTTGGGATGTTGATCCGATTTTTACTTGAATTTGGCGAAATATCCAATGACTATAATTTTACGCTTCTAAATATTGCATTACAGTTATTTGCCGCACTCATTTTAACCTCCGGAGCATGGTTCTTTCATAAGAATGCTACTTTAAAACAATAAAACTGTATATATAATAAAAAAATGCTATCTCGCACTCGTGAGGTAGCATTTTTTTACCTTTAAACAGTCGGAAAATAGAGCATATTTATAGCTGAATAATGATATTAAAAAAGTAAATTGATACTTTTATTATAAGTTATCAAATAGGTATTGACAAGTATACTTGGCATATGTTATTATATAAATACAAAGTAAACTTTGCATAAAGACAATAAAACTTGTAAATTAGTTAAGAGTCTTACATTTTAAGAAAGGGATGGTCATGATGATGAACAAAGATGAAATTCTTGAAAGAAGTAGGAAACAAAAAGAAGACGAGGGAATTGCTTTTATTGAGAATAAAGGAATGTCCTATGGAGTTATAGGGATGAGCGTTATGTTCTTTTCACTGGCGATAATTTTTATATTTGTAGGTGGGGATAACTTGAGCGTGCCATTTGCTATGATGACTGCCTATCAAGGAGCAGAAAATATTGGGAAGTATTCCGCCGGCAGAGAAAAAAAGGACTTGGTGTGGGGAATTATTTTAAGCATTACAGCAGTAGTTTTTCTCATGTCCTACCTCTTAATTGATGTGTTAGGGGTGATTGTGTTTTAATATGGACGATAAATTAGTATTGAAGAATAAATTAAAAGTTGCACGAGCGGAGAGAAATTTGTCCCAAGGGCAGCTTGCAGAAATGATAGGTGTATCAAGGAACACAATAAGCTCGATAGAAACAGGGCAGTTTAACCCGACAGCAAAGCTTGCATTAATACTCTGTATTGCACTTGATAAAAAGTTTGAAGAGCTATTCTATTTCGAATAAAAAAATTTATACAAAAAAACTGCCATCTCACGTTTACGAGGTGGCAGTTATATGTCAAAAGACAGTAAAATCATTTATAATAAGAGGGAGCAAGATGTGTAAAGCAAAAATACTTCACACTAAGCCTTGTAAGCAAACTCCCCATCAATTAAAACAGCTTTTGGCTTTGCAAACAATGTGAGGGGGTCGCAGTCAAAAATAACTATATCCGCATCTTTACCGACTTCAATCGAGCCTACACGATTATCTATTCCTGCATGAATAGCAGGGTTTATGGTAATTGCTTCAATTGCTTTATCATAATCCATGCCCTCACGCACAGCAACTCCTGCACTTACATTTAAGTACTGAATAGGGATTACAGGGTGGTCGGTACAAATAGATACTCTTGCACCTGCTTTAGCTAATATCCCAGCGGTGGAGGGAGTAAGGTTTGAAAGCTCTGGTTTAGAGCGAGTGCTGATAATAGGGCCGCATACAACATCGGCCTTTAATTTTCCAAGCTCGTCAGCAATTAAATGTCCCTCTGTACAGTGAATTAAAACGGGGGAGAGATCGAATTCTTTTGATAATCTTAGTGCAGTTGCAATGTCATCCGCCCTATGTGCATGGATATGGGGTGGAATTTCCTTTTTTAAAACTGCAATTAGTGCCTCGCATTTTGAATCGAAGTCCGGCTCGTCCATGTCTTCATCGCTTAGAGCTTCGGCCTTATCTTCCATATAATGCTTTGCTTTTCTGAGCTGATCCCTTATCATGGCAGCAGTAGCCATACGAGTTGCAGGGGCATTCCCTTTAGAATGATAAGCGGATTTAGGATTTTCGCCCAAGGCAAATTTCATTGCACAGCTCTCTTTAACTATCATATTATCCACAATATTACCCACGGTCTTTATAGCGGTAAATTGCCCTGCAATTGGATTTGCGCTACCAGGGCCTGTTACAGCGGTAGTAACACCGCCCATTACAGCCTCGGGGAAGGATTTATCAAATGGATGAATGGCGTCTACGCCTTTTAGATGTGGGGTGATTGGGTCGGTATCTTCATTGCCGTCCTCTCCTTCAACTCCAATGCCCTCTCCAAAAAGACCTATATGGGTATGCCCATCAATAAAGCCTGGGTAGGCAGTGGCGCCGTGGTAGGAGTGTGAATCCCCATCTGTTATAGATAGTGTATCCATACTGCCAATTGCACTTATTTTACTATTCTCAATATGTATATAACCATTTTCGATTACTTCTCCTACAACGGGATAAATTTTTACATCTGTAATTAACATATTTATGTCCATTCCTTTCTCAAAAAGGCACAAAACAACCATAATAATGGTCATAACTGTGCCGTGTTTTTCGATTATCCGCTTTTGCAGAGCAGAAAAACGGCCTTAGCGTAGCTTTACATAGCATCTAAAAAAATCTTTTCTATATCTTCTGCTGAAGTGGGACGAGGATTTACTTTTGCATTGCCACTCTTCATGGAGTCCTCTGCCATTTTCGAAATAGACTCTGTTGTGACATTTAGTTTTGAAAGTGTTTTTGGAATACCAAGCTCTGAGCAAATTTCAAAAATTGCGTCCACCACCATATTTTTATTAAACTTTGCAGTAAAATCTCTTTTAATACATCTATAAATTTTTTCTAATTTTTCATTTGGTATATAATCTAAATTGTATTTCATAACATATGGCAGTAAAACCGCATTGGCAACACCATGTGGTATATTAAAAATTCCACCTAAAGGATGTGCCATAGCGTGAACATTGCCAAGTCTTGCTCTTGCAAAAGCTATCCCTGCAAAAGTGCTTCCAAGGAGCATTGCAGATGCCGCTTCTACATCATTTCTGTCCTCAGTAAACGCTCTTATATTCTCCCCAAGCAAATCAAGTGCTTTTTCTGCAAAACAATCTGTAATAAGTGTTGCATTTGTTGAAATATATGCTTCTAATGCGTGCACGATCGCATCCATTCCAGTCGCTGCTGCAAGTTCTTTTGGGAGTGATAATATAAAATTGGGGTCTAAAATTGCATAATCTGGGATTATGTGAGGGCTTACAATAGTGAATTTGAAATTTCTGTCATGGTCAGTTACTACTGATGATGCGGTCACTTCACTGCCAGTTCCTGCGGTTGTTGGGATTGCAATTATTGGAATAACTTTGTCAGGAACATTTCCAGTACCTTCATAATCTGTAATTTCACCACCAAAAGTAGCGAGTACTGCCATTGCTTTTGCAACATCCATGGGTGAGCCACCGCCAAATGCTACAATCATCTCTGCTCCTGATTTCTTAAGAAACTTAGCAGCTTTATTTACAGTCTCTATGGAGGGATTAGGCTCTATATCTGAAAAGATAGTATAATTAATATTGCTATTTTTAAGTACATCTGTAATTTTATCTGCAAATCCTAAGTTTATTAGTGATTCATCTGTAACAATTATCACAGATTTAAATCCTTTCTCAGTGATTAGCGCAGGGAGTTTTTCTGTAGTACCCACACCAAATATGATGTTTTGGTCTAAAGAAAAATTAAAATCCTTCATAGTTTTCTCCTTATATTTATTAAATTACTTTCCTATATCATTCCCATTTATATGAGGAGTGTAGGGGGATAAGGGATATTTTTCGGTGTTTCTTTTATAAAAACCAGCAGTCATATAATACTCAAAAGAGAAGTGCGAATATCACACTTCTCTTTAATTCATTTCGACTAAACTGTTATCCACCACGGCGTCTATTGCTCGAACCTCTTTTAACATCCATATATTTTTTTAGGTCGGACATTTTATCATCACTGGATTGCTTGAATTTAGAAAGCATATCTTCAAAGGACATATTTTCCGCAATTTGACGATTGGGTGGAGAATATACGGGTGCCTTAGAAGAAAAGGGCTTGGACGGCTTTTTGCTGTCACGATAATTTCTTTTCTCTCTTGGTCCATTCTGAGCTTCTCTGCTTTGCACAGGCTCAGCTTTTTTGATTGAAAGACTAATTTTACCGTCGTCAGCAATACTAAGCACTTTAACTTTAACCTGCTGATTTTCATTTATATGCTCACGAATTTCTTTTACATATGTAGATGCAACCTCGGATATATGAACCATACCCGTAACACCTTCTGCTATCTGAATAAAAGCACCAAACTTAGTGATGCCAGTTACTTTGCCATCTAAAATACTTCCTACCGCAACTTGCTGCATATTTTGGAAAATCCTCCTAAAATTTAATCAAAAATTAATTTCCGGAAATATCAATATAAACTTTTTCATCGGGGTAGGCAAAATCTAATTCTTCTTGCGCAATCCTCTCCACATAGTCAGGATTATTGCCCGTGCTTAGAATAAGCTCTAATTCGTCGTTGGCAATTTGCTGTTCTACAATGTTTTGGTTTATATTCTCAAGCTCCAATTTTTTCTCAGATAATTCAATTTGTGAATTGATAAGCACACCGACCATATAACAAACAAAAATTATTAGGCAAATGCGAAATTTATATTTTCTTTTACCTTTTTTACTCGAAGCCATATGCATCATCCTTTCATTTTAAAAAATTATCTGTAATTAAATATTATTATACAACATTTACAATGACTATTTCAAGTGATTTTTAGCAAAAAATTGCAATTTTATTATTAAAATGTTAAAAAAATATCGACTTTTTAATAAAATGCAATTAAAAAGCTTTATAATAGGTGAAAATATGAAACTCACTATAAATTTTAATATATAATTTATATATCTAAGTAGGGTGCAGAGTAAATTTAAAACCCATTTGCTTAGTATAAAAAAATATAGGCATACACCTATTAATATTCCAATTATTATAAATGCTCTTATATTTCCATCAACACTTCTAAGTGAATATAAAAAGATAATGCAACCGCTTGCAATAAAAAAACTGATGTCATAAAAATGTATTAGTAAAATGGGTGGCTTAAAGACTATTTGTAAGCTTCTAAAAACATCAAAAAGCAGTCCAATAAGTGCGCCCACTGCCCAAGAAGTAAGAAAGGCTATGGTCTGCTCGGCTATGTATATCTCCATATGCCTTACCTAAATATTTTTGAAAAAAAACCACCCTTAAACGAGGGATTATTATTGTAACTAATGCTTACAATATCTCCGTCAAGGGTGAAATTTCCACTGTCAAGGTCAATCTTATTAATATGAAAACCATGACCCGATATAACCATTTCACCTTCTTCAGTGCAAAGCACTACAAGTTCGTCATCGAAGTTTTCAATATCTTTAACTCCTGTAACAGATAACTGAGAACGCCCTTGCATGAGTATCGAATGAGGTGAATTGATTTTTTTTGTATTATCATTCATATAAATGCTCCTTTTAATTTAATTTACTACATTTATATGAAATATTTTGCTATTCTATTACTGTATAATTTGTCCCAGCGGTTTCTTTTGTGGCATGCTCAGTAACTTTTAGCACTTTTACTTTAAGCGGGTTAGCTCCAAGCTGAATTTCTATAATATCATTTTCCTTTACATCATATGAAGCACGCTGAACTTTGCCATTTACAACTATCCTACCTGCGTCACAAGCTTCATTTGCGATAGTTCTTCTTTTAATAAGCCTTGTAACTTTTAAATATTTATCTAGACGCATAAAAAATTCCTTTCGTAAGTAAAATTTGCTTTAGGGGGGTATCTCTCCCGCCATCGGCGGGGGAAATACCCCCCATAATAGATGAAATTTGTGCATTTAAAAGTAATGCAACAATCCAAAACAAGCAAACTGCTAAATTACTTAGCTACAGCATCTTTAAGTGCTTTACCTGCTTTAAAGGATGGTGATTTAGATGCAGCAATTTTAATTTGCTCTTTAGTTCTTGGGTTGATACCTGTTCTTGCAGCTCTTTCTTTAACTTCAAATGTACCAAAGCCTACGAGTGCAACTTTATCACCGGATGCAAGAGCTTCTGTGATAGCTTCGATAACTGCGGATAGAGCAGTTTCACTGTCTTTCTTTGATAGTGCAGATTTTGCCGCAATAGAACTTACTAATTCGGATTTTGTCATTTTCTTTTCCTCCAAAAATTTAAATTATTTTTTTGCTTCTTTCCAAAGCTTGTCCAAAAAGTTAATATCACTTGACTTCATATCTATATTTTTTGATATCGCCAAGTTTTCCACCTTTTCAAACCTATATATAAACTTATCACAAGATTTATTCAGAGCTTCTTCAGCATCAACCTTTAAAAACCTTGATAAGTTTACAATTGAAAAAAGTAAATCACCGAGCTCCTCGGTAATATTTTGCTCATTTTTTTCTAAAATAGCCTCTTTTAGCTCATCTATTTCACTGAGTAAATCTTTCATCGCCCAATCAGCATCCGGATAATCAAATCCTGATTTTGCTGCCCTGCTTTGCACTTTTGCACTTTTCATAAGTGCAGGCAAAGAAGCAGGAACACTTTTTAAAGTATCGGTATAATTTTTATGCCCTTTTTCTTCACGCTTTATGCTGTCCCAATTCGCTAATACAGTTTCACTGTCAGAAGCGATTATATCTGAGAATATATGGGGATGCCTGTGAATTAATTTTTTGCATATACCATCAGTTACATTTATAAAGCTAAAATCACCTTTTTGCTCTGCAATGCGCGAATGAAAAACTACTTGTAAAAGCAAATCGCCAAGCTCTTCACAAAGGAGTACAGGGGAGGCAAGGTCAATGGCTTCCGCAACCTCATATGCCTCTTCAAGCAAATTCTTTCTAAGAGATAGATGGGTTTGCTCTATATCCCAAGGGCAACCTGTTTCACTTCGTAGAATTGACATTATTTTTAACAAATCATCGCAGTTATATACTTCTTTAATGTTAAAATCAAATTTCACAGGTAAATAACTCCCAATACATATTTAAGAAAAATTAATACAAGTAATCAAAGTCAAGCAAAAGATAGCAAAAAGACATAATTTATAGCTAAATTTCTTTAAAAAATTACCCCTTTTGCTATTACCTTAACTATATTACAGTATCTTAAAGCATTTTTCAAGTCATTTTACTTATTTTTTCATTTTTTGTTAAATAAATTAATTCTTTAAGCGAAAAAGTGCCACTTAATATGATAAATGTAACATAAATAACCGCACCAATGGCACTACTAAACAGTGTTGAGAGAAATTCTCCGAAAATTGGGGTGAAAAAATTCAGCGACAAATATGCTCCAATTCCGCACATAGCGGCAGAAAAAAACGGCTTAAACAGTACTTTATATAGATTTATTTTTATTCGACTTTCGGCGGTTAGATACGATAAGCTGAGCAAGAATGCTACAAATGATGATATAATCGTTGAGATTACTGCACCTTTAATATTTATAAAATTAATATTAATTAATAATAGATTTAATATTAGTTTAATTAGTGCGCTGATGAACATAATTTTTACAGGGATACTAACCCTCCCAATGCCTTGCAATGCACTTGTAATCGGAATTGTGAGGGCAGTAAATATTATTCCAAATCCCATATATGATAAAAGTTCCGCCGCAACCTCAACCTCGGCTCTACGATGGGGGAAGAGTATGAACAGTGCAGGTTTTGCAACCACCGATATTCCTATGCCCGTAGGAAATGATACAAGCGAAGTCAAAAGAATTATTTCTTCGAGGTGCATTTTTAGTTTGTGTTTTTTATCCCCTACATATGATGATGCTATAAGTGGTAGTGCATTAACTCCAATAGCGGCAGTCAGCGAGGGAATTATGCTGACAATAGGCAGAGCTATCCCCGTGTATGCCCCGTAAAGAAGATTTGGGAGGGCTAAAAGTGTTATGTCTTGGTTAATTAAATTAGCATATGCCTCAGTAAAAAAATCAGGGTTTCTCTGGATACTATTTCCGACTACCCTTGTGATAGTTGCTAAATCAATTATTTGTGGCATGTTAGCAATTAAAGCACCTAAAGCCGCTGGTGTGGCTGTGAAAAAAAGCCTGCTTGTCAGATTTAATGTAGAGGCTTCTTTTTGGGAGGTGCCGTGGTTTTTTTTAGGTGTAAAGAGATAAAATATAATAAGCACTAAAACTCCTGCTGCAATACTTATCGACACCCCTCTGGCAGCCCCTGTAGCTGCACATATTAGAATACTGCTTCTTGCCTCCGATGCACTGCTCGGCACAATACCCATTACAGTGCCAAACTCAACATATTCAGCGGTTTTTTCACTAATTTCAATGAGAGCCCCCACATATCCAGCCAAAAGCCTTATTGCCGCTTCAACAATTTGTGAAATTCCTGTTGGAAGCATATTTTTGCTCCCCTCAAAATATCCCCTGAGCACCGCAGAAATAAAACAAAGAGCTACCGCAGGAGAAACAGCCCTCATAACCGATAATGAGGGTGAATTACTGATTAATTCAACAAAAAAAGGCGAAAAACTGTAAACTCCCATACCGAGCGCAATACCGACTGCCGAAAAACAAAACACTGCTATAAATAAACATTTCCCCTTGGCATTGCTATTGCCACTACCGACTAATTCAGCGGTAACCTTAGAAACGGCCATCGAAACCCCACCCAAAGATAGTGCACTTATTGGCGCAAATATGCTGTAAGCACTCATAAAGTAGCCCATTCCCTCGGCACCCAATATGCCTGCTAAGGGGATTTTAAAGAATGCGCCCATGATTTTAACAATAATAGTAGAGGTCATTAAAATAGCAGTGCCTTCAAAAAAAGCCCTCGAATTCGTTTTTTTCATAAATATGACCATTCCTTTCTGAGAAAGCTACAAAACAGCCATTAAACATGGTCATATTTGTGCTGGTTACACCATTACTCCAAATAAGAAGGGGAAAATGGTGTTAAAATATATGTAAGTTTGAAATTTACTCCTCGCATGGGTGGCATTTATATCTGTTTTAGTGTATAATACAATTGTGAATAGTAAATAGGGGGTGAGTATCATGATAATAGATTTAAGCGAGTATGAAGCGGCTGTTTTATCAAATTTATTATATAAAAATACCCATTCTACCGAATTTATAAAAACTCATAATGCCGTCGAAAGGCAGGTTCTTTGGAATTTGGAATGTCTGATTGAGAAAATATAACTGCGGATGAGGAAGAGTTTTCTAAAATACTTAAAAAAGCTATGAGTGAAATTATTGGCTGAAAATAAAGTTACTTAATATATATTAACTTACATCCGAATTTAAAACTTAGGAGAGAAAAAATGTCAAAATATAAAATTTGTTGCCCCTGCCTTTTTGGGCTTGAGAGTGTTTTAAACTTTGAAATTAAGCGTATAGGTGGTGAAAATATCACCGTTACCGATGGGAAAATTATATTTGAGGGGGACGAGCGCACAGTTGCCGCCGCCAATATATTTTTGCGCACTGCCGAGAGGGTGCTCCTTGTTATAGGCAGTTTTAAGGCTGAAAGCTTCACAGAGCTGTTTGATAAAACCGAGAGATTGCCGTTTGAAGACTATATAGGTAAAAATGATGCATTCCCTGTAAAAGGATGGTCGCTCAATTCAAAGCTTTACAGTGTGCCCGATTGCCAGTCGATTATTAAAAAAGCTGTGGTAAAACGCCTTGGTAAGGTGTATTCACAAACATGGTTTGAAGAAACTGGCTCCCTGCATCAACTTCAGTTCTCCATACATAAAGACGAAGTAATGATAATGCTCGATACCACCGGTGCAGGACTTCACAAAAGGGGATACCGAAAAGAATCAAATGTGGCACCGATTAAAGAAACCTTAGCCGCAGGGATTATAGATTTTGCAAGAGTAAGGCAGGACACAGTGGTATACGACCCATTTTGTGGCTCAGGAACATTCTTAATAGAAAGTGTGATGCATGGGCTTCACATAGCACCGGGCATGCGCAGAAGATTTTCGGCGGAGCAGTGGAGACTTATCCCGAAAAACATTTGGGAAGATGTGCGGAAAGAAGCGGTGGACACGGTAAAGCGTGACGGCAAAATGATGGCATACGGCTCGGATATTGATGAATACTCGGCAGAGCTTGCAAAGGAAAATGCAGTTAAAGCAGGCGTGGGCGTAAGAGTAAAGACCACACAGTGTGACATTAAAGATTTTACCCCCGAAAGAGAAAATTCGGTTGTAATCTGTAATCCACCATATGGTGAAAGACTTCTTGAAATAAAAGAAGCAGAGGAAATTTATAAGGCGATGGGTGAAGTATATTCTAAAAACCCAAATATACCATGGTATGTAATATCCCCACATGAAGAATTTGAGGCGCTTTTTGGCAAAAGGGCGGACAGACGAAGAAAGCTCTACAACGGCATGATTAAATGCCAATTATTCATGTATTTTAAGTAGTTTTAAAGCACAAACTCTCCCATGTGTTTTCTATAACTATCATAGACGAGAGAAAGAATAGAAAATGGCGCTTGCTTCATAGCTACTGAAATAATATTTCCGAGGTGATAATTTGAAAAAAATAGTTGTAATAGACGGGCAGGGCGGTAAAATAGGTAAATCGGTAGTCGAAAAACTCAAAGGTGCTCAATCTGATGCAGAAATATATGCAATAGGGACCAATAGCATTGCCACCGCTATTATGCTTAAAGGCGGAGCAGACTATGCAGCTACGGGTGAAAATGCAGTAGTGGTAAACTGCACAGATGCCGATGTAATTATAGGTCCCATCGGTATAGTAATAGCCGACGCACTCATAGGAGAAGTAACAGAGAAAATGGCAGCGGCAGTGGGGAGGAGCGGTGCTAAAAAAATCCTGCTTCCGATAAATAAATGCAAAAATTATGTAGTTGGTGTAACTGTGAAAAATACTTCCGATATAGTAGCAGAAGCAGTGGCACTTGCCTTAGAGTAAAATATTGACTTTGGAAACAATTAGTGGTACAATATGAAATGTCTTTAATGCATGGCTGAAGCTTTGCAACACTCGGACGGCGATACCAATAATACAAAAACTTATATCAGCAGATATAAACCACCTTATGAAAAGGTGGCTTATGTCTGCATATTTTTTTTGAAAGGTTGTATTTTAATGAATACCAAACTTAAAAAACTCGTAATATCCTCATTCATGCTTGCGGCAACACTTTATTTGCCCTTTTTAACAGGCCAAATTCCCCAAATAGGCTCCATGCTATCCCCAATGCATATACCTGTTTTGCTCTGTGGATTTATTTGTGGTGCACCATATGCGGCGGTAGTTGGGCTTATAGCACCAACACTTAGATTTCTCCTTTTTGGAATGCCACCAATATTCCCCACAGGCCTTGCAATGACATTTGAGCTTGCAGCTTATGGCTTTGCCGCAGGAATACTCTATAAAGCGTTATCAAAGAAAAATGTCAATATTTATGCAAGCTTAATTGGTGCTATGATTATTGGTAGAATTACTTGGGGTGCAGCGATGTATGTTATCGCCATGGTGAGTGAAGTGCAGTTTGGACTGAGCATATTTATTGCCTCCGCCTTTATTAACGCAATCCCAGGAATTATCCTACACATATTGCTAATACCTGCGCTTGTAATTGGTCTTGAAAGAGCTGGGTATACTATAAAGAATTTATCCTTTGCACAATGATTTTTTAAAATTATCAAATAATATATACTTAAATTAATGGATACCCGATAGTCATAGATTATCGGGTATCCATTAAAATATTTTTTATTTATCTATTTCAGCTAAAGTTTCTGAGGCGTATTCATTGGTTTCATTCTTTTCAGCACCGAAGTCAAATATGTCGCCCACAACATCATCGGGTGAACTCTCAACATTTGTAAAGGCTTCGGGAACAATGCCTATAATTACTGTTTCTGCTAAGCAGAAATTCATATTAATTTCAGTGGAAGTAGAATACCCTGGTATAATAGCACTTACCTTTAAATTAATTTTAAGCATTATTTGATGCCTTGTCTGGTTAATTCCAGCTGAGTCAAAGCGATTTTCAAGCTCAGTTTCCATGAATCCTGTATGTACAATTTGAAAGGGGATGTCGGGGCCTCTACCGGAGAAAAGCTGTCCGCCAAAGAGGGTACCTATCGGTACGGAAATATCCTGATTTTCCATATCTCCAAGCGCAGTGAGTACTTTATTTGAGATATTTGTTTTAAGCCTGTTTAGTGCTACCATATCCGTTTGTAAAGAGGTGACTTTTCCCTCGCCATCCATTGTAAGTGAGACAAGGTTGCTATACCGAATATTTTCCTGTTCAAGTTCTTCAGATATGGCTTCATTTATAAGCCTTCCAGAATATACTTTTGCCTGATATGCAGACATTGTTTGTATTGTAGGGCGCATGCGCATGTCTAAAATTATTATCCCCGAAAATATTAATGCAGTAATCAGCCAAATTCTTATAGACGCTTGCTTTCTTGGCGAGAGCCGACGCATTCGAATAGGACGCATATATAAAGCCTCCTTTATATAATGAAAATTATTTATATTAGGCGAAGCGAGTAAAATAGTGAAAAATAAAGTTTTACTCGATTTTTTTCAAAAAATCGTGGGGTATGGGGCAAAGCCCCCATAAACATAAAAATGAAGCCGAGGAAAGTGAAGCGATAAAAAATGTAGCAATTTTTGCGAAGCAAAAGAGCGGAGATTATACAGGATTTTAAATGCTGTGGGAAATCTAAAATAAAGCCATGGGAGCACCAATCCGCCTTTTAAAAGGCGGTGAGCATTACTGCAAGGCTTTTCCTTACCATAGCACCCATTTGCATTGTAAAAAATCTACGACCATTATCTGCTATATCCACCCCCATTTCTGTCGACACAGAAAGTAGAGTGGGGGATTACCTCTATTTATAGCTTTTTGCTATCATTGTAGGGGGCAAAGCCCCTTACTGTTACAAAAGCATTTAGCAAAAGATATACAGATTATTTATATTAGATTTAGAAAAAATCTAATATAAATTTGCCATTTCTGCGGTTGTTGCCAAAGGCAATGAGCAAAAGGCATCTAAAATCGCCCCTGCACCGAGGACGGGGCAGATAATATAAATGTGCCATTTGCTCGGTTGTCACGATAGTGACGAGAGCAAGGCAATATAATCGCCCCTGCGAGGATATAAATAATCGGAGCGGAGTGGAGATTATTTATATTATATGTCAGAATTCATTAAATAGTTATATAATATGATGTGACCCCCAAAAGTTAGACTTGATGATGTAGTGACTGATGTTGCTACACTATTTTTATGCAGCTTGGTGATTTAGCCTGTATTCCACAGGGGTAAAGTAGCCAAGCTTTTGTTTTGTCCTTTTGTTGTTGTAATAATAAATATAATTTTCTATTGCAGGTTTTAGCTCATCAAAGCTATAAAAGGTATTGCCATAATAAATTTCTTGTTTTAAAATACCAAAGAAATTTTTCACCACGGAATTATCAAAACAATTTCCTTTTCTTGACATACTTTGAAATATTTTGTTTTCTTTAAGTGCTTTAGAATAAGACTTCATTTGATATGCCCAGCCCCTATCAGAATGGAAAGTTCTGCGATACATGCAGTCATTAGTTACTTGTATCGCCATATTTAAAGCATTCATTACACCATCTGCTGATAGTGACCTTGTAATGCTGAAACTTAATATTTCGCCATGAAAATACCGACCTCCCATTCGTTAGATTTTTAGGTCTAACTTTTGGGGGTCGGTACATTTTTTTATTATCTTCCAGTACCTGGGTTTGGTTTGCCTATTACTGGTGCTTGTGTATCCGGTGTTGCGTCGTCGGGCTCTTCTATGTTGCCGTCAGCATCAGTGAGTACAAGCTCTTCGTCGGATATTACATAGCTTGTAAGCTGATTTGTTCTGAATGTCCACGCTTCTTCGTCCTCGTCGTATTCAAGTCCGCTTATTTCTTGTGGTAAGCCGTTAGCATCCAGTGCGTAGATATATGCATCCTCGCTTGCGTAGAGGTAAAACTCGCCGCTTCTATTAAATCTTGGCTGTGCCACAAAGTTTAAGAAGTCGATATTTGCATAGCCGTGGCGGTCTGCGAATTCGCTGTCAAAATCAGTGTTGTAGCCGAGGTTTAAATCACCCTGTCCGCTCACATTCACTATAAACATCGCTTCGTCGTTCCAGTGAATGTATATCTCGCCTGCGTTATCTTCAAATTCTACCACCGCACCGCTTTCGCCTTCTATCTCAATGTCGTTATCCTGCGGTGTGCCATTGTCGTAATCGCCTGCACTCAGTGTAATTGCTACCGCTGCACTGCCCCTATCTTCGGCGTCGCTTGTGGATTTACCCACGGATACAAATCCCACTACATCGTAGCTGTCCGCTCCTGTGTAGTCCTTAGTTTCCACTTCCACAAAGTAGTAGTAATCACTGCCGGAAAGTGTTGC
>CAYJIJ010000011.1:0-45410 GCA_964370185.1 uncultured Oscillospiraceae bacterium
ACTACTATTTAAAAGAAATAGATATAAAGCATATTATTATGAATAATAAAGAGATTTTAGTATTCTTTATTATGCTCACCATATATATTTCAGTGGATTTTTTAGGTTTTTTTATTTCTCGTGAGTATCAATTGTTGTGGGAAAAATACAGGGTGGTAATAACTACATTTATAATTTGTTTAGCTATATTTATTTCTTGTGACGAAGGGGCGGATGTAGGGAAGTTTAAAGCAGTGTTTATATTATCATCGCTACTTATTTCAGTTATTACTTTAACTAATTATGTATTCCTACCCGTTTTTTCGATTGAATATCTGTTAAGGCTTACACTGCGGAGAGATTATAATGTATATGCTGTTGTGCTTTTTACGGGAGCAGTATATGGAGTGTTTTTACCGATTAAAGAGAAGGAAATAAGCATGAAAAAAATATTCCTCTCTCTAATTAGCGTAGCATCGGTAATTCCTACAATGCTACTTAGCGGTTCAAGAAGGGTATATCTTTCAATACTTCCTACGGCTTTTATATGGTTTTGTGCAGTTATATTTTTATTGACAAAGAAAAAAGTAAGAGAGCGTGGCTTGGTGATGATATCGGCTTTTGGAATAACTATGACATATCTCTTCATCCAAATAGTCACCTCCGGAATGGAGGGCTATATGCTATACCTCTATCACAGCCCCGATAGCGAATATGTCACAGCATTAAACAACAGTGCTGAAACAACACTCCAGGACAGATACGATAGTATATATACTTCAAATGCAATGGAAAAGCGGAATGTAATATGGGAAATTGCCTTGGATGAATATTTGGGTTATAGCACTACTGAAAGAATATTTGGCAGGGGAAGCGGACGGGATGTAGTGATTTACAATCAGAGCCACAGCGAGCTTTTGCGGGTATATGGCGAAGAGGAAAATTATATTGGAAAACTCTCTGCACATAATTTTTTACTTGCAGATCTAATAAATGGTGGAATAGTAAAAGTACTGATTGCTACTTTATGTCTTATATCATTAGCAAATATGATGATTAAATATCTCTTTAAAAAGCCAATATCTGCGCTACCCTATGGAATAATCACGGGGGTGATTGTGATTAGTATGCTAATTTCGAGTAGATATGGCATTTTATACGATAAAATATTACTGATTAACACAACCTTATTTTTAATAGATTATAGGAGGAATATGTTTTATGGCGATGATCTGCATGATTACAACGGTGCATAAGCATGATGATATCAGAATATACCACAAAGAGGCAAAAGCAGCGACGGAGGGTGGATATGATGTTTGTATAATATCACCGAATTACAGCGGTAAAAGTGATGAGGGTATAAAGTTTATAGGGATAAGCAAATATAATAGTCGCTTTAAAAGGGTGTTTTTAGGGAGTCGTGAAGCATATAAAGAGGCAATTAAGGTTGAGGCGGACATATACCATATACACGACCCAGAGCTTTTAAGCACAGCAGTAAAATTAAAGCGAAAAGGAAAAAAAGTAATTTATGACGCCCACGAAGATTTTGAAAAACAGCTTCAAAGCAAAGAGTGGATTTCACCCATGCTTCGGCCATATGTTTCTAAACTCCTCGGTGGGTATGAAGTAAAACAAGCAAATAAACTCGATATGGTGATAACAGCCACAGAAGAAATAGCTAAAAGATTTAAAAAGAAAAAAGTAGTGCATAATTACCCTGTGACTGAAGAATACAATAAAAATGCACTAAACACTCCATACCCACTCAGAGAAAATAATATCTGCTACATAGGCCTGCTAAATTCAGATAGAGGCGTGGTGCAGATGGTGCGAAGCATGAAAGATGTGGAGGGAAAGCTAATATTTGCAGGCGAATACGACAGCACCGAATTTAGACTTCTAACTTCAAAACTACCCGAATATGAAAAGGTGGATTATAGGGGGTATATTAGCCGCAGTGCAGTATGGGAGCTTTTAGGTGAATGTAAGATAGGGCTTTTAATCTTGCAGGCAACACCTTCATATAAAGAATCCATACCGATAAAGCTCTTTGAATATATGGCGGCAGGTATTCCTGTAATAGTTTCTAATTTTCCGAAATGGAGGGAGATGGTGGGTGTTGGCTGTTGCGTATTTGTTGACCCATTAAATACGGAGGAAATTAAATCTGCGATTATTAGGCTTTTAAAAGCTCCCGATATAGCAATTAAAATGGGGGAAGAGGGAAAGAAATTAGTCGAGAAAAAGTTTAATTTTGGCAAGGAAAAGGAAAAACTACTTTCCGCCTATGCTGAGATCATTGGTGAAAAAAATTGAGGTAATAAGAGATGAATATACTCATAATCAATCACTATGCTGGCTCGATGGAAATGGGGATGGAATTCAGACCCTACTATATAGCCAGAGAGCTTATAAAACTTGGGCATCAAGTTTTAATTTTATCGGCTGATTATAGCCATTTGAGAATAAAAAACCCTAAAATAAAAAAGCCAATAGAATTTGTTAATATCGAGGGTGTACCATATTGTTTAATCAAAACAAGAAAATACAAAGGCAATGGATTGGGTAGGGCTATAAATATATTTGATTTTTTGTCCTACTCAATGATATTTTCACCCATCATATGCAAAAATAAACCCGATATTGTAATTGCCTCCTCCACATATCCTTTTGACTATATTATAGCAAAGGTGATTTCGCTATTTAGCGGAGCAAAAACTGTCTTTGAACTGCATGATATCTGGCCACTCAGCCTCTGTGTTCTACATGGTTTCTCACAAAAAAATTATATAATGCGGATGATAAATTTTTTTGAGCATTATGCGATTTTGGATGCAGATTTAATTATATCAATACTATCAAATGCAAAACTCTATTTTTCTGAGCATAAACTCGGGGTTAAAAAGCATATTTATATTCCAAACGGCATAGATATTTCAAAAAAAGACATGCATACCACAAGTGAGCAAACAGTAGCTAAAATAAAGGAGATAAAAGGCAGATATAGCTTTACAGTAATGTACTGCGGCGGATTTGCTAAGGCAAATGCCATAGAGGATTTAATTAAAGTGGCAAGAATTAATAGTGAAATGGCATTTATCCTTATAGGGGATGGCAGTGAAAGAGAAATGCTTGAGAGAATAGTCAGAAAATACAGAATAAAAAATATTTTTTTCCTCGGAAGCTTTAAAAAAGAAGAGCTTCAAAGCATTATGAAATTTGCCGACTGCCTATATCTTGGCACAAAATCGTCCGAGCTGTATAAATACGGTGTAGCAATGAATAAGCTGTATGACTATATGCTATCAAAAAAGCCAATTGTATTTGCCACCGATAATTTTGATAATCCTGTAAATAAATCGCTATGTGGATTTACCGTAGGTGCTGGCAATATAGGCGAAATATCGAAAGTAATTAATAAAATAGCAAGGCTCAATATAAAGGAAAGGGAAGAGATAGGGCTTTCCGGATATAATTACCTGATAAAAAATCATGACTACTCCAAACTTGCAAAAAGGTATGCGGAAGAATTGGAGAATTTATATGAAGCTAAGAGAAAAGTTTCTGCCGTTTGCATTCCCCTATGTAACAGGGAAAGAAGTGGATTATGTAAAAAAGGTGATAGAAAGTGGTTGGTGGTCTAAAGGGAGTCTTTGCAGTGAGTTTGAAAAAGAAATATCAGAATATGTTGGTGCTAAATACGCCTTGGCACTATCTTCATGTACAGCAGGACTGCATATATTATGCGAGCTTTGCGGATTTAAAGAAAATGATGAAGTAATAACATCCCCCATAACATTTTGTTCAACAGTAAATGCGGTACTCTATACAGGTGCTACACCAATATTCTGTGATATAGACAAAAATACGGGTGTAATGGATTGTGATAAATTAGAAGGCTGTATTACCGAGAGGACAAAGGGGATAATTGCGGTACATTACGCAGGTAATGCCTGTGAT
This sequence comes from uncultured Oscillospiraceae bacterium, assembly GCA_964370185.1. Lineage (GTDB taxonomy): Bacteria > Bacillota > Clostridia > Oscillospirales > Ruminococcaceae > CAYJEQ01. The sequence continues at coordinate 3,946 of CAYJIJ010000011.1, forward strand.
ATGGATAAAATAATGAGTATAGCTGATAAATACAATTTAAAGGTTATAGAAGACTGTGCACATGCCCTGGGGACATACTACAAAGGAAAGCATTGTGGTGGTTTTGGAGTGGGAGGAGCTTTTAGCTTTTATGCCACAAAAAACCTTGCGACGGGCGAAGGTGGAATGATAACCACAAACAATGAGGAATATTACAATAAAGCTTCGGTAGTTAGCCTGCATGGTATGGACAAAAATGCCTATAAAAGATATCAGCAAAATGGGAGTTTTAAGTATGATGTTGTTTGCACAGGATATAAATATAATATGACTGATATAGCAGCAGGGATAGGGATAGCGCAGCTTCAGAGTTTTAAAGCAATGCAGAGAAAAAGGTCTGATATAGCCAGTTTGTACAGTGCAATCCTATCTGAAATAGATGCTGTAAAGCTTCTTGCCGTTACAGAAAACACTGTGCCAAGCAATCACTTATATATAATCTCTGTTAGGGAAGAAACTCGTGATATTGTAATGGAGAGGTTAAGAGATAAATATAAGGTTGGGACAAGTGTGCATTTTATGCCGATTACATCCTTTTCAAACTATAAGGACTATAAAAAGAATACTCCGATTGCAGAGGAATTTGCTAAAGGGATAATATCCCTGCCGATTTATCCCTCAATGGAGCTGGAGGACGCAAAATATGTGGCAGAAGCCATACGGGAGATTACCACGAGAATTTAAAAATGACAGCGGTGTAGAAAGCTATATTAAACTATATGATAAAAGGCATTATCTAATAATAAAAAGGATAATGGATGTATTGCTCTCGGCTTCATTAATTATAATTCTTTCGCCAATAAGCGCAGGAGTAGCTATACTTATCACAGTCAGCGACCCTGGCAAAATCATCTTTAAGCAAGTGCGGATAAAACAATATGGAGAAAAATTCATCATATACAAATTTAGGACAATGAAAGAAAATGCAATGGGGGAAGAAGTAACAGTATTTAATGATGGAAGAATAACAAAAGTGGGGAGCTTTCTCAGAAAATATCACCTCGATGAAATCCCACAGCTCCTCAATATTTTAATCGGCGATATGTCTTTTGTGGGTGCAAGGCCTGAAATACCAAAATTTGTTTATGGATATAATGAGCAAATGATGGCAACTCTTTTATTACCCGTCGGCTTAACAAGTAGAGCGAGCATAAAATTTAAAAATGAGAGTAAGTTTCTAAAAGGCTCGGATACTGATAACATTTATTTTAATAAAGTATTGCCTGAAAAAATGAAGCTTAATATATCTTATATTAATAAATTTTCTCCCCAGGAAGATATTAAAGTAATATTTGCAACTCTTTTGGACATATTTTATTAACAAAAATATAGCGTTATCGGCTATTGTTTTTTAAAACTAAAAGGTGTATAATATTAAGTAATTGAGTGTAATTAAAACTTTTTATTAATTATTTATTTTAGTAACTAATAAATTGCATTTTTAAATAGTTTTAATTATTTACCAATAGGTTTAAACTGAGATGTATTGTATTTAATTTTACTAAAACTGAATATATGGGGGTTAAATGGATGATTAAACTCGAAAACCACATGGGTGTAATAGAAATTTCCGAGGAGTACTTTGCAAATTTAGTGGGACAATCCGCATCAGAATGCTTTGGGGTTGCAGGAATGGTTGCCACTACTGCTTCACAGGGTATACGCTCAGTTATTCCCAATCAAGATGTTACCGATAAAGGCGTGAGGGTAAAAATAATAAACGGTAGGCTTGTTATTGACCTTCACATCATTGTCACTTATGGTGTGAATATCTCGGCAATCGTAAAAAGTATAGTAAATAAAGTTCATTATACAGTCGAAGAGGCAACAGGCCTTGAAGTGGCTAAAGTAAATGTATATGTGGACGGTATGAGAGCATAGTAATTCTATGCCTTAAATTGCACAATCAAGGGAGTGTTATGAAATTTTGATAAATGGTAGTATGTTAAGAGATGCATTTATATCTGCTGCAAATAATCTTTCAAATTCAAGGCAGGAAGTGGATGCGCTCAATGTGTTCCCCGTGCCGGATGGCGATACGGGCACAAATATGTCAATGACGCTCAGTGCCGCAAGGCGTGAGCTTGAAATTATGTCCGATACCACAACCGTAGCAGAGGTAGCACAAACAGCGGCGTCTGCTTTGCTTAGAGGCGCAAGGGGCAATTCGGGAGTAATCACATCACTTCTATTTAGAGGCTTTGCCAAAGGGCTTGCAGGTAAAAAAGAAGCAAATGCAAGGGATATGGCAAAAGCACTTGAAATCGGAGTAGAAGCAGCCTATAAAGCTGTAATGAAGCCTACCGAGGGCACAATACTAACCGTGGCAAGACTTGCCGCTGAGCATGCAAGTGAAATAGTTACCGATGAAATGGAAGTAGTGGAGCTTTGGAGAGAAGTGATTACAGAGGGCGAGAAAGCACTCCAGTCCACACCTGATTTACTTCCGGTACTTAAAAAAGCTGGAGTAGTAGATGCTGGTGGTAAAGGATTTATTATTATCGCCGAGGGTATGCTCAGTGTATTTGAGGGTAATGGCATAATAACTGCTTCCGATAATCAAACAAAAGAAAATACAGTAAATGTTGATACCACTGCTTTTTCACATGCGGAAGAAGATATCACATTTACATATTGCACAGAGTTTATTATCCTTAAAGAGAATAAAAATGTGCAGTATATAAAATTTAGAGCATATTTAGAGTCAATAGGGGATAGTGTAGTCGTGGTTGACGACGATGATATTATAAAATGCCATGTCCATACAGATAACCCAGGTGACGCTATGCAGGCGGCGCTAAAGCTTGGTATGATTACTAAAATCAAAATCGAGAATATGCGTGAGCAGTTTATGACTCTCAATAAAAAAGCAATGGATGCAAAAAATGCTGAAGACAGTGAAGAATTCCCATATGCACAGGTTTCTGAAGATACTGAATTCGGATTTGTTTGTGTTTCAGCGGGCGAGGGCTTAAAACAGCTATTTATCGACCTTGGTGCTGATAATGTTGTGAGCGGTGGTCAAACCATGAATCCCTCCACCGATGATATCTTAAAAGCAATCCATGCAACCCCTGCTAAAACCGTATTTGTCCTCCCCAATAATAAAAATATTATCATGGCGGCGGAGCAAGCGATTAAACTTGCGGATAGACGGGTAGTGGTACTTCCTACAAGGACTATACCGCAGGGCATATCGGCAATTTTAGCATTTGACCCCACATACGACTATAAAGAAAACAGCATAAACATGTCTAAAGCTTTTGAACGAGTGGGAACAGGTCTTATCACATTTGCCGCAAGGGATAGCAATTTTGACGGACACAAAATTAAAAAAGGTGAGCTTTTAGCACTCGATGGCTCCAAGCTTCTCTTTACAGACACTGATTTAGAAAAAACAGTTGTAAAGCTTACAAAAACCATTGCAAAAAGAGATACCTATCGTGAGGGCTGTTTTGTAACACTTATTTACGGCAAAGATATTGAACTACCGCTTGCGGAGGCTATACAAAAAGCAGTTGAGGCTAAACTGCCTGAAAATGCTGAAGTTGCACTCGTGGATGGCGGTCAGCCAGTGTACTACTTTATGATTTCAGTGGAGTAGTGGCTGAAATAGCAATTTGAGATGCTGTTATACTATTAGCTAATTAACAAATTAAATATATTAATTATGCAAATATCCCACGCCTATGGCGTGGGATATTTTATCTATTATATCTTTAATACATCTGCAAAAAAGAGTAGCCTAAAATTCATTTATACTGTTGAGTTGCCATGTTCTCGAGTGGTCTACCTCAATATTACTCATACAATACTCACACACTCTGTGAGACAAGTCGGAAATAGTAGCTCCACAATTTGGGCAGTTAATTGTAGCGGCGATTTCGGCACCGAAATTCTCACTATCAAGCATAAATACCCATTCGGTTTGCACTCGAGACTGTGTTTTAGTGCCAGATAAATCATCTGCACTGCTTTTTATGTACTCAAGCGATAGCTGAAATTTTATTGAAGCAAGTTTTTCTTTATATCTGTACTCGCTTATAGCATGCTTATGTATTTTAATTTTATTAAACTTTATTTGCGCTTTCGTACATTCAGCCGATATATTTTTTAACTGCGCATTGATAGCTTCATTTTCTTCAAATCTCGATAAGTCTCCCGTTTGGATTGCACTAAAGTACTCATATACTTCGTCTTCGTTTCTGCTTTTTAACTCGGCGATGGAGAGTGAGGGGAAGTCTTCCTCAATTTTTCCTCGAACTAAAGATTCTATACCGCTTATAGATTTAGGAGTTTCCTGCATTTCTATTTCACGCAGATTTGCTACTTTAGATAAATCAGAGCTTCCAAATAAAGAGGTGAGAGTGCTTTTGAATTTTCGGCTAACATTGCGAAATGTTACAACCGCAGCCACGCCAAACGCTAAAGCTATTATTGCAGGCAGTAAACTGATAAATAATTCCATAATAATTTTAAAATCCTCTCTGATTAATTAAAGCATTGTGTGCTCAATAAATGTGCGAATTCCAATAAAAATTAAAATAATTCCTCCTAAAATCTGCGCACCTTCTTTAGCAAAACTTCCGAGTTTTGAGCCGAGGTTTATGCAAAAAGTACAACATAGGAAAGTGATTACCCCAATACAGACTACGGCTGTAAATATATTTACATTCATAACCGCAAAGCTAACTCCAACAGTAAAAGCGTCAATACTTGTAGCTATTGCCTGAACAAAGATTGTATGCGAATCAAGCTCTCTCTTTTTACTGCTCACAGTTTTAATGGAGCGATAATCTTTTATAGCATCTAAAATCATCTTCCCGCCGATAAAAGAAAGAATTATAAGCGTAATCCAGTGGTCTAAAAATGATATATATTCAGCAAATAAACTTCCAAAAAAATACCCCAGAAGAGGCATTACCGCCTGCGCAATACCAAAAGCTAAGGGTGATTTATATCGGTTGTGATTTTCTAAGCAGTTATAGCACATACCATTTGCTATTGAAACTGCCGAAGCGTCCATAGCGAGCCCTACTGAGAGTAGGAGTAAAGTAACAATATCCATATAATATTTCACCTCAAATATTTGTAAATACCAATTTACTTATTATAAAGAAAAACTCTGTAATAGTCAATAAAATAACTGATTTAACTAATTAATTTTACCCAAAACAAAGGAAAAACATGTTTCGATATAAAACATTGTAGATATATTCATATTTTATTAAAGAAATAAATTACTAACTGGTGTAAAATATTAATGTTAAAGTAGTATACTAACATAAAAGGTGGAATATACGCTGTTTGGTTATATATGCCCTCACAAACCTCAAATGAGAATGATTGAATATGATTTATATAAAGCGTATTATTGCGGACTTTGTAAGACAATGGGCAAAAGATATGGCTTTATTTCAAGATTTACTTTGAGCTATGATTTTGTATTTCTGTCACTTATGCAGACTTCTCTCAGTGATAGCGAGCAGACATTTAAGAGAGAGGCATGTCTGTTTAACCCCTTAAAGAAAAAACTTTGCTGTAAAGCTGAGAATGATTTAGAGTTTGCATCGGATGTTGCAATGATAATGCTCTATTATAAAATTAAGGATAATATAGCCGATGAACCACTCCATAAAAAGCTGCTATATATTCTACTGCTACCGTTTGCGGCATCTGCAAGAAAGAAAGCGGCGGCAAACCTTCCCGAGTTCGACGAAATACTCAAAAACACAATGCAGGAGCAATATCTCTGTGAATCATCTAAGTGCGATGTTGTGGATAAGGCTTGTGAGCCGACAGCAAAGGCGCTTGAGCAGATGTTTTCACATATCAGCGAGGATGAAGTAAATTCACGCATACTTGGTAGAATGGGGTATTTTTTAGGAAGATATGTATATATGTGCGATGCCCTCGATGATATATTAGAAGATTATAAAGACAAAAAATATAATCCATTCCTCCTCTCTAAAAAAATAGAATTTATAGGTGAAGAAGCTAAAAGTGAAATCATAGAAGAGTCAAAAGGCGATTTATATATGAATATTGCCGAGATTATTAAAGCTTATGAGCTCTTGCCGATTATTAGAAATAAAGAAATACTGGACAATATAATTTATTTTGGTCTAAAAGCTATGGTAAACAGACTAAAATATGAAAAGGAGCAATCAATATGAACGACCCTTATAAGGTGCTTGGGGTGTCCCAAAGTGATTCGGATGAAAAAATTAAGTCAGCATACAGGGAGCTTGCAAGAAAGTATCACCCTGATTCTTATAATAATAACCCACTTGCAGACTTAGCAGCGGAAAAAATGAAAGAGATAAATGAAGCGTATGACACCATTATGAATCAGCGTAAAAACGGCGGTAATTCAGGGAGTTACAACGCTTATGGAAATAGTGGTAGTTATAACAGCTCAAATAGCCAATTTGCCGATGTAAGGCGCCTTATACAACAAAATAGAATTACCGAAGCAGAAGAAATACTCGATGGGGTTTCGCCTAATGGCAGAAATGCAGAATGGCATTTCCTTAAAGGCAGTATTTTTTATAGCAGAGGGTGGATAAATGAAGCCTATAACTATTTTCAAAAAGCTGTCAGCATGAACCCTAATAATACTGAATATAAAATGGCACTCTCACAACTTCAGTGGCAGAGAAGAACTGCAAACCCAAGCGGAAGTGGATACAATACAACTGCTGTAAGAGGGTGCAGTGGTTGCGATGTCTGCACAACACTTATATGTGCGGATTGTTGCTGTGAATGTATCGGTGGGGATCTTATAGCTTGCTGTTAAAATTTAAACTCGCATTTATTTTCCACCTCGACATGGGGTGGAAAAGTATATAAGAGCATATAATATAAATTCCTATATATTGCAAAGCAAATCTAAACCCCTATTTTAAATTATATCTATCAGATTATAGAAATTGGAGGGCGAACTATTTGAGAAAAAGCAGGCAGGTGGCAGTGGGCGGCTTGGCATCGGCACTTTGTCTTGTAATAATGTTTTTTACAGGCATATTTCCTTTCGCTACATTTGCACTCCCTGCCATAGCAGGTGCTGTGCTCATTGCAGTTGTTATTGAAAATGGATTTACAACTGCGGTTATTGTATATATCGCTGTTTCCATTTTATCAGCATTTATAGTGCCCGATAGGGAAGCAGCACTAATATTCATAGCGTTCTTGGGGTATTATCCGATAATTAAATCAAAGCTTGAAAGACTTCGCCCTAAATGGCTTGAACTTTTAGCTAAGCAAATTATGTTTAATATTTCGGTAGTGGGTGCATATTTCATTGCGATAAATTTATTTGGCATGAGCTACCTCATAGAAGAAATGGGAGAATATGCGCAGTATGGCATGATTATTTTGCTCATACTTGCAAATGTCACCTTTGTGGTGTACGATTTAGCGCTTACAAATGTAGTCTTATATTATATAAAAGTAATAAGACCAAAGCTAAAGCTCAACCACTAATTACAATTATATTTAAAATCGAAAGCGAAACAATATCGCCATATTCTTCCAATAATTATGGATGAATATGGCGATAATTTTTTAATATTATATTGTGGGAATATCTTTTACAATATGCACATCGAGCTGATCAAAAGGTATTGAGATGCCTTGTAGGTCAAATTCTTTTTTCACTTCTTCGAGTAAATAAAATTTTAAATCCCAATAATCATCGCTTAGCACCCATGTCCTACTAAGAATACCTATCGCACTGCTTCCATGCTCACCAATGCGTACAAAAGGTGGTTGAGGCTCATTTAGTGATAATTTGCTTCTCTTAACAATGCTCAAGATAATTTCCTTAGCTTTTTCAAAATCATCGTTGTATCCTATGCTAAACATAATATCGAGCCTGCGAATTTTTTCGGCACTGTAATTAACTATCAGCGATTTGGCAATATCCCCATTTGGTACATACACCCTTTTGTTGTCTATGGTATTTAGAGTAGTATATACCACGCCCACTTCACTCACACTGCCCTCATGTCCACAGGTGTCAATATAATCACCTACTGCAAACGGCTTTGAAAAAAGCATCATCATTCCGCCTGCTAAGTTGGAAAGACTATCTTTAACTGCAAGTGAAATTGCAAGTCCAACCGCACCAAGGGCTGTGACAAGGGAAGTAGTTTCCACTAAACCGCTTATATCAAGACAGCTTATAGCTAAAAGCACAATTGCACTAATACGAACACAAGCAATGATAAAGGCATGTAAAGAAGCATCTACCTTGAGCCTTTCAAGCGTATTTTTCATAAGCCTTGACGAACGCTTGATTATGAAATATCCGATTACAAACACAACAAGTGCTAAAAGAATATGCGCAGTTTTGGTTGCCAAAAAGGTTATGATGGTGCTTATTAAAGCTTCAAGAGTAACAGACATTTTATAAACCTCCAATTTACAATTAATATAAACATTATACCAAATTTTTTTCACCTTTCAAGTGGGTTATGTATTATAAGATTATTACAAAATGTGGCTTAATACTGCATAATGCACAAAAATATTGACTTTTTTGATACAATGTGTATAATTGATTAAGGAGAAATAAATTTTTTCTTTAATTTTATGTTATTACTAAGGAGCAAATTATGATTGCAAAAACAAAGTACTTTACCGAATTTGCTGAGCAAAACCATTTGCAGTTTGACACTGTAAATAAAATGGCCTTTGGACAGTATAAGGGATTTGACATCTGTATTTTAAGAACAGCGAATGCAGGATATCAAATTTTTATGAAGCTTAAAAACCATATGAAAAATATGGATAAAAATGATTTTAAAGAGCTTAAAAAATCAAAAAATGGACTTTTCCTTATGGACTTTAATGAAAATGGCTTAATGGTATTTAATGCGCCAGCAGCTGTAACTGAAAAGGGTGCCATGGAAAAGCTACAGATGGGTATAGATGGTTTAGTGGATTTCCTAAGGGAAAATGGATATAAAACATGCTGTGCAGGATGTGAAACAGAAAGCGGACTATCTGCCTATTCTATTAATGGTAGGGGTGTGCACCTTTGTGAAAATTGCTATGCGAGTTTTGCAGGTAATATCCAAAATCATGCAGATGATATGCAGGAGAAATCTGAAAATGTAGTTTTTGGCAGTGTGGGCGCACTACTGGGCTCACTTGTTGGTGTGCTTTCGATAGTGGTAATCGGTCAGTTAGGATATGTAGCGGCAATATCGGGTGTAATTTTGGCGGTATGTACACTAAAAGGGTATGAGAAATTCGGCGGAAAATTGAGCAAAATGGGTGTGATGATTTCCATAGCGATAATGGCAGCAATGGTTATTTTCGGAAATAGGCTGGATTGGGCAGTTGCAATTGCAATGGAGTTTGACCAAAACATCTTTGATGCATTTGCCGCAGTTTCCGATATTGTTGACTTGGTTGATGCGAGATCTGACTACAATCTAAACCTATTTATGATTGGTATATTTGCACTTGTAGGAAGCTTTAGCCCAATAAAATCAGCATTTATAAACCCACATAACACTTCAAAAATAAGAAAACTTGAAGCAAATAGGCTAACAAACATATAATTTTTAAGAAATGCAAAGTGCATTTATGTTTAAGGGCGTTTTCTCCGCTAAAGGCGAGGAAAACGCCCTTAAATTTCGTAAAACATAAAAAGATTATGTAAGATAAGATATTTTTTAGTATTTATTGTTTTAATTTGTCGCAAAATGTGGTAGAATAAACTGTAAGTGATTTTATGAAATGTTTGATGATATAGAATAGAGGTAGAAGCTTTGGATAACTCATTATATTCGAAATACACGGCAGTGAAGAAAAAGGCAATAGAAAGCTGTTTTAAAAGGATGAACCCCATGCAGCTTGAGGCGGTTATGCAGGTTAAAGGCCCCGTCCTTATACTTGCGGGTGCAGGTAGCGGTAAAACCACCGTACTTGTAAACAGAATAGCGAATATGGTGAATTTCGGTAATGCATATCACAGTGCATATATGCCGGAGCATATTTCTATGTCCGATATTGAAAATATAGAATTAGCAGTGAAAAATGGCAGTATGGACAAAGATATGCTCAGAAGCTTTACAAATGAGCAAGGTGTTAAGCCATATAATATACTGGCAATTACCTTTACCAATAAAGCCGCAAATGAGCTAAGGGAAAGGCTTGCAATGATGCTCGGTGAAGATGCATCCGAAATAAATGCGTCTACTTTCCACAGTACATGCGTTAGAATACTTAGACGTGAGGGAGAAAAAGTAGGCTTTACTTCTAATTTTACTATTTATGATACTGATGATTCACTAAAGGTGTTAAAAGAGATATATAAAAGCATAAATATTGATGAAAAAATGTTGCCACTGCGCTCTTCGCTTTCGCAGATAGGGAGATTTAAAGACAGCATGCTTTCACCTATAATGGCGGAGGAAGAGTATGCCTCCGACTTTAGGATGTCGATGGTGGCAAAAATATATACTGAATATGCAAAACGACTTAAAGCGGCAAATGCGATGGATTTTGATGATATTATCTACCATACTGTAAGACTATTTTTAGATAATGAGGATGTTTTAAACAAATACAGAAATCGCTATAAATACATAATGGTTGACGAATATCAGGACACAAACCATGCACAGTATCTACTTGTGGGGCTGCTTGCAGGTGAGCATAAAAATCTCTGCGTGGTAGGCGATGACGATCAAAGTATTTACAAATTCAGAGGTGCCACGATAGAGAACATCTTAAGTTTTGAACAGCAGTTTTCTGGTGCAACAGTTATAAAACTTGAGCAAAACTACCGTTGTACACAGAATATACTTGATGCGGCAAACAGTGTTATAGCAAACAACACCGAGCGAAAAGGAAAAAACCTATGGACGGACAACGGTGTGGGCGATAAAATAAATATTTTAAAGCTAAAAGATGAGTTTGAAGAGGGAAGATATATTGCCGATAGAATTTCAGACCATATCGCTTCAGGCGGTTCTTTTAGAGAAAATGCAGTCCTCTACCGACTAAACGCACAATCGAATGCAATAGAAAAAGTACTGCTCAGAAGTGCTATACCGTATAGAATTTTCGGCGGTATAAAGTTTTATGAGAGGCTTGAAATTAAAGACATTGTGGCATATCTAAGCGTGATAAATAACCCAGCCGACACATTAAGGCTTAAGAGGATAATAAATCAGCCCAAACGTGGAATTGGCGACGCAACTGTTGCCACCTGTGAGGAAATTGCATATACTTTAGGTGTGAGCCTTTTTGATGTAATAAAATCGTCAGAAGAGTATGCACCTATACAGAAAAAATCAAAACCACTGATGGAATTTGCAAAAGTGATAGATGATTTAATTGAATTTGAAAAGAAAAACAATACCATCACAGAATTATTTGACAAACTACTAAAAGATAGTGGCTATGAAGAGTTTTTAAATTCACAAGGCATAGAAGGCCAGAATAGGCTTGAAAATGTAATGGAACTTAAATCCAATATAAGCAATTTCAAAAAGGAAAATGAAGAAGGGACACTCTCCGAGTTCTTAGAAGAAATTGCACTCTATACCGACCTTGACAGAGCCGATACTTCCGGAGATGCAGTAACACTTATGACACTTCACTCGGCAAAAGGCCTTGAATTTGAGAATGTTTTTATCGCAGGTATGGAAGAGGGGATATTCCCGGGCACACAATCTAACTTCGACCCTAAAGAGGTAGAGGAAGAAAGACGCCTTGCATATGTTGGAATTACAAGAGCAAAGAAAAGTTTACATATAACGAGTTCATGGCAAAGGCTTTTATACGGCAAAACCACTGTTAACCAAATGAGCCGCTTTGTAAAAGAAATTCCTGCTCAGGTTTGCGAAATAGAAGATAAAACAGTGCGCATTGTTGACAAAAACCCCTACGCTTCACCAAAATCGGCGCCTACTGCTGGCAAATCAATCGGCGTAAGTGGGTCTTTTTCAAAAGAAAAAGCTGTATTTAGCTTCTCAAATGGTGATAATGTAGTTCATAAAGTATTTGGTAGTGGTGTAATAGTTAAAATCACCCCTATGGGAAATGATAAACTTGTAGAAATTGATTTCGGAGAAAAAGGCATAAAAAAAATAATGGCTAATATGGCAAAACTTGAAAAAGCTTAAACATGCAAACAACTAAATAAAATTAACCCCTATACTTCTCCTGCTTAAAGTAGGGGAAGTATAGAAAAATATCAAGTGGTTAAAGCTACCTGCAATAAAAAATGTAGTGCAAATTTTACTTTTTCATAAAAAGTGAGAACATTTTTAATAAATCCTCATAGAATATAGTGATACTTATTTTATTTTGCTTTCACAAAATTCTACTATTAGGGGGATTTTATATGTCAGTACCCAACGAAAGTGCTGTTAATGCAGTAGGTTCAAACTGCTTTAAAGAAGCGGTTTGCATTGATACCAAAAGAATCTACGATTCATGCAGCGACAAGGATTGCTTAGACGATTTGCAGGTGTATTTCACCGATTGCGATCAAAAAATAATTGACTGTGCTACAAGCGTAAGAGTAAAAGGCTGTGAAATTTTAAATGTATACTTAGATGTCGAGTCGATACCATTTAACAAAGGTTTCTACTCAGTGGATATCACCTTCTTCTTTGAAGTGAAACTTAGTGCATACACTACCCCTCTTACACCTCCAGTCAATGTAAAAGGTGTTTCAATTTTTTCAAAGAAAGTTATCCTCTATGGTAGCGAGGGAAGTGTGCGCGTATTTACCTCGGAATGTGGTCGCCAAGAAGAAAGATGCCAAGACAATGGGCTTCCCAAAGCGAGTGTGCAATGCGTTGACCCAGTATGCTTAGCCGTTAGATTGGTGGAAAAATGCGACTGTTACCCCGAGCCAATCTGCGAAATACCAAACTGTGTTTGCAACAGCTTTGAAGGTTGCTTCACAGGCGTAAGACCTGAAAAGACTGTCTATATTACGCTTGGCCTATTCACAATTGTACAGCTTGAAAGATATGTGCAGATAATGATACCTGCATATGATTTCTGTGTACCGGGCAAAGAAAGTGTAACACAGGGAATAGATGACCCATGCGAATTATTTAAAAAGATTAAATTCCCAACAGATGCCTTTTTTCCTCCAAAGCTTGAGGATTTAACTGATAATTAATAGTCTATATCCACGAATTTGTGCTGTGCATTATGTGCAGCATAATTTCGCGAAATGATGAGGACGAGCTTTTAAAATAAACTAAAAGGAATGATATAATATGCCTAAAGTATTGCTTTTAACTCATACCCCAACACCCGAACAAGTAGTTGCAGCGGCGGCAAAATTGTGTTATAGCCCAGTGTCGGTAGCGGAGCTAACAGAGCGCATAACCGAGGAAAGTGCGGCGGACTTTGTTGAAATGCTCTCTGAAATAGGACATGCAAGCCCTATCGAACATGCCAATTTCACATTTGCAATAGAAGGCGTATCACGTTCATTGCTCGCCCAAATTACAAGGCATAGAATTGCATCATTCAGTGTGCAGAGTCAAAGGTATGTAAGGGAGAAAAAGTTTGAATACATCACCCCACCTGAAATAAGCAAAATACCCGAGGCACTGAGCATATATGAAGAGGCAATGGAAAAGATACATGGCGATTATATTACTCTTGCAAACACATTAAAGGAAAAGCATTTAGAGCGATTTCTTTCGGAAGGTATGGAGGAAAAGTCGGCTAAGCGTGCTGCGGAGAAAAAAGGTATTGAAGATGCAAGATTTGTGCTTCCAAATGCCTGCACTACAAAGATGATTGTTACAATGAATGCGAGGAGTCTTCTTAATTTTTTTGCACATCGTTGTTGCAATAGGGCACAGTGGGAAATACTTGAGGTAGCCGATTTAATGCTCTGTGAAGTAATGAAAGTTGCACCATCTTTATTTAAAAATGCAGGGCCTAAATGCCTTAGCGGAAAATGTCCCGAGGGCAGTATGAGTTGTGGAGAAATTCAAAATGTAAGGGCAAAGTACAAAGAATTATTTTTAAATTTAAAATAGAAAATAAATATAAATAGTTTTATTAGTATTTTATATTTTTTGGAGGTGGCTTGATGCTAAACAGCACAAAACAGGGCAAACTTATAGTAATAGAGGGCATAGACGGCAGTGGTAAAGCCACTCAAACTGAGCTTTTATACAATAGGCTTAAATCTGAAAATCTCTCAGTATACAAAGGTTCTTTTCCAAATTATAAAAGCGACTCTTCTGCACTTGTAAAAATGTATCTGAGCGGACAGGTGGGAAGCAATGAAAAAGTAAACCCCTATGCCGCTTCAACCTTTTATGCCGCAGACAGGTATATAACATATTTAAACGAGTGGAAAGATATATATAATAATGGGACAACTATTCTTACAGACAGATACACCACCGCTAATATAGTGCATCAAATGTCCAGATTAGATAATGAAGAATGGCAGGATTTCCTTGTTTGGATAAATGATTTCGAATACACTAAATTATCAATTCCAAAGCCGGATATGGTTATTTATCTTGATATGCACCCCGATATCACACAAAAGCTATTAAATAAGCGTTATGATGGGGATGAAAGCAAAAAAGATATACTTGAAAAGGATTTTGAATATATGCATATATGCCGCAAAGCGGCACTTTATGCGGCTGAAGAATTAAACTGGAATTTAGTAAAGTGCTTTGAGGGTGAAAATCCACTTTCCCCTGAGCATATACATGAGCAAATATATAAAATAGTAATAGGTAATTAAAATTAGTAGTTAATATTTCTTATGCTCATATACAAAAGTATAAATATAGAATTATAATTATCTATATAAAACAGCGACAAGGGAGGTTGTATGCTAAAGTTTAAACCAATAGAAATTTCGGACAAAGAGTGGGTGGACTCACTAATGTCAATGAACAATTACAAAGGAAGCGAATATGTATTTGCCAATAATTTCAACTGGCGAAACAGCTACCATACAGAAGTTGCAAGATACAAAGATTTTTATATGCTTATTTCGGGTAAAACAATGAAAAGTTACCTCTACCCAGCAGGAAGAGGGGACTTAAAAGAAGCAATAAATGAGCTTATAGAAGATGCTAAATCAAGAAATATAAAATTTGTGCTAAGAAGCCTTACCGAGGAAACAAAAGCAGAGCTTGAAGCTGTAATGCCAAATGTATTTCACTTTGAGCCACTTAGAGACAATGCTGACTATATATATGAAATGGAAAAATTATATTCTCTCGCCGGTAAAAAACTTCATGCCAAGAGAAATCACATAAATAAATTTAAAACAGTCAATCCCAATTGGGTTTATGAAGATATAGATGAATTTAATATTAAAGATTGTATCGAAATGAATAAGAAATGGTGTGTCCGTATGAATTGCCACGAAGACGAAAGCTTAACAGAGGAAGCGCAGGCAATTAAAAGCTCCATGGATAATTTTTTTGAGCTCGGCCTTATAGGTGGACTTTTAAGACTTGAAGAAGGTGGCGAAGTAATTGCTTATACTGTTGCTTCTTTTACCAGAGGATGCGATACCGCAGTGGTGCATATTGAAAAGGCATACCATGAAATACAGGGAGCATATCCAATGATAAATCAGCAATTTATTCAAAGTAAATGCACTGATTTTACCTATATAAACAGGGAAGATGATTTAGGAGAAGAAGGACTGCGCAAATCCAAACTTTCTTATTATCCACTTATAATAGAGGAAAAATATATTGCCACACTAAAATAATGGGGAAGAGCTATGCAATTTATAAAAGGCTATTCGAATAGAGAAGAGATAACTAAACTTTGGAAAACTGTCTTTGGTGATAGCGAAGAATATATTAATACTTTTTTAAATAATTATTTCGAGCCGGAATTTTGCTACATGGCAATAGAGGATGGCAGAGCGGTGTCGATGCTTATGGCACTTCCAGCGGCTTTGCAAACTACGACTTATGAGTACGATGGAAGATATATTTACGCTGTTTCCACCCATCCGTCTTACAGAGGGCGGGGAATTAGTCGCAAGCTTACATTATTTGCAGAAGAGGAAATTAGAAAAGATGGTGGCGATTTTACCTGCTTAGTACCTGCAGAAAAATCACTCTTTAATTTTTACAAAGCAGGTGGGTATAAAGATTTTTTTTACAGAAGCATTAAAGAATACCACCTAAAGAATATTGTAAATAATTACGAGTTAAAACCTTTTAAAATGAAATTTTCCAAGCATAGCGATTTAAGAAATAATTATCTTGCTAAGTCGGGTGCATATATAAAATGGCGGAAAGAATTTTTAGATTATTTGCAGATAGAAGCGCAGTTTCAATCAGGAGCAGTACTTTCCTTTAGTGAGGGATATGTAGTTTGTTACCCAAGGGAAGATCATTTACTTATTAAAGAAATATGTACTGAGGAAAAATATAAAGAGCAAATTATATATACAGCGCTAAAATATTATAATAAAGAAAGTGCCCTTGTTTGTGATATTGCCAAAGATGATTTAGAGAAACGCCCATTTGGCATGATTAAGATTTTAAATGACAAAATTAATATAAATGAAAGCACTAATTTCCCTGTAATTTCTCTTGTGCTTGATTAGAGTGAGGTAATTTTATGATTTATGTATTTTTGGCAGACGGATTTGAAGAAATAGAAGCCGTTGCCACCATTGATATTTTGCGACGTGCCGAACTCGATGTTAAAATAGTTGGAGTCGGTTCTAAAAATATCACTGGTGCGCATCATATAACTATTATGGCGGATATAACAGATAAAGAAGCTACTGCAAAAGGACTTGAGATGATTGTCCTACCTGGAGGTATGCCGGGTGCTCTTAATTTAGAGAAAAGCGAATATGTAAAAGATATTATAAAGCTCTGCGATGCATATGATTTATACATTGCTGCCATATGTGCTGCACCGTCTATTTTAGGTAGAATGGGACTTTGTAAAGGCAAAAACATTACATGTTATCCAGGTTTTGAAACACAACTCCCAGATTCTAATTATACAGGTGGCGGAGTTACTGTTGATGGGAAATACATCACAGGTAAAGGACCTGGTGTAGCAATAGATTTTTCACTGAAATTAGTTGAAATGCTTTTAGGTGAAGAGCGAGCAAAGATTTTAGGGGACTCACTTCAAATGTAAAATTTATATACATTTAGCTGAAAGGAATAAAAACAATAGAATGGATATTAGAGCATATAAAAAGGAACTTAGAGCAAAAATAAAAGCTTATAGAATGTCATTAAAATCGGATGAAAAAGCCCATATGGATAAAAAAATCTCTGAATTTATCACATCAATGCCAGCATTTAAGAATGCTAAAACATTGCTGTGCTATATTTCAACTGAAATTGAAGTTGGAACTGATTTAATCATCAAAGAGGCGTTTAAACAGAATAAAAATGTTTATATTCCACGTTGCGTTGATAAAAAAGGGCATATGGATTTTATTAAAATTGTTTCAACCGATGACCTTGATGTAACTTCCTTTGGAATTTTAGAACCAAAAGCTGAATTAAATGAAAAATATGTAAATTCGCCCGACACTATATGCATTATCCCCGCACTCATTTATGACAGCGAGGGATATAGGCTTGGGTATGGTGGAGGCTATTATGATAGATTTCTTTCGGAATTTGACGGAAAAAAAGTGGGCATAATATATGCTGAAAACCTTATTGATAGGATACACAGGGGCAAATATGATATTGCGGTTGATTTTATTGCAACTGAAGAAGCTTTACATAGGACATAGGAGGACATCATGAACAAAAGACCAACAAATGAAAGAAATGCAACTTCAATTGAGGGATTTAAAGTGGATATAGGTGAAAGCACTACCGAACGCCCAAAAAAGAAAAAGATTAAAAAGAAATATAAACTACTTTGGGGCAGAGCAATAACAATATGTGCCATTTGTGTGGGCATTAGTTTTTTTCTTGCAATTTTTGCAATAGATAGTGCTGGGGATCTTTTAGGTTTAAATCAAGAAAATCAACAAATTGAAATTGTAGTTCAAGAGGGGGACTCTTTTTCCGATATAACAAGTACGCTCGATGAAAACGGAGTAATAAGCACCCCACTTACATTCAGCCTTTACGCCGCTGTACAAGGCGCAGGGGACAATTTCAATCCGGGTGTATATATTCTAAACTCGAATATGTCGTATGACCAGATTTTCACAGCACTCAGTACGGAATATGCTGTTAAGAGCACAGTGCAGATTACATTTTATGAAGGTATGACAATAAAAGAGATGGCGTCACTTTTGGAAGAAAATGAAGTTTGTGATGCGGATGAATTTATTGAAGTGCTTGATACAGGTGAGTTTGATTATGAATTTATGCAACGTATTCCAGAAGATGAGCATAGATTTAGAAGACTTGAGGGCTATGTATTCCCCGATACCTATGAATTCTTTATTGGCATGGATCCCACAGAGGTTGCAAAGAGGTTTTTATCGAATTTTGACGCAAGATTTACTGAAGAGCATTATGCAATGCTAAGCGAGCTTGGAATGAGTCTTGATGAACTGATAACCTTAGCTTCAATTATTCAAGAAGAGGCATCGGCAGTAGAGCAAATGGGAGCCGTTTCCTCCGTGCTTCACAATCGCTTAGATGCGCCAGCTACCTATCCGAAACTTCAATGCGATGTTACAATTTTCTATGTTGAAAGTGACATTAAACCATATATGACCGAAGAAAACCAGCCTTTATACGACGCATATAACACATATGTAACAAATGGGCTTCCTGTGGCACCGATAACGAACCCAGGACTTGCTGCGATAGAAGCGGCACTTATGCCGAGTGAAACAAATTACTATTTCTTCCTAACAGATGTTGAAGGAACTTATTACTACGCAACAACTTTCGAGGAACACCTTGCAAACGACAGAACAGCCTCAAGAATTGGGGAGACGCAGGGCATAGCAACGGATAATTAACTATAAAAATAAACCGCATTAGGGTGACACCTATAATCTATACAAGCCAAAAACTGATGGATTATAGGTGTTAGGCTGCTCAGTTTTAATCCTAAAAAATATCGAAACGCACAACAACAAAAGGAGATTTACTTATGAAACCCGAAATATTATCACCAGCAGGTGATACAGAAAGATTAAAGGCGGCAATATTATATGGTGCTGATGCTGTATACCTCGGTGGGAAGCGCTTTGGAATGCGTGCAAATCCACAAAATTTCTCGATGGAAGAGCTTGACGCAGCAGTAAAACTCGCGCATGAGAATAATGTTAGAATATATTTAACTTGCAATACTCTACCCACAAATGAAGAGGTAGAAGAGCTACCTGAATTTCTTAGCACAGCGGCTGAAATAGGTGTTGATGCACTTATTGTAGCCGATGTAGGGGTGCTAATGGCTGCAAAAAAAGCCGCACCTAAAACCGATATACATATTTCCACACAGGCAGGGATTGTAAACTATCTATCGGCGAGGGAAATGTATGAGCTTGGAGCTAAAAGGGTAGTGCTTGCAAGGGAGCTTTCACTCAGTGATATTAAGACAATCAGAGAAAAAACACCTGCGGGTTTGGAAATAGAAGCGTTTGTGCATGGTGCAATGTGCATGTCTTTTTCAGGTCGCTGTTTAATATCGCAGTACATGGTAGGTAGGGATGCAAATAGGGGAGAGTGTGCACAGCCTTGCCGTTGGGGATACCACCTCGTTGAAGAGAAAAGACCGAATGAATACTATCCCTTATTCGAAGATGAAAGCGGTAGTTATATAATGAATGCAAAGGATTTATGTATGATAGAGCATATAGACGAGCTCTACGATTCAGGAATTACTTCTTTTAAGATTGAAGGTAGAGCAAAATCTGCATATTATGTAGCAGTAGTTACTAATGCATACAGAAATGCTGTTGATCTTTATTCAGAACAAAAAAATGGTTATCAAACCCCCGATTGGATAATAGAAGAAACAAGAAAAGTAAGCCATAGGGAGTACAGCACAGGATTCTTTTATGGAAGACCAGAAAATGGGCAGTGCTATAAAAATGGTGGTTATGTTAGAGAATGGGATATTATTGCTAATGTTAAATCCTATAATGATGGCGAGCTAATACTTGAGCAACGCAACAAATTTTATAAAGGTGATAAAGTAGAAATACTTGAGCCTAAAAAAATGCCAATAGAGCTTGAAATAGAGTGGATAAAGGATAAGGATGGTAATTTTATCGAAGAGTCCTGCCATCCGATGTCTGAAATTTCAATTCCATATGATAAGCCAGTCTCAAAGGGTGCATTAGTGAGGAAAGCGAAATAAAAGAGCTGAAATTATTTTCTTTTATCTATAACAAATGCAACACATTTTAAGTAAACTAATTTAATATTATGGTTAACAAATAAAAATTCAGATAAATTAAGCAAATTACACTTAATTTCTTCCCATAAATTTAAAACCAATCTATTCGTACATTGGGACAAAATAGCAAATCATAATTGTTAACTTTAATAATATATAAGTTAACAATTATGATTTTTAATTAATTTATAGAGGCAGTTTTATGAAAATTTTAAAATTTACGCCCGATATGGCTGAAGAAGTAAGCAAGTTATATGCACTTACATGGAAAGAATCCTATAAAGGGATTATGCCAGATGAATATTTAAATAGTATACCCTATGACCGCTGGACAGGCTTTTTGACATATGGTCGCGCTACTTCTTTTGTGATAAAAGATAATGGGAAAATTGTGGCTACAAGCTCAATATCACCTGCAAGGGATGTTACTATGCATGGTTTTGCTGAGATTATATCGCTATATGTTTTACCGCACTTCACTAAAAGAGGATATGGTACCGCGCTTATTAATAATGCTTTAAGTGAGTTAAAATCACAGGGATTTAATAATCTCTATTTATGGGTGCTTGAAGAAAACCATCTCGCAAGGAAGTTTTATAAAAAGCATAATTTTATCCCAAATGGCGATGAATATCTTATAAATATAGGTGGTAAAGAGCTTACCGAGATAAGGTATGTTTATCAGTTTGATTAAAAAACAAAGTCAGATTTTGCAGTGATTTACTGTTAAATTTGACTTTTTTTAGTTGAGAAATAGTGCAGTTAGCAAAAAAAATACATCTTTAACATTACTTAATGCAATTTAAAACTAAAATGTGATATTATAAGCATAGAGGAAAAATAAGACAAAATGAGGGAAAATATGCTTAAAGGTTTTTTAGGAACATACACAACAGATAAAAGCGAGGGTATTTACAGTTTTAATTTTGATGAACTATCTGGTAAAATTATTGGCACTGCCTTATTTGCAAAGATAAAAAATCCAAAATACTTAACTTACTATAATAACAAGCTATTCACTGTTTATGGTGATAACAAAGCTTCTGGAGTGGCAGTATATAATACGGACGGAAGCTTAATTGATAGCATCAGCTTTGAATTGTTAACCTCATGCTATATCATAGTTAACAATGAGAACATATTCACTGCTAACTATCATGAGGGGACAATCACCCATCTAAAGCTTATTGAGAATAAGCTCGTTTTTATAAAAAAATTACTAATTGAAGCAGGCTGTGGCTGTCATCAAGTAATTATCACAGGAGAAAATTTCATTATCCCCTGTCTTATAACTGATGAGATAATTTATTTAGATAAGAATTTTAATAGAATTTCAAAGATTAAATTACCCGCTGGAAGCGGCCCACGTCATGGGGTGATTTCGTCAGATAGTAACTATCTCTATGTTGCGTGTGAGCTCAGTGGGTTTTTATATAAAATTACACTTTGTGACGGCAAATTAGATATCCAGCATAAAATATCACTCTTTAACTCACCTAAGCGTGATGGAGCGGCAGCTGTCCGCCTCAGCAGTGACATGGATAAACTCTATGTATCTGTACGAAACGAGGATATAATAGTTTTAGTTGATATTAAAAATGATGTCCCTAAGATTATAGCAAGTTATTCGGTAAATGGCAGTCATCCAAGGGATGTACTTAATATTTTAGAGGATAAGTACATTTTATCTGCTAATAGAATTACTAATGAAATAGTATGTTTATCCCGTAAAAGCGATGGAAATTATGAATTTTTAGATAGAAAAGCAGTTCCCGAAGTTGTATGTATATCAGTTATTTAATTTTACTGAAAAGAAGATAGAAGTTTGAAAATAAATTTCAAACTTTAGCTATTTTAAAAACCGTTTTTCTCGTCAGGCGAGCCTGACAACCGAAAAACATGGCACATTTATGACCATTTTTATGGTTGTTTTGTGCCTTTAGTAGAAAGGAATGGTCATAAATATGAAAGATAGAGCAGTTAATCAAATTGGTGTTGTTGGGCTTGGCACAATGGGTCGAGCATTAGCACTCAATTTTGTGAGCAAAGGCTTTAAAGTCGCAGGATTTAACCGCACATACAAAGTAACACAGAATATATCCGCTGAAAACACAGCTGGATTTAGCGGATATGAATTTTTAGAAGAGTTTGTTAATTCACTCGAAGTGCCAAGAAAAATAATACTGATGCTACCTGCAGGCCAAGCGGTCGAGAGCTTTACCTTGAAAATATTGCCACTACTATCAAATGAGGACATACTCATGGATGGAGGAAATTCACATTTCTCCGATACTAACAGAAGATATACTTTACTGAGCGAAAAGGGTATATATTATTTTGGAGTAGGGATTTCTGGAGGTGAAAGTGGTGCACTGCACGGCCCAAGTATTATGCCGGGGGGAAAAAAAGAAATATACCCTAAAATAAAGGACTACCTTGAAGCAGTTTCAGCAAAAAAAGATGGCGACCCTTGTTGTGCATATATAGGCAGAGCAGGTGCTGGGCATTTTGTAAAGATGGTGCATAATGGCATAGAATATGCCGATATGCAGCTTATTGCAGAGCTTTATTTGTTAATGGGTTCCCACTTAAAACTAAGCAATACCGAAATGGCGGAAGTTTTTAAAGAATACAATAATAGCGATCTACAAAGTTATCCGATTGAAATCACTGAAAAAATCTTACGAGAAAAAGATAGTGATCAAAGCGACATCATTGATGCAATTGCGGACAAAGTAAGCCAAAAAGGTACGGGACAATGGACTATTTTAGAAGCCGCTGAAAGGCAAAGCATAATCTCCGTAATAGGAGCGGCAGTTCAAGCAAGGGTGATGTCCTCAAACACAACCGAGCGTGAGCAGTTTAAAGAGATCAACATCAGTCCCATGAATTCCTCACTCAAGATTGATGTTAAAAAGCTTCAAAATGCATATAAAATAGCAAAATATGTGGCATATGCTCAAGGATTTAATTTGATGGGTAATTCCTCTAATGAATATGAATTTAACTTAAATTTAAGAGAGATAGCCTCAATATTTCGTGCAGGGTGCATTATACAGGCAAAACTACTCGATAAACTTATGGATTTATTCGAAGACAAAAACTTGACTAATTTCTTACTTCATCCTGCAATTAAATCGGAAATAGAAGAAAATCTCAATGATTTGCGCAGCGTAAACGCCGCCGCTACACTTGCTGGCATCCCAATACCAGCATTTTCCGCAGCACTGCTGTATATAGAGCAGCTCATAAGCCCTAAATTAGGAGCAAATTTAATAGCGGCACAAAGGGACTTTTTTGGTGCACATACATTTGAGAGAAAAGATAGCGAGGGGGCATTTCATCATGAGTGGGAAGATTAATAAAAACTTCACTATATTTGGGGCAACGGGTGATTTATCCTACCGTAAGCTTTTTCCTGCGCTGTATAATATGTACTTAAAAGGCACTTTAAATGAAAGTGACAGAATTATTGCTATTGGTAGGCGTGATTACAGCGACGATGATTATAAAAAATCTGTAAAAGAAAAATTAATCGAATATAAGCACAGTGGATTTTCCGAAGAAAAATTTTCGGTGTTTTCAAATCTCATTTATTATTATAAAATGGACTTTAATAATCTGAGCGATTATGAGGGGCTTTCAAAGTTTTTTTGCTTAGATGAAATTAAGGAAAGCATTTTCTATTTAGCAGTAGCCCCAAAATTCTTCCCCAAAATTAGCGATGGGATTAATTCACTGCGTTGTCGAGGTAATTCTAAAGTAATCGTCGAAAAACCTTTTGGCGATACAATAGAGGAAGCAAAAAAACTCAGCGAAAATCTTGAAGAAAATTTCGGAGCAGAAAATATATATCGTATAGACCATTATTTAGGCAAAGAAATGGTGCAAAACCTCCTCACTATCCGCACCGCTAATACGGTATTTAAAAACTGCTGGAATAAAGAAAGCATATCCCATGTTGAGATTGTTGCAAAGGAAAAAATAAGCATTGAAACAAGGGGTGATTACTACGACGCAACGGGCGCACTCAAAGACATGGTTCAAAATCACCTTTTTCAAATACTAAGTCTAATAGCAATGGAGGAACCACTTTTAGACAGCGATATAAAACAAAACCAACTAAATGTGGTAAAAGCACTACGAAGTGTAAAAAAGAATGAAATTGAAAAAAGTTTACTACTTGGTAGCTATAAAGGGTATACAAATGAAAAGGGTGTGGATGAAAACTCACATACGGAAACATTCGCAATATGTAAACTATATATAGATAATGCACGTTGGAAAGATGTGCCGTTCTATATAATGACTGGTAAATGCTTGGACGATAGAGAGATGAAAGTAGTTATTACTTTTAAAGAAAATGATAAATCATCTGTTAGAAATAAACTTACCTTTAAAATTCAGCCCGAAGAAGGTGTAACTTTAAGCTTTAATATCAAAAATCCTGGGGAAAATAATGATATTGTATCCGCTGAAATGGATTTTTGCCAAAGCTGTGTTACTGCATATAGGATAAATACGCCTGAAGCGTATGAAAGGCTTTTGTCGGCAGTTGTAAAGTCGGATAGCAGGTGGTTTTCAGACTGGGAGCAAATACATCGCAGTTGGATATATATAGAAGAACTTAAAGCAGCATACCATAGCATGAATATACCATTATTAAGTTATGATGTGGGTGCTAAAATAAGCCCATATTTAATTGATGAGAAATAGTGGCAAGGGGAGGAAAGCTTAGGTGAATGAAGCTGTTAAAGTTGATATAGCGGACGCAGTAGTTAAAAAATTAGTAAGAAAAGAAATAGGGAAAAGCGGATGGCGTTCATTCTATCCGCTTTTTACTTCGGATATGCAAAAAATAAAAAGCTTAGTCATTGATGAAAAGGAAGCTAAAAAAATAAGAAGCTTTAAAGGTCTTGAATATGCCGTGAATTTAGAAGTTTTTTCCTATACAAAAGGTAGTGTAAGTGATTTTAATTTTTTACTTAACTGCCCTTTATTGACAGAACTTGAAATTACACAAGTAGGAATAAGCGATATATCATTCATAAAGCATCTGCCAAAGCTTAAATTTCTATATCTTAGCGCAAACAATATTAAAGATATAGCACCCATATGCAGTTTAAAAGAACTTGAAGATTTAGATTTATCACATAACCCGATAGAGAATTTTTCTGAGATTAAAGAGCTTACAACACTCACAGAGCTCGACTTATGTAATACAGGAATAGGCAATTTAGAATTACTTTGCGAATGTAGGAGTGTTAAATCATTATATTTAGTAGAAAATCCAATTAAAAGCATAGCTCCACTAAAAAACCTACCTAATTTAGAAACGCTATTAATCGACGAAGAATATATTGAAGATTTAGAAATTTTAAAAGATAATAAAATCTATAATAGTCTTCTACCAAAGGAAAATGACAAGTGAATTTTTTAGCCCTAAATTTACTCACTGTTAAACTCATTTATACCTTATCAAATATACATTAAACTATTGATTTAATTTTTTTAGAGGTGTATAATTGTTTTTATGTCTAAATAAAAGTGACAATGGCACTTAATAAAATCGGAGGTAAAATGAATAATCAACAAACAAAAATTCTTGGGGAAATGCCAGTGGGTAAAGCGGTAATGACAATAGGCATACCTGCAATGGCATCAACACTAATAATGGCAATATACAATTTAGTAGACACTTTTTTTATTGGCATGCTCGGTAGTGATAGGGCTCTTTCGGCAGTTGCGGTAGCATTTCCTATTATGGCACTTTTGGGCGCACTTGGGCAAGTATTGGGTGCAGGGTCTGCGGCGGCAATAGGCAGGGCAATGGGTGAGAAGAATAATGAGTATGCAAATAGAATTGCCGTTACTATAATATATACTGCGCTTATAGCGGGGGTTGCATTTATGGCAATGGGCTTCTTATTTATGGAGCCAATTTTTAGAATTTTTGGCACAACGGATTCAGTTATGCCAATAGCTAAAGAATATGGTGGTTGGATGTATGTGGGCGCTATTTTCTCCATTCCCAATCAAACATTTAACAATCAAGCAAGAGCACAAGCAAGGGCAACATTATCCATGAAAGCGCTTGGGCTTGGTGCGATTGCAAATATTATTCTTGACCCATTTTTTATGTTTGAGCTTGGAGGCTATGGCCTTAACATGGGTATTGAGGGGGCATCACTTGCCACCACCCTTGCACAGGCAATAAGCTTTATTTATATTGGCGGCTACTTTTTCTTAGGGAAAACTACTGCCGAGGTAAAACCTAAATATTTTAAGCCCTCTAAAAAAATCTACTCTGAAGTGCTTAAAAGCGGAGCACCCGTAGCAGTGACACAAATACTTAGCACAGTTGCAGTTTCGGTTACTAATATCGCTGCAATTACCTATGCTGATAATATAATCATGGGTGAAAACATACAATCTGCATATGGAATTGTTTTAAAAGTGCTTACGATAATACAGAGTATAGTAATGGGTCTAATACTTGGATATCAGCCACTTGCCTCATATGCATATGGTTCAAAGAACAAAGCAAGATTTTATGAATGCTACTATTTTATCAAAAAATTAATGATATTTTTAACAATTCCACTATCGGCTATTCTCATCTTGTTTGCACCTTTTGTTATGGGGATGTTTACACAAAATGCGGATATCATTGAAATTGGTTCGGTATTTATTAGAGCTAATGGAGCCACAGCTGTTTTTGTTTCGCTTACAATACTACTTACAATCACATTCCAAGCAACTGGTAATGGTAAAGGTGGGGCAATAATAGCTTCAATAAGACAAGGGCTTCTCTATGTACCATTACAATTTTTGTTTTGTATAGTCGGAGGAATAGGTTTTATTTATTACGCACAGCCATTTTCTGATTTGCTAACAATGTTTATTGGCGCATATGTTTTCGCAAAATATAAAAAACAGTTGAATTTTTACTTTGATAATGTTGAATAAATGGTGAAAATAGTTTATAATTAAACCAAGAAATCAAATAACAGATTTACTGAAAAACACAATGCAAATTTGGAGGTAAAAAATGGGGCTTGATGTTCAAGATTTAGTACCAAACACAGAAGCACCGATAAAGAAAAAAGATGCAAGAAAATTTTTAAAGCTCATGATGTGGTATGAGTGTGTCCTTATAGAAATGGAAACAAAACTCCGTGTGCTTGACAAAGAATTTTCAATTTTACACAGAAGAAATCCAATACATTCAATACAAACACGCATTAAAAGGCCTACAAGTATCGAAGAGAAGCTTTCCAGGCTTGGAAAAGATAATTCAGTTGAGAATATTGCCAATACACTTGATGATGTGGCGGGAATAAGAGTAATCTGTTCATTTAATAGGGACATTTACAGCCTGATTGATATGCTCACAAAACAGGATGATATTGAGCTTATCACAATTAAAGATTATGTGAAAAACCCTAAACCAAATGGATATAGAAGCGTACATCTTATTTTAGCGCTCCCTATATTTCTTTCGGATGAAAAGAGAATTGTAAGGGTGGAAGTGCAGTTTAGAACCATTGCAATGGATTTCTGGGCAAGCCTTGAATATGAGATGAGATATAAAAAGAAGATACAAAATGCCGACATAATTTATGATGAGTTAAAATATTGTGCAGAAAGCATCTCCGCAATTGATAGTAAAATGCAAGACATTCTTAAGCTGATTGAATCTACATATGCGGACGAGTCGGATATTGAAATAGACAGAGCAAATGCAATACTAAATAAATCAAAATAAATTAGAATGCGTATCTCAGCATTAGCACCTCTCTATATTGTAGCTAAAATAAATAATACAAATTTAAGGGATTTCTCCCTGCCTAATGCAGATGAGAAATCCCTTAATTTAATATTGTATTAATGTCAAAAGGCAGAATAAACTATGCCTAAGAGCTTTGAATTTCAGCTATTGCAGCTTCAATTTGTTCTATTGACTCCACAAGCCCCTTTTTCACACTGCTTTCTGAATCTGAAATGTCACTTAGGGAAGCGTTTTCTTCCTCTTCTTCCTCGATTAGTGTATCATGCTCTTTACCTTTTTCTTGCTGTGAGCCTAAAGTTTTTGCTGCCGAATAGATGTCGGGATAATTTTCCATTAAAAGTTTTTCATCCTGTGCAGGCACTCTGTCTCCACTAATTAGCCTTGCGGCAATTTTCATACATTTAAGAAGTATATCAAACATCTTAGTGGCACCCTCAATTTCATTTTGCGAAGCCTCTAAATCTGTTTTATATGTCTCGAGCTCATTAAATGCATCAAGTGCAGCCCTCTTCTCTTGCAAATATTTTTCAAGTACTCCGATTTGCTCCTCTAAAGAAGGATCTTTATCATATATATCTGAGGAAATATTTGAAGATGAGCGAATTGTATACTCTTCGGCAAATGCTTTATCATATTTATTTTGCGATTTTGCATATGTATCACTGTTTATTTTCATAATATACCTCCCAAGTAAAAAAATAGTGACTTATAGATAACACAAATATTATTTTACATATTCTATCGACAAAATTTGTATTTTTATAAGCACTACGAAATAAATACGTGCAATTTCAACTTGTCAATAGTGATAAATTTATAATAAGTGTATGTTTATTATCACAAAAATTATATTTAGCTATTGCATTTATTTGCTAAAAAATTTTTAAAATGGTAAAATCATTAAGTATAGTATCTAAAATATAAGAATTGGATGTGAATTTGCATGTGGAAAATTGATGAAAATGGTGCTGAGGTAATACCTACTACTGGATGGAATAATTGCGGTGGGCGATGTATTATTAGAGCACATCGAAAAGACGGCAAAGTGGTTAAAATATCAACAGAAACGCAGAGTGAAGCAGGCGATAGACCTGCACTTACTGCTTGTGTAAAAGGAATGAATTATCACAAAACTTTCCTGAGTGAAAATAGGCTAACCCACCCACTAAAAAGAGTGGGAGAGCGTGGCAGTGGTGAGTTTGAGAGAATAAGCTGGGAGGAAGCACTCGACATAATTGCCTCAGAATGGATTAGAATTAGAGATACATACGGTGTGGGCTCAAGATATTCCGTATATGCTACAGGTGTGGGTGGCTTACTCCGTGGTACCGACTTAATCACAAGACTTCTCTCGGCGGACGGCGGATACCTCGAGTACTACAATTCTTACAGCAGTGCATGTGTAGCCTATACCACCCCTTATTTGTACGGCACTTATTTTGTTGGAAATAGCTTTGACACTATACTTGACTCAGAAATGATTATTCTGCTTGGTCACAATCCTTCGGAAACAGGATTTAATCGCAATCTAATGTACTATCTTAAAAAAGCTAAGGAAAAAGGAATAGAAATAGTAGGGGTTGACCCAAGAAAAAGTGATACAATATCACAGCTTTCATCCGAGTGGATGCCGATAAGACCTGCCACAGATGCCGCACTATGTGATGCAATGGCATATGTAATTTACACTGAAAATTTGTATGATAAAAACTTTACTGAAAAATACTGCATAGGCTTTGATGAAAATACTATGCCAGAGGGTGTTGATAAGAGTCTAAACTATTTCGCTTACCTGCGTGGTGAAGCCGATAATACTCCAAAAACTCCAGCATGGGGCGAAAAAATCACAGGAATACCAGCCGAGGACATTATCCGTCTCGCAAGAAAATATGCAACTTCAAAACCTGCCGCACTAATACCGGGATATGGAATACAGCGCCATGGCAACGGGGAGCAGGCAACAAGGGGCGCTATAATGCTTGCATGTCTTACTGGTAATGTAGGTGTCTCGGGTGGCTGGGCAGGTGGAATAGGGGTTATTAAAACACCACCTGTACCAGGACTTCCTTACTGCCAAAATCCACACAAGATGGCAATACCAACATTCTTATGGACTGAGGCTATTGAGCGTGGCACCGAGCTAACATCACTTGACGGTATCACGGGAGGCGAAAAGCTTGAGAGCAATATAAAGATGATAATAAACCTTGCAGGAAATACTCTTATAAACCAACACAGTGATATAAACAAAACTGCGGAAATATTAAAAGACACAAGCAAATGTGAGTTTATAGTTACTTCTGATTTATTTATGACAGCCAGTGCAAAATATTCCGACATTGTCCTCCCAGGCACTTCGATGTTTGAAACAGAAAACATCACCTACGGCTGGCAGAATGCGGATTATTTCGGGTTTAACAACAAAGTAATCGAGCCAATAGGGGAATGTCGATTTGAATTTGATTGGCTGGTGGACTTATCTGAAAGACTTGGACTAAAAGAGGAGTTTACCAAGGGGAAATACACAATGCATGAATGGCTGAGCGAAAGCTATAATCAGCTCAGAGAAAAAAATCCCGAGCTCCCAGAATACGAGGAATTTAAACGCAGGGGAATTCACATATACCCCGAAAGCAAGAATGTAGTTTCACTAAAGCCACAAATCGAAGACCCTGAAAATAATCCATTTCCAACCCCAAGTGGTAAAATTGAAATTTTTTCCGAGAGAATATATAATCAGGAGCATAAAGAATTTGTGCCACCAATTCCAATGTATGTCCCAGCAAAAGAAGGCCATGAAGACCCACTGAGTAAAAAATACCCACTGCAACTTATTGGATGGCACACTAAAAGGCGCTGTCACACAATACATGACAGTAATACGGATATGCATAAAATAGACCCACAGGCACTTTGGATTAACCCAGAAGATGCAAAAGAGCGAGGTATCACACAGGGACAAAATGTGCTTGTACATAACCACAGGGGTAAAATTGAAATCCCCGTAAATATTACCGATAAAATTGTAAAAGGGGTAGTAGCACTTTCACAAGGTGCGTGGTATGCACCCGATAAAGACGGAGCCGATAAGGGTGGTTCTATAAATGTACTCACCTCACAAATACCCACACCTTTTGCTAAAGCAAATCCACAGCACACAAATTTAGTCGAGGTGTCTGTAATATAGATATAATTGATTTAGGAATATTAATACTACTATTTACAATAAATATAATGCCCCCTTATCCTTCGCTATCAACGAGGGATAAGGGGGTAAAATAATACCGAATTTAATATAAATCAGGCTCTGCAAGCTTAAACTGTATATCATATAGCCCTGTATAAATACCATTCATAGCATACAATTCTTCATGACTACCTTTTTCTGCAACTCCATCCTTTGTGAGCACAATTATTGTATCTGCATTTTTAACCGTGGATAGCCTATGAGCAATTACAAGTGTGGTTCGGTTTTGAGCAAGCTCGTTAAGCGACTGCTGAACTTTTGCTTCGGTTTCGTTATCGAGTGCAGAGGTGGCTTCATCGAGTATCATAATTGGTGGATTTTTTAGAAATGCCCTTGCAATGCTTATTCTTTGCTTTTGACCACCTGATAACCTTATTCCTTTTTCTCCAACATTTGTTTCGTATTCCTCGGGGCAACTCATAATAAAATCGTGAACTTTAGCCCTTTTTGCCGCTGTTATAACATCCTCCATAGATGCATTAACATCCCCATACCTTATATTATCCATAATAGTGCCAGAGAATAAAAATACATCTTGTTGTACTATACCCACGGCATCCCTAAGGCTGTTTAAAGTGATATCTCTCACATCTGTGCCATCAATTGTTACACCGCCTTCGATACATTCGTAAAAGCGTGGTATTAGCTGACAGACAGTAGTTTTCCCGCCCCCCGATGGCCCTACTAAAGCAACAGTTTTGCCAGCAGGTATCGAAAAAGATATATTATTTAGCACTTCTTCATCTTGATTGTACTTAAAAGTTACATTATCAAATACTATTTCACCTTTAACATCGGTGAGAGTTTTTGCATTTTTTTTGTCTGCTATTTCAGGGAGTGTATCCATTACCTCTAAAAATCTTCTAAAACCACTCATGCCTTGCTCAAACTGCTGTGTGAAATTTGTAAGACGTGCAATGGGTTGAAGTATTAAATTTATATAGAGCATGAATACAAGTAAATCAGAAAGATTCATAGTATTATAGTAAATGCAGATTGCCCCCACAATCAAAACAGTAACATTGGTAATATTAGCGAGGAAACCCATGCCGCTCATAAAACCGCCCATGGCTTTAAATGCAGAAGATTTTGCATTTTTAAAAAGTTCATTGCCCTTAGAAAATTTCTCGATCTCAAAATGTTCATTGTTAAATGACTGCGAAACTCTGATGCCGCTTATGCTGTTTTCAAGCTGCGAATTTACATCTGCAATTTGTGCTTTTACCTCTCTAAAAGCTTTTCGCATTTTCTTTCTCTTAGTGCTTGCAAACCATATAAAAATCGGTAACATTATTATTATACAAAGTGTTAATCGCCATTCTATGTTGAAAAGTATGGCAGCTGAGCCTATAAACATCACTCCCGATATAAATATATCTTCAGGGCCGTGGTGAGCAAGCTCTGTTATGTCGAATAAATCACTTAAAAGTTTTGACAAAATTTGACCGGTTCGATTATTGTCATAATATCTGAAAGAGAGTTTTTGAAGATGTGAAAACAAATCTTTTCTGATATCGGCTTCAATTTTTACTCCCATCACATGACCATGATAGTTTACAATGTAAGTAAATAGGGCAACAAACATATATATCAAAACTAATAAAATTGCTAAGAGGAAAAGTTCATTAAGATTTTTCTCAGGGATTGTTACATTTACAATTCGCTGTGTTATCAAAGGAAAAGTTAACCCAAGAGCGGCAACAGAAAATGATGAGAGCATATCAATGAAAAATAGTTTTTTGTGTGGTTTATAATAATGCATGAATCGCTTAATAAGCTTTAAATTACTTGTTTGCATAAAAAAACTCCTTATTTTGGTTTTAGCTACTCTTTTAGTATAAATCAACCGAGAGTTTGGGTCAAGCTATTTCGACATAATAGACAAATATTCGATTTAATATAGATTATTTAGTGAAAAAACTTGTGTGTAGAAGCTTTTATTTGTTATAATAGTTTATATAATCAAATTGCAAAAAAACAATATAAAAATTTTTTTATATGCAATAAAACACTATTTAAAATCATTAAATAAATAGAGAACAAAGGGGGAAGCTTCAGTGGCGAGCTTAGAAATACAGTTTATGGGCACAAGGGGCTCCATCGCAGTGGATTCTGAGGAATACAATATATATGGCGGCGCAACCATTTCTACTTTAGTAAAAGATAAGAAAGAAAATATTATTTTTGATGCTGGTAGCGGGTTTATGAATATATCTAAATATATTGATTTTACAAAAGAAGAGAAAAATTTACACATATTTATTTCACACGCACATTTTGACCATATTATGGGATTAATGGTTTGCGATATAATGTTTAATACAGAATTTACTGTTAATATATATGGAGTTAGTAGAAATAATCTTACGATTAAAGATCAGATAAATAAGCTTATGTCACCGCCTATATGGCCTGTTGGATGTGAGGCATTTAAAGCAAAAGTAATATTTCATGAGTTAAGTGAAGAAGTTATAATAGGTGATTTTTCTATAAAATCAATAAATGGAAATCATCCAGGCGGCTCTTCAGTTTTTAAACTTCTTCATAATCAAAAATCACTAATATATGCAACCGATTACGAAATTTTAGATGATAATATTGATCCACTTATAAATTTTTCGAAAAATGCGGACTTAATTATATTTGATGGGCAGTACTCTAAAGAAGAAATAAAACATAAAATTGGTTATGGACATTCTTCATGGCAGGATGCGGCAATTCTTTCACAAAAAGCAAATTGCAAAAAGCTTTGTATATTTCATCACGACCCTTACAGCACGGATGAATATCTTCTTAAATGCGAAAAGGAGCTTAAACTGAAATATCCAAATTATTCTTTTGCAAAGAAAGGGGAGATAGTAGTTTTATGATTAATGAAGAGATTAAAAAAATACTTGAAATTTTTATTACTACTTCCTCCGAAAATGATGGGGATTTACTCCTTGAAAAAATCTTAAATAATGCACTCGAAGTAACCAATTGCGATGCTGGAACACTGTATATTCTAAATGATAACAAATTAGAGTTTAAATTTATGATAACAAAGTCGTTAAACATTAAAAAAGGGGGCAAAAAAGATAAAATCAATCTTCCGCCCGTTCAGATGTTTAAGTCAAATGTGTGTGCATATTCCGTGCTTGAAAACAAAGCGGTTAATATTGCCGATGTGTATAGCAGTGAGCTTTTTGATTTTTCAGGCCCTCAAAATTATGATAAACTAACAAATTATAAAACAAAATCCATGATGGTTATTCCCATGAAGGATGATAAAGGAAATACGATAGGAGTATTGCAACTTTTAAATGCTCAAAACGCCGAGGGAGAAATTATCGCTTTCAGTAAAAAAAGTGAAATGATTTTAATGGCAATTGCTTCGCAAGCGGCTATTAAGCTTACGAATATGAACTATACCCTTGAAATCAAAGAGCTAATGGAGTCAATTGTTAAGACTTTCGCACAAGTTATATATTTAAGGACTCCATATAATGTTTCCCATACAGCAAATATGGATAAGTATGCTAAAAGGTTTATGAACTGGCTTTCTCAAAATCCTGACAGTTATATTAATTTCTCTGAAGAAGATACACAGCTTTTTTATATGAGCATTTGGCTGCATGACATAGGAAAGCTCACCACACCGCTTTCTGTAATGGATAAGGAAACAAGACTGAGCACAAAGCTTGAAAGAGTTATGGATAGGCTCAAAATAATATCACTTTCAATTAAACTCAACTGCCTGAGAAAAGGCGAGGATTACTCCCCACAAATTGAGGAAGTCGAGAGAGTGAAATCATTTATAAATAAAGTAAATACTAAATCATTCTTGGATAACGACATACTTTTAGAGGTTGAAAAGCTCAAAGAGAAAACATATATCGACGAAAATTTAGAGGTGAAAAAATGGTTTACAGATGATGAAATTGAAGATTTATCAATAGTAAAAGGCACACTAACTCCAAATGAGAGAAAAATTATCCAAGGCCATGTTTCAATGACTGAGCAGATACTCGAAAAAATGAAATTTAAGCATGAATATACCAAAGTGCCAATATGGGCAAGTAATCACCATGAATTTTTAGACGGTAGCGGCTATCCTAAAAAACTGAGCGGTGATGAAATTGACATTCCAACCAGACTATTGACCATTATTGATGTTTTTGATGGGCTTTCAGCGAAAGATAGACCATATAAAAAGCCAACACCGATAAATAAGGTTATAGAGATTATGGATGAAATGGTAGAAGAGGGAAAATTAGACAGTAAATTATTTAGTTTGTTTAAAAGCAGTAAAGTATGGGATGATTAGAGCGTATGAAATATTCTATCGCAAACTAACAAACGAAAAGAAAGTGTTGGTGAAAAAATGAAAAAGATTAGAGAACAGCTAAAAACAATGGTAGCTTTAGTAGCATTTATGTTAATTACAACTTCCTGCAGTGCACCTGTCAGCAGTGAACAAGGAGAAACTTCCTCAGAAGCGGTGAATGTTGAAAGCGCCACTGCCGATATAATGCGTCTTGAAGAGTATGGGGGAGATATCGAGATTATTAATGAAAGCGGAGAAGAAATTGAACCGACTGAAGGAATGAAACTTCAAACCGGCTATCAGGTGAAAACAGCTTCCTCGGCATATGCCTATATCAGCCTTGATGACAGCAAAGCTATAAAATTAGATGGACTCTCTGAAAGTTCTATAGAGAATGATGGAAAGCATCTTTTAATAACACTTACAACTGGCAGACTGTTTTTTAATGTGACTGAGCCTTTAAAAGCCGACGAAACAATGAATATCCAAACATCAAATATGATAACAGGAATTAGAGGGACATCGGGATATGTGATTGCTGAAGAAGCAGAGGATGAATATATAAGCTCCACAACTATATTGAGTGGATTAGTTGCGGTTAATTCTAAAGATAAAAATAATAATCTCTACCCAGAAGCTGCGCTTGAAGCAGGAAAAATTGCATCTTACGATAGTGAGGATGATTATGACCACATTGCAATATCAGAAATAACTGAGGATGATATCCCAGGATTTGTAAAAGTAGTGATAAGCGAAGATGCAGAGCTACAAAAAGATATTTTAGAATACAATGATTTTGATATGGATGAAATTTTAGAAGATGCCCAAGAAGAGTGGGAAGAAGAGAAATTAGAACAAATTAATAGAGAAGAATCAGACGATGAAGATGACAACGATAACGATGATGACAACGATGACAACGATAACGATGACAGCGACAACGACGATGATAGCGATGACAATGATGAATTAGATGATTTAAACGAAGACGATGAAGACGAAATAGAAAATAGCGCTCCTCCTTCAATACAACAGGAAAATGATGACCAACAAAGCAATGATGATAACGATGATAATGAAATCCAACAAAGCAATGATGATAATGATGATGAAACCCAACAAAACGAAAATGGTAATGAAAGTGAAAAAGTAGAAGAGAATATAGATAAAAGAGAAGACGAAGAAGATGAAGAAGATGAACGAGATGAAGTCGAAGAAGATGATGAATAAAATATAGAGGTTATATGAAACTTAATAAGAAGAATTTAATTAGAATTGCTATATCTTTTATTGCCACACTCATAATTACATGGATTTTGAGTTGGGATGTATTTATTCCTACATCTAACAGAATTTCTGACTTTTTATATCAAAATCACAAATCGCCAAATTCTGAAATTGTCATCATAGGCATGGATGAAAAAGCACTTGAAGAATATGGAGCAATGCCATGGCCAAGAGATGTAATGGCAAAAGCAATAAATGTCTTAAACTCTGATGAAAGCAAAGCACCAGCTGTTATTGGAATAGACGCATTGTATACAAGCGAAAGTACTGCACAGATGGATGAGCAGCTTGTAGCAGCAGTGGCGAATGCGGGGAATGTAGTTACAGCATCGAGTATTACTTTCGGAGACGAACTCATTACACTGGATAATGGCGAATTCTATATGGACAAATATTCTGTGCTCTTTGTAGAAAAACCATTTGAGGCTTTAGACAATGTATCGAAGTCTGGATTTTTAAATGCAATGCTTGATACAGATGCAATACTAAGGCATGTTATTTGGACTGTTAGTTTGCCCGATGGTGAAGAGTATTCTTCATTTAGTAAAGTTATATATGAAGAATATATGGATTATAATGGATTAGAGGCGGCCTCGCAGCCTATTACGGATTCAAAAAGTAGATGGTATCTTCCATTTACATCAAAACCTGGCTCGTACAGTGATGGATTTTCAGTAGCTGATTTAATTAATGGTAAATTAGACCCCGATTTATTTGCAGGTAAGATAGTGTTAATCGGCCCCTATACATTGGGAATGAACGATGAGTACTTTACAGCAATAGAACACGCAGTAAAGATGTATGGCGTAGAATATCAAGCCAATGCAATAGCAGCACTGATAAATGGCGACTTAAAAACAGAAGTTTTAGATTTTCCACAGTTGATAATGCTGTTTGCAATCACATTTTTGGCTTTAATTTATTTTTATGAGAAAAATGCTCTGCATTCAACAATTGCGTGGTTACTATTTTGTGGTGGCTGGGTTCTATTCGTATTTTTGATGTGGCAATTAGGTTTTGTATTCCATGTCTATTATGTGCCAACATCTATTACAATTTGTTATGTAATTTCAATAGTGCTAAACTACTTAAAATCAACAATGGAAAAAAGTCAAATTACAAAGACCTTTAGAAGATATGTAGCACCACAAATTGTCGAAAAATTACTTAATGAGGAGCAAGAGCATCTTACCTTAGGTGGCAAAAATACTGAGATAGCGGTAATGTTTGCTGATATAAGAGGATTTACCTCTCTTTCTGAAAAGATAGATGTAGCAGATGTTTCGGATATATTAAATGAATATTTAAGCATGATGTGTGACTGTGTATTTGAAAACGAAGGCACGGTGGATAAATTCATAGGCGATTCAGTTATGGCTTTTTGGGGAGCACCACTTAAACAAGAGGATGCACTTTATAAATCCATCCGTACAGCAATGATGATGATAGAAAAGTCAAAATTAATTGATGCTAAATGCTATGAAAATCATCAACAAACCGTAGGGCTTGGAATTGGCATTAATTATGGATTTGCCGTAGTTGGTAATTTTGGCTCTGCAAACAGAATGGATTACACTGCAATAGGAGATACTGTGAATGTAGCAGCAAGACTTCAATCCACAGCAGGCTCGGGAGAAATTTTAGTAAATGGAAAAACAGCACAGATGCTAAAAGACAGAGTTAAATTTACTCTAATAGGAAGCAATATAAAATTTAAGGGTAAAAATGAGGGAATGGAGATTTATAAAGTAGAGGAATTATTATAAAAAGCATTTTATTTTTCTTTAGTAAAATTTAAAGGTATTTCTTTTGTCCGTGGCAAAAGAAATACCTTTAATTAATTTTACCCTATAATAAAAGTTAGAGTGTATTCCCTCGCCTGCGGTGAGGGAATACACTCCATAGGATTTCACCCCAAGAATTGGGATAGAACCTTAATTTTTAATATTAGAAATTAAAAGAAAAAGATGATGCTTAGTCGATACGATGTAGATATTTTTCTTTGTATGCTAAAAGGCTATTTTCATATTCTCTTGCGTTGACTTTTTGCATTTCCTTAACATATGAATGCATATTAATATAATTTGAAGCCGAATTATTCTCATATGTCGCAATATATAAGCCGATGTTGGAGCAGTGGTCTGCTATTCTTTCTAAGTTAGAGAGAGTTTCAATGAAGGGGAATGCCGAATCAACACCGCATTTTCCACTTTTAAGCCTATCGACATGCCTTGATTTTAGCCTCTCTTCAATTATATCAACAACTTCCTCAAGGGATTCTATATATATACATACATTTTGATCGTTATTAACAAAACATGAATTTGCCATGTCTATGATTTCAATTATAGTATCCATCATTGCATTGAGCTCATCCATTGCCTTTTCGGAGAAAGTCGTTTTATTTTCGTGCAAAACTTCGGACTCTTCTAAAATATTTATTGCATAGTCACCGATTCTTTCATACTCACCAATAATATGAAGAAGTAGTGATACTTCTTTACTCTCTGCAACTGTTAAATCTTTGTGGGATAAATTTAATAAGTATATATTTAATTTGTCCTCTAAAGTGTCAAGAATATCTTCAATTTCCATGGAAATATCAAATGTTCTGCTGTCGAATTTTTTAATCATAGCAGCTGAATTGAGGAAGTTTTCTTTTGCAAGTTCACCCATTTTGATTACAGCATCTCTACTATGCTTTATTGCAAGACCGGGGGAAACAAAAAAGCGTTCATCAAGCACTGCTGTTATATCATACTCTGTTAAATCATCTTCATTGTCCTTAATTAAGAACATAGCGAGCTTTTCAAGTAGCTTTACAAAGGGAATAAATGATAATGTTACACTGATATTAAAGATTGTGTGGAAGTTTGCTATTCCACTTCTATCAATTGCCGTATCCCAGAATGAAAATGGCATTATAGAGTGTATCCCATAAGTCACCATTAAAAATAGCATTGTGCCTATAATATTAAAGCATAAATGTACCACAGCAGAGCGTTTAGCATTTTTTGATGCACCGATACTTGCTAAAATAGGAGTGATACATGTACCGATATTCTGCCCCATGATAATAGGGAAAGCGGAGGAATAGGTTATTTGCCCAGTTGTACTGAGTGCTTGGAGTATACCCACAGAAGCTGAGGAGCTTTGTATCAGTGCAGTTACGCCTGCTCCAACTAAAACACCGACAATCGGGTTTGAAAAACTTGCAAACATCTCTGCAAAAGCAGGGTGATCTCTGAGTGAGTGCACCGCACCCTCCATATTAAACATACCTGTAAAGAGTACGCCAAATGCAAGTAGAATTTGTCCGAAATTTTTCTTCTTACTGTTTTTAGCAAGCAAAAGTAAAAGAATACCTATAATTGCCGCTACTGGCGCTAATGTTGAGGGCTTAATAAGCCTTAAAAGAAAATTGTCCGAGCTTATATCTGCCAAACTTAGTATATGGGCGGTAATGGTTGTCCCAATATTAGCTCCCATAATTACACCAATTGCTTGGTTTAATTTTAAAATCCTTGAGTTAACCAAACCAACTACAATAACAGTAGTCGCCGAAGAACTCTGAACTGCAGCTGTTACTAAAGCACCAAAAAGTATACTTTTAAAAATATTGCTGGTCAAATTTTCGAGTATCTTTTCTAAACGACCCCCAGATATTTTTTCTAACCCAGTACCTAAAACATTCATACCATACAGAAAAAGTGCCAGACCACCAAATAATTCTACCACCGAGAAAAAATCCATATATTGCTCCCTTCAAAAAAAGAAAAATTTAACAAAATTTATACACTGATTTTACGCCTATTTGATTATAGCAGTAAAAGATAGTGAGTTCAATATAAATAATGCAATTTTATTAAGAAATTTGTCTTTTTTTGCTGTTAGAGTGCATTTAATTTTAATAGATATGCCAGTTCTACTAAATTTTGTTCATATTTAGTTTGAAAAATGCAATTGATTAATAGCC
Organism: uncultured Oscillospiraceae bacterium; assembly: GCA_964370185.1. Lineage (GTDB taxonomy): Bacteria > Bacillota > Clostridia > Oscillospirales > Ruminococcaceae > CAYJEQ01. The sequence continues at coordinate 44,939 of CAYJIJ010000011.1, forward strand.
AAGTTTTTGAGATAATAAATATAAGTATAAATCTTTTACTAAAATAAAAAGTCATAGATTAGATGGATGATGAGAGGGGATGTGATTAAATGGATGCAGAATATATCATGGCAGTATTAAATGACTATGGTCTACTTATTTTATTTGCAATTTCTTTTTTAGAGCATCTTAATCTCCCAGGTTTTCCAGCAGGTGTAATTATGCCAGCTGCGGGAATATGGACATTTTCAACATCCAAAAGCCTTTTAATTGCAGTGCTGATTGTCACTGCGGGAGGGATTTTAGGAAGTATAATCTTGTACTTCATTGGCTATAAATGGGGAACTCCACTTTGGGAAAAATATCTTAATACCATGCCAAAATACAAAGATAAAATTTTAAAATACACTGACCTACTAAATAAAAATAGCAAAAAAACAATTTTCATCACAAGGATTATACCAATGATACGCACAATTATTAGCATACCCAC
>CAYJIJ010000012.1:0-33748 GCA_964370185.1 uncultured Oscillospiraceae bacterium
CTTGGAAATTCTAATGGCTGTTTATCTTTTCGCTTTTTAAGTACTTCATCCATACGAGCTTTAATCTCGGTTTTTTCACCTTTATTTAGCTTGATAATTCCACCCGTAATGAATAAATTTTTACCCGAATAAAATGAATGGCGATAGCTAAAGTGACATTCTTCATTGCTCAGTGTTTTAAAATTCCCATCTTCGTCAATATAGGATGCAGATAAAATCACATCTTTAAATTCCCCACCATATGCGCCTGCGTTCATGTATATTGCTCCACCAAATGTACCCGGAATTCCCCATGCAAATTCAAGTCCTGTGAGCGAATTTTCATATGCATAACGACAAAGTGCCGAAATACTTACTCCTGCGTCCGCTTTAAATGTTGTTTCGTCAATAGTTGTGATTTTAGAAAAGTTTTTTTCGGTGATTATTACAATGCCATTTATTCCATAATCACTTATGAGCAGATTTGCACCTTTGCCAAAAATTCGATATTTGATTTCTTCTTTTTCACAATGCTTTATTAAAGAGTTAATCTGTGATATTGATGACGGAAAAGCCGCCATATCACAGCTCCCACCTATTTTAAAGGTAGTATAGGAAGAAAGTGGTTCATTTAGCTTAAATGGTATGCTCTCCGCCTCGCAGTGAGAAATAAGGTTGTTTATAATGTTTTCAGCTAATTTTTGCCTCATAGATACCTCTTGATTTAAGTATTTATTGGATTTAATTTACCCTGCATTACGGTTAATAAAATCAGTTTTTACTACTAAAAATATTTATTGCTCAAGACCCAAATTGTTTAAAAGCTCCTGTGCAGCATTATAGCCCATGAGTTTTTGCCTATGGTTAAGTGCTGCCACCTCCACAATTACCGCCGTGTTTCTACCGGGTTTTACTGGTATGGTCATGAGTGGTATTTTTATGCCGAGTATGTCTATGTATTCGGTGTCTATTCCGAGTCTGTCATATTGTTTTTCGTTGCTCCACAGCTCTAATTGTATTACTAAATCAATTTTTTCGGTTAATTTAACAGAGCCCATACCGAAGATATGTCTGGCATTTATTATCCCTATTCCACGAAGCTCTAAGAAATGTCGTATATTATCTGGGGCTGTTCCCACCAAAGATTTAGCGGACACTTTTCTTATCTCAACAGCATCGTCAGCTACCAGCCTATGCCCTCTTTTTATAAGCTCAATTCCTGTTTCGCTCTTTCCTACTCCGCTTTCACCCGTTATAAGCACTCCCTGACCATAAACTTCAAGCAGTACTCCGTGCTGGGTTATGCGTGGAGCGAGTTGTAGATTTAAAAATGCGAAAAGTGAGGAAACCAAAGATGGTGTTTCTTCATCGGAAACACATAGTGGAACCTCATATTCTTTTGCCTTCTCTATGAAAAGAGGTGGCACTTCAAGGCTTCTGCCGATAATTATTAGTGGTGGTTGTGTGTGAAAGAGTGAGTTTATACGCTCGGCAAATACTTCTTCGCTGAGTGTCGCAAGATACATCATCTCGGCGTTTCCAAGTATTTGCACCCTTGTGCCATCAAATGCTTCGGTATATCCTGCAAGTATAAGACCGGGTCTTATTAGAGCTTGGCTGTATATCATCAGCTCTTCAGGCGATTTTGGAACATATATTACATTAAGAGAGAATTCATCTATAACCTTCTGTAATGAAACACTATATTTTCTTTTTTTCTCACCGCTCATTTTTACTACCTCCAAATTAATTTCATTACTGATATTATACTTTATTTATACAAATATTTCAAATAAAATAATTCTTTATTTAGAATATTTTATTTATACAATTGCTTCCATTCAATGTTTAAATATGTTATAATTGTCAATGTGTTCGCAATTAATTTGCAAAAAATATTAAAAATATTTTTACCCTTTGATTACAGGTGAAATTCCTACAAATATTATTTTAAAAAACTGAGGTTTATAAAATGAGAATAGCTTTATTTACCGAAACATACCTTCCCCATATAAATGGTGTAGTAACCCATGTTAAACTACTAAAAGACGGGCTTGAAAAATTGGGGCATACAGTGCTTATAGTAACTGCCGACTCAAATATTTTCAGACATAAAATAGAAGACGGTGTATTATTTTGCCCTGCAAAAAGAATGCGAAAATTTTATAGTTATGGCGTTGCACCTCCTATGAGCCCCTCCCGTCAGAAATATATTAAACGCTTTAACCCCGATATTATCCACATCCATCAAGAATTCGGTATAGGCATTTCAGGCATGAGAGCTGCACAGGAGCTTAAAAAGCCTTTGGTGTACACTCTACACACAATGTATGATGAGTATCTCTACTATATTGTGCCTAAGAGGTTTCTATCAGCTGGAAAAATACTTGCACATAGATATTTTAAATACTTAGGCGAGGCAGCAGATGCACTCACAGGGCCATCTAAGAAATGTGAAGAATATTTTAGGCTTGTTGGCGTGGATAAAGAGGTTAATGTTGTGCCAAATGCAGTTGAGCTTGATATGTTTAATCAAGAGAACATCTCAGATGATGAAAAGGTTGAATTTAGAAAAAAATACAAAATACCTAAAAATGCTACTTTAGCGTGCTTCGTTGGAAGGCTTGGTGCTGAAAAAAGTGTTGATGTACTGCTTAGTTTTTGGGCTGAGAGTATGGCCTCAAAAAAGGATGTTCATCTTGTGATTATTGGTGATGGCCCTGCGAAACGCACCTTGATGAAACAAGCAGCTGTGCTTGGCATTTCCGATAAAGTTACTTTCACAGGTGCTATACAGCACAATGATTTGCCCCCATATCTTGGCTCCTGCGATATCTATGTTACCGCTTCCCTCTCGGACACCAATTCTATTTCGATGCTTGAGGGAATGGCGACAGGTCTGCCCGTGCTTCAGCTAACAGATAAATTAAATGAAGATCAAGTAATAAACGGCGAAAACGGCTTTGTTTTCAACACCCCTCAGGAGATGGCACATTGGATTGAACATATAATCAATATGCCCCATGATGAACTTTCAGCTCTTAGAAAAAAAGTAGCAACCTCTGTTTTAGAAAGTGGAGCTACTACTCTTGCAAATAATATGCTAAAAGTGTATGAAAAAGCAGCAGAGCAAAAAAAATTGCTTTAGAAAGGGAATAAACAATGAATATCAAGACAAATTATGATGTTGTAATAATTGGTGGCGGAATCGGTGGGCTGATGACAGCGTACCGACTGCTTGAAAACAATAAAAACTTAAATGTCTGCCTACTTGAAAAAGGAAAAAGGTTAAAGGACAGATATTGCCCCATAGTTTCAAAAAAGGTGAATAAATGCATTAAATGCCCCTCCTGTGCTATAATGGAGGGAATGGCAGGTGCTGGCGCATTTTCCGATGGAAAATATGTTATCTCCACCGAATACGGCGGTTGGTTGACAGATTTTATACCTCCTCAGACAGTTATGTCCTACATTGAGCAGGCGGATTCACTACTTGTATCATTTGGTGCTACCACCGAGAGATTTATGCCAAATAATGAGCTTAAAAAGCTTTGCTTACAGCATGATTTGCATATGAACCAAGCACAGCTTAAGCACCTTGGCACCGATGCAAATTTTAACACCATGCTAAAGCTCATTGAATCATTAGAGGGCAAATGCGATATTTTTACCGACACAACAGTTACCGATGTAAACAAAGAAAGCCATATTGTATCAGCTGTAAATTCAGGTAAGAGCTATGAAATTAAAGGTGAGAAAATAGTTTTTGCCGTGGGTAGGTTTGGCAGTAGATTTTTCTCCGAGTGGTGCCAAAATAATAAAATTCCCCAGACAAATAATCAAGTGGATATTGGTGTGCGTGTTGAACTTCCCTCAATTATTTGGGAAGATTTCTCCAAAAAAATATATGAGCCTAAAATCTGGTACCGCTCTAAACAATATGGCGATACCACAAGAATGTTTTGCTTTAATGAGCGTGGTAATGTAGTTACTGAAAATACTGCAGGAGTGCTGACTGTAAATGGCCATTCTTACAGGGATGAAAGCCGTAAAACTGAAAATTCAAACTTTGCTCTCCTATCCACCATACGCTTTACCGAACCGTTTAAATCGCCAATTGAGTATGCGAGATATGTAGCTGGGCTTGCTAATTTGATTAGCGGTGGCAGTGTTATGGTACAGCGCTTAGGAGATTTAATGCAGGGCAGAAGAACGGATGAAAAGCGTTTAAGCCAGTCCACCACTGCCCCCACCCTATCTGCTGTCCCAGGGGATTTAAGTTTATGCATACCTAAAAGACAGCTTGACAATATCACAGAAACTCTTTATGCACTTGATAAAGTTGCGCCGGGTACTGCAAATTACAACACTCTTTTATACGGTATAGAATGTAAATATTACTCCGCTCGCCCCGACAGTGAAAACTTCATGCTTAAAGGGTGTGATGGCATCTATGCGGTGGGTGACGGCGCAGGATTTACTCGTTCACTCTCGCAAGCCGCGGCAAATGGTCTTTATGTTGCCGACATACTCTCAAAATAATCTGAGGTAAATATGATACTCTCTTTAGAAAAATTAAATAAGTACTATGGTGCAAACCATATACTTAAAAACATCACAGCAAAAATTGAAGATAACGACCGAATAGGGCTTATTGGAATTAATGGTGCAGGTAAAACCACTTTGCTAAATATAATATGCAGCTCGCTTGAGTTTGAAAGCGGTAGCAAAGAAGTTAATCGGCATGCAACCATTGGTTTTTTAAAGCAGAATAGCGGACTTAATGTAGAGAATACAATTTATTCAGAACTACAAAATGTCTTTAGTGATGCTAATAAAGCTTTGGAGAAGAAAACCGTCATCGAAGATGAAATGTCGAAGATCTCCGACCATTTATCCGCCGATTATCTTTCACTTGTAAATGAGCATGAAAAATGCGAAAGAATTATTGCTGCGAATGACGCTTATAATATTGATGTAAAAATTAATATTGTTTTAAACGGTATGGGCTTTATGGATAAGCCAAAGGACACTCCCATAAAGCTTTTAAGCGGTGGCGAAAAAACAAGACTTGCCCTTTGTAAGCTTTTGATAGAGCGTCCGAGTTTACTCATACTTGATGAACCTACAAATCACCTTGATTTTAAGGCTTTAATATGGCTTGAGGACTATCTAAAATCCTATAAGGGAGCAATTTTGATAGTCTCCCATGACAGATTTTTCTTAGACGCTTTAACAGATCATATATGGGATTTGGAATACGGTGAACTAACAACCTATAAAGGCAATTACACAAAATTTCTAACCCTCAAAGAGGAAGCTCGCCTTAGACAGCTTAAAGAGCATAATGAGCAAGTAGAAGAAATAAAGAAACTCGAAGAATATGTTGCCAAAAACATGGTGCGTGCCTCCACTGCTAAAAGTGCAAAGAGCAAACAAAAAGCCATTGAGCGCATGGACATCATAGATAAGCCAAGCAGTAACCCCAAGCCTGCAAAGCTAATATTTGAGTATGATAGAGAGCCTGTAAAAGATGTTTTAGATATTGCTGATTTGGATTTGTCCGTGGGCGAGGGAGCCAATAAAAAGGAATTGTTTAAAAAGTTTAATTTCCATGTTTTTAAAGGTGAGAAAATTGCTATTATAGGGGAAAATGGAATTGGTAAGTCTTCCCTTTTAAAAGTGATACAGGATTTAATACCGTATGAAAGCGGTGAAATCGAGTGGGGCAAACACACAAAAATTTCATATTTTGAACAGGAAAACAGCAAACTCAACATGGAGAAAACTGCCCTTGATGAACTTTGGGACCGCTTCCCCACTACATTTGAACATAAAATTAGATCTGTATTAGGCAGTGTTCTCATCAGTGGTGAACATTCTTATAAAACTGTTGGTAGTTTATCCGGCGGTGAGCGTGCAAAGCTTAAATTTGCGATAATGTCCATGGAGAAAGGCAATGTGTTAATAATGGACGAGCCTACAAACCATCTTGATTTGGCCACTAAGGAAGTCCTTGATAGAGCTCTGTGTGATTTCGGCGGCACCTTGCTTATTATATCACATGATAGATATTTACTCAGTAAGGTTCCAAGCAAGATTGTGGAATTCACCCAAAATGGCATACTTGTGTATAATGGCAATTATAATGATTATTTAACAGAGCAAAATAAACACAGCATATCCTCCGCCTCTGCTGTAAAATCGGATAATCAAAGCGAAAACACGGACTTATCCGAGAATAAAACAAAATATGTTAAAAGCAAAGAAATGCGCAGTAGAATTGCACATTTAAGAGCAGAAAAGAGCCGATTGGAAGTCGAAATTAAGGATAATGAAAATATAATTTCAGCCCTTGAAGTGTCGGTTACCACTGAGGAATATTTGTCCGATTATAAAAAACTAAATGAAGCATGTGAGTCTATAGAGCAAACCAAAAACCTTGTGGATGAGCTCTATATGTCATGGCTTGAGGTGAGTGATGAGCTATCTTCATACGATAAGGAGTGATTATTTTGAGAATAAATTTTAATCGCAGGTATAACACCATAGCAATTTACTGTTTTTTAGTAGTCGCAGCAAGCATTATTTTTTATTTACTAACTACTAATTTTAGTATTTTCAGTAATTACTTCTCATACTTAAATGGAATTTTAGCTCCTTTTGTATATGGATTTGTCTTTGCATTTCTTTTAAACCCAGTGCTTAAATTCTTTGAAAATAAGGTAATTAAAAAAAGGCTTTGGGTGAAAGCTTCCCTAAAGCAAGCGAGGGTTTTTGGTATTCTAATCACATATGCTATTGCGGCAGTAGTTGTATCGGTATTTCTTTGGATTGTAGTGCCCGAGGTAGGTGCGAGTGTATCGGAAATTGTTGCTGATTTAGCTCTTTATCTCACTAATATCGAAGAGATTACAAACCAAATTTTAGCTTTAATCCCAACTGAGCAAATGTCCGATGAATTGGTGCAAAGCATAACTACATCTTTTACAGACTCGCTCAATAGTTTGTATTTAATCATTTCGGCCGCGGTGCCACAGGTGCTTTCTTTTGCAGTCGGCTTTTCCGCCGGTGTGTTAAATATAATTTTAGGTATAATTATTTCTGTTTATTTCTTTTTAAGCAAAGAAACTTTCTTTGCACAAACAAAAAAGATACTATACGCTTTTCTAAAACCTGAAAAGGTTAATGCATTGGTTGAGTTCACACATGAAAGCAACCAAATATTCAGTGGTTTTATCGTAGGAAAATTACTGGATTCTCTTATCATTGGTATTCTCTGCTTTATTTCACTGTATATGATTGGGATGCCAAATTACCTACTGGTTAGCCTTATAGTTGGAATTACAAATATTATCCCATATTTTGGCCCTTTCATCGGTGCTATTCCATGCTTTTTCATTATATTCATTGATGACCCTACCATGGCATTGGTATTTGCAGTTTTCATACTGATACTTCAACAGTTTGATGGCAATATACTTGGGCCTAAGATTTTGGGCGACAGCATCGGGCTTTCTGCGTTTTGGGTTGTATTTTCTATTTTAGTATTCAGTAGCTTTATGGGTATAGCAGGCCTCTTTATCGGTGTGCCAACTTTTGCAGTAATATACTCGGCGATTAAAAAATATGTAAATTATAGGCTGAGGAAAAAAGCCTTATCCACCGAAACTGAAGATTATGCTTCCCCCAATCACCCGATACTTTAGTTTTTTCCTTTATCTTTATATTCAACTTATATATTAACTCTAAATTAAAATGACGAGCAATGATATTTCGCTTTTGAAATTTCATTGCTCGTCATAATTATTTATTAAAATTAATTTTTTCTTTCAATACTCGCGCTTTGCACACTTAGCCCACATTAACATTTTCATCTTCTTCACTTTTTGTGGCTTTTATTTCATCATTCTCGGCTAAGTTTTTATCTATTTCTGAAAAGCGTTTTGCGATATCCTCTGTAATCTCGCCCGATTTTTTCTCTACTTCTGAAAGCTTCTCTTTCTTTATCTCCGAGCTTTTTCCCCTACTTTTATCAAGTTCTATTTCTGTTAGAGTGATTTTACCCTCACCATCAAGCTGTTTTTTTACGTAGGAAGTGATTTTAAGCTGTTCAACACTATTAGAAACTGTGGTAATATTACTTAGTCGCTCATTTAGTATTTCTTCCTTTGTTTTTGGTTTTTCGTATGTAGTATTTTCTTTTTCTTTTTTATTTTGAATTTCTTCAAATTCTTTTGAAAGTGCTTCGTTTATCTGTTTGTCAATATTATCGAGTTGCTCTTGATACAGTTCTAATTGAAGCTCAATATCCTGCATATTTCCGCCGCTATCGATCGTATTTGTTACAAGCTCATTTTTTCTTTGAATAATCTCTTGTTTTTGTTTTGTGAGATTTTCTATGAGATTTATTGTGCTTCCAAGCGGAGATATTACTGATTCATCTTTGGAATTATTTAATTTCATTGTCAGTGCCTCGTTTAACTTAGTTTTGTTAAATGAGGCTGTACTAAAAAGATTTTGTTTCACTAAAAAATTTTCAGTTATTCTCATACAAATCCCTCCATATTTTTATTTATTCCCATATAATATATATCGGAGAGATATTAAATAAATTAATATATTAATTTATTTAATTATTTTTCACTGTCGCTTCACTATAAAAAATGCCCATCTCCTATAAAAATTAGGTAGATGGGTATTTTTATAACGCGTGGAAATCATTGCACACGGCAACTTAAATCTATGTCCTTGCGAGGGATATAAATTTGCCATTTCTGCGGTTATTGCCAAAGGCAATGAGCAGAAGGTATCTAAAATCGCCCCTGCGAGGGATATAAATAATCCTACGGATTATTTATATTATCTATCTCTTCTTCCTTTATTGCCGCCTTTAGAAAAGCCTGAAAAGCGTTTTTTTCTGTCGTCTCTGCTGCCGCCATATCCTGATTTTCCGCCACCATGTCTGCTCTGTCTGCCGCCTTTGTAGTTTGAATCAGAAGTCATTTCAGTAGCACGAGTTGGCTTTCCGCATATTTTAAGTCCCGATAGTTGGGATAGCACTGCCTCAAGCATGTCAGTCGGAACTGCTACAATTGTATGGTCGTCATGAATTTCTATTTTGCCTATCTGACTACCTTTAATCTCTGTGCGCTCTGTTATCGCTGCTACAATATGATTTGGTGCAACTCTATTGCTTCTGCCAATATTAAGATGAATTTTTCCTGCGCTATATGAATCATTCGAGCCGCTTCTCGATGATTTTTCGCGTTTATTTTCACCAAATGTGCTGATATCTGTAAGGTTTGGCATGCTTTTACCCATGCTGAGCTGTAAAGCTGCCTGTGCTATTGTTTCTGCAGTGTATCCACCTTCAACAAGCTTCACTACCATATTTGCATAGATTGGATCAAGCTCACCTGTGAGTAAATCAGTAATTACAGATAGCTGTTTTTCAGAGTGCTTAGCTTTAATTTCCTCAGCTTTTGGAAGCTGCATAGGAGAAATTGTAGCTTTTGAGCTTTGTGCTATATTTTTTAATATAAACACATGCTTTCTGCCAGAACAAATTGTAATGGCTGTACCAAGCTTGCCTGCACGCCCTGTTCTACCAATACGGTGAATATAGTATTCATTATTTTGTGGGACATCGTAGTTTATTACATATTCAATATTATTTACATCAATACCCCTTGCAGCTACATCGGTTGCAACTAAAATTGAGGTTTTGCCGCTTTTAAAATCGTCAAGCACTTTTGTACGCGCTTGCTGTTTCATATCGCCGTGCAGACCCTCTGCCGCAAACCCATTATCTTTAAGTATTGTTGTTACTTCGTCTACCATGGCTTTTGTATTACAGAAAACCATTGTGAGTGCAGGAGAATAATAATGCATCAGTAAATTGAGTGCATCCATCTTTCTGCCCATTGCCACATCTGCGTAGAGTTGTGTAATATTATCAAGTGTTACCTTTTTCTTGCTCACCTCTACAAGCTGTGGATCATTTTGAAACTGCTTTGTAAGTGCGAGTATTGCCGGAGGCATTGTGGCAGAAAATAGCACTACTTGCTTTTCGTCGGGAGTGGTTTCTAAAATCACTTCCACATCTTCTTTAAAGCCCATATTTAGCATTTCATCGGCTTCGTCAAGGACTACAAGTTTTAGTTTGTCAATTTTTAATGTGCGACGCTGAAGATGGTCCATAATTCTGCCCGGTGTACCAACAACTATATTTGCACGCTTTAGCTTCATTATTTGGCGCTCCATTGAGGTGCCGCCATATACTTCAGCTGCGTTAATTCCTGGAATGTATCTGCTTAGTTTTCTAATCTCTTCGCAAGCCTGTTGTGCAAGCTCCCTTGTTGGACATAATATTAGCACTTGTACTGTAGGTTTGCTTTCTTTAGTGTTTATCATCTCTACTGCAGGTATTGCGAATGCCATTGTTTTCCCTGTACCTGTTTGAGATTTGCCTATTACATCGGCTCCTTCTCTCACAAGGGGTATAGCTTTTGTTTGAATTTCGGTTGAAGTTTCAAAGCCCATTTCTTCGATAGCTTTGAGCATGTTTTCGGGTAGGGAAAGTTCGTTAAATTTTAAAAGTTCCATTTGTCTCCTTTTGCCATTTCGGCACAGATAATTTTTTCGATATTATCCGTCCCTAAACGCTGCATAACAACATACCGCAAAACATAAAAAAACGAGGCATATTATCCTCGTTGACAATGCATTTTAAACAGATAAATATCTTACTAAAAACAGTATATCACCAAATTATATCTTTGTCAAGAAGAATTTATGCAATTTGCTTATTATTAGCAACTTTTTTAGTAAAATATTAACAAATTTAGTAAGCATTTAAATATGGTTTTAATTAAAGGCATTAAAATACTACTGAGTGGGCTTATATATATGTACGGATTTAGATTTAAAATTTCATCACTCGGGATAATCCCATCCTTCTAAATTTTGCTTAAACTCTTTCTTAAGCAGATAGTTTTTATTATTTGCAATATTTAAGGGCTGAAACAAAATTTGCTTCAGCCCTTTTGGTTTTTGATTTTTTACTGGATATAAGCTGCAATAATATAGCTAAATTATTGTTTATAGGGATATATTTCCCCTTCCCCTTACTCTTCCACAAGTGGGATAGTTACTTCAAAAGTGCTTCCGAGCATTGGATTATTATTTAGCCTATAAAGTGTAAGTGTGATTAAATCACCTGGCACTTTTCCTGTAATTGAAGCTCTTAAGTCTTCAAAACTTGTTATTTCAACATTATCAACCGCTGTTATTATATCTCCAGGTATTACATCGGTGCCTATTAGTCCCGAGTCATTTTGTATGTTAATTATCTGCACTCCCATAGGCACTCCATACATTCTCGCATCAATTGCATCTATGGCGGATCCTTCAATTCCAAGCTTTGCTCTGCCCGTAACTCTTCCATTTAAAATAATATCTTCAATTATTGGTACAGCTTCATTAATAGGAATTGCAAATCCTATCCCTTCTACCTGCGCATCTACAAATTTAGAAGTATTTATTCCGATTACCTGTCCAAACTCATTTACGAGTGCGCCACCAGAGTTACCTGGGTTTATAGCTGCATCTACTTGCATAAAGGACATATCATATCCTGTTTCTGAGCGAACAACCCTGTCTATACCTGATATAATTCCCTGTGTAACAGTTCCTTGCATTCCCCATGAATTGCCTATGGCAAGCACCTTCTCACCAACTGACATTTCATCCGAATTTCCAAGCTCAACATATGCTAAATTTTCTTCTTCGATTTTTAGCACCGCTAAATCGGTTTGTGTATCATATCCTACTAATTCGGCAGCATATGCTTCCCCATTATCAAGCACAACTTTTACTCCAGTAGAACCTTCTACTACATGCGCATTTGTGATAATAGTGCCGTCGGAGGATAATATTATCCCCGAACCTTGGCTGGTAGCACCAAATCCTGCCGAGCTGTATGCTTCAATAGCTACAACGGAGGGGCTTACTTTTTCTGCAATCTCAACCGAAGTTAGAGAACCGTCCGCCGATGGTGTGCTTTCCACTTCCGGTTTATCGTTTATTGTGATGCTTGGCATATCAATCACACTTTGTTCGGAAGAGGATGGGGGGGCGGTTGGCTCGGTATTTGCATCCCCCTGCATTATCATTGAGTATACTCCATACCCTGCAAATGTAAGTAAACTAATAGCAAATACTATGGATATAAGTGAAGCAAAAACCACTAATCCCCTATTTCTCTTTGGTTTGCCTCTTTGAGTTTCTTTTTGATAGTCATTTATATTCCATTTGTATTCTTGATTTTGCAAATCTCCTTGAGGTGTTTGAAAACCAGTGGATGTATTATACTCTGCAGGCTGTGGGGGTCTATTATTGTAGTTTGCCCTTTCTTGTTGTGCTCTATAGGGATTGTCTGAGTAATTCTCAGTAGGTCTTCCCCATTGTGGACGCTCATTATGAAATTCTGTATTGTGCATCCCCTGTTCGCTTTCTTCTCTTCTAAAGCTTTCCTGAGTAGGTGGGGTTGCTTCTTCAGTACCTAAATCAGCATCATTTGTTGGATGTTGATTATGCATTACATTTTCATTTGGCACATTTTCATCAGAGGGTGTATAATCGGTTTCTCTTTTTTCATTGTTTAAAAAATCATCGTTGAACATATATATCTTCTCCTAATATTTAATAAATCATATACTAACCTATATTTCTTATCTTTTATTTAAAATAAGATTAATTTTTGATTAATTAATCACTTGGTTTTTTAATTTGGCTCTCATTATTTGTAAAGAGTGGTGTATTACTCTTGATATAATGTGTTGGCAAATAAAAGCCAAATTCACTGTATTCTCCCTCAACACTTTTAACAATTATATCAGTATTGTGAAGATTGATTATTGAACGAACAATGTGTAAACCAAGTCCCACACCGCTCTTATCCAAACTTCTTGACTTATCGGTTTTATAAAATCTATCAAAAAGTTTTGGTATTTCTTCTTTTGCGATACCCTCACCTGAATTTTTTATGCCGATATAGGTCGTATTACGCTCTTTGTCGAGGCGATAAATTACTTCTATATATCCACCACTGTTTGTGAATTTAACAGCATTTTCAATCAGGTTGTAAACAACTTGATGTATGAGGTCCTCATCGGCATCAACAATTATCTTGCCAGAATCGAGCCCTATAATCTCAATGCCTTTATCATCAATTGCTTTTTCAAAGATGAAGACCGTAGTGCATACCGTTTCATTTAAATCAAATGCAGTGGAATTAATCGACATTTCCCCCGCTTCAATTCGTGCAATATTGAGCATTGAACGAACAAGTCTGCTGAGTCTTTTTACTTCATCAGAAACAATGTGTAAGTAATGATCATGCTTCTCTTTAGGTATGGTTCCATCAAGTATTCCATCAACAAATCCCCCGATAGTAGTCATTGGGGTTTTAAGCTCATGGGATACATTAGCAATAAATGAGCGCCTTGAAGATTCATTGAGGGCAAGCGAGGATGCCATGTTGTTAAACGCCATTGATAGGCGTCCAAGCTCGTCATAGCTTTCCACTGGTACTCTAACAGTAAAATCCCCTCTTGAAAAGCTTTCTGTTGCTCCAAGCATATTTTTGAGTGGTTTTACAAGTGAGGTTGTTGCAAGATAAATTATCACAAAAGCAATTATTATTACTGCAACCGAGCTAAGGGCGAACATTTCTGTAATTTCCATTAAAAATGCTGTTAATGTACTTGCTTCACTCGAGGCAAATACCACGCCTACAACTGTTCCATCTGGGGAAACTACTGGTACTCCAACACTAAAATGTGACTCGTCGTAAATGTTTTTCAGTGTGCCAGTTTCTCTGTAACTGCCAGCCATTGCGACATCCATTATGTCCCTGTCGATTAAATATGTTTTATGATTGCAGCTCGCAGTTTGGTCACTGCAAATCAAAGTTTTACCCTGTGCATCTACAAGGTAAATGTCGGCATCAATAGCACTTCCAAGTATAATGTAGCTTGTTCTTATGAGATTAGAATTTATTTGATAACTATCGTCCCCAATCTCGATATCAAACGATGTTAGTTGTGCAACCTGCTCAGCATTTCTTTGCAGTGTATTATATCTGTCCTGCCTAAAATAAGTGGATGCAAAGGCAAGCAGCACAACTCCTAATATCAGAATGGTTGTCATAATAAGAAGTAGGCATATATTAAAATATTTGGCTAAAAGGCTTCTTTTCATAGTTTTACCCTTTTAGGATTCTTTGAGCTCAAATTTGTAGCCTACACCCCAAACGGTTTTCAGCATCCATTTGTCGGATACGCCTTCGAGCTTTTCCCTTAGGCGCTTAACATGTACATCCACTGTTCTTGAATCGCCATAGTACTCAAATCCCCATACTTCGTCAAGAAGTTGGTCACGAGTGTACACTCTATTTGGATTACTCGCTAAGTGATAAAGTAGCTCAAGCTCTTTAGGTGGTGTGTCGATAACTTTTCCATCCACCTTGATTTCGTATTTTGTCATATTAACAACAAGCTTATCATAATTAACTTCTTTTACATCCGAGGCATCTACATTTTTGCCTGTACGGCGAAGTACAGCTTTAATTCTTGCGATTATTTCTTTTGCATCGAAAGGCTTCACAACATAGTCGTCAGCTCCAAGCTCAAGCCCTAACACCTTATCAAATGTTTCGCCTTTTGCTGTAATCATAATAATTGGGCAGTTGGATTTTTTGCGTATTTCCCTGCACACCTGCCAGCCATCCTGTTTTGGCATCATAATATCAAGTAAAACAAGATCTGGGTTTTCAGCGGTAAACTTTGCAATAGCTTCTTCTCCGTCGGCAGCTGAAACAACCGTATACCCTTCTTTATCAAGATATAGCCCTAACAGCTCATTAATGTTCCTATCATCATCCGCAACTAAAATTTTTCCCATTGACATAATTTTTACCTCCGTATTTATGTATTTTTTTCATAAATCTATTATAAATTATTTTAGACTTTACTAAGTGAATATTTTTTGAACACTTTTACATTGATTAGTTAAAATTTCCATATTTTTTTGGTCAATATTTGCAAAATATGAACTTCGTTAAATTTTGCACAATATCCTATAAGATATTATACTTTATTTGCGCGAAAAAATACAGTTGTTTTTTTATTATCTGCATTAAAAATTGTTTTTATGCCGATTATTTATCTAAAATGCATTTATATTTTTTGCAAAACTCTTTTAAATAGTAATTGATTGTGTTATAATGCTATGGTTGATGACAATACTGCTTTTCTTTTGCGGATATGTCAATATTTTTTTCAAGCTTAATAGATTGAAAAATTGTTTTTCTCGTCAGGCAATCCTGACAATAGAAAAGCCTGGCACAAACATTACAAGTTTATAGTTGTTTTGTGCCTTCTAAAGAAAGGAATGGTCATATTTATGAAATTAGGTATAGTAGGACTCCCAAATGTAGGAAAAAGCACCCTTTTTAATGCGATTACCAATGCAGGCGCACAATCTGCAAACTACCCATTTTGCACTATCGAGCCAAATGTAGGTGTTGTTGCAGTGCCCGACAGCAGACTCGATGCACTCTCCGCAATATATGCCCCTGATAAAATCACACCAGCCTCGATTGAATTTGTGGATATTGCAGGTCTTGTAAGGGGTGCTTCAAAGGGGGAGGGACTTGGAAATAAATTTCTCTCACATATTAGAGAAGTGGATGCTATCATCCATGTGGTGAGATGCTTTGAAGATGGCGAAATAGTACATGTAGACGGCGAAATAGGCCCATCAAGGGATATTGAAACCATTAATCTTGAGCTTATATTCTCGGATATTGATATTGTTACTCGCAGAATTGACAGAGCTTCTAAAGCTTCAAAAGCCGATAAAAAATTCTTAGCTGAAGTAGAGATGCTCGAGCGTTTGAAACTACATTTAGAGGATGGCAAAAGCGCAAGAGGATTTGAGACTGCTGATGATTTTGAAGCAGAAATAATGGATGACACTCCCCTACTTTCAGCAAAACCCATCATATATGCAGCAAATCTAAGCGAAACTGATTTCACAAGCGATATTGATGCAAACATCTTCTATACAGAAGTGTGCAAAATTGCTGAAAGTGAAAAATCACAAGTAATACCAATCTGTGCTAAAATCGAGGAAGAAATCACCGATATGTCCAAAGAGGACAAGATGATGTTCCTTGAAGAATTAGGACTTGATAAATCAGGTCTTGATAGGCTTATAACTGCGAGCTATGCCTTATTGGGGCTTATATCATATCTCACAGCAGGCAAACAAGAAGTGCGTGCATGGACTATAAATGACGGCACTAAGGCACCCGGTGCAGCTGGTAAAATCCACACTGATTTTGAAAAAGGATTTATTAGAGCTGAAATTGTTGCATATACCGATTTAATCGAATGTGGCACTATGGCGGCGGCTAAAGAAAAAGGTCTTGTGCGTCTTGAGGGCAAGGAGTATGTTGTAAAAGACGGCGATATTATTTTATTTAGATTTAATGTTTAATATAGCATTATTTATTATAGGTAATTAAGATTTTCGGTGTTTCGCCTACGGTGAAGCACCGATTTTTTCAGCTGACAATCTTACTAATTTTTCTATAATAAAAAAAACCGAAATCACAAATTTGTGATTTCGGTTTTTATACTATAAAATATTTTTCTTTTTGATAATCGGATTATTTTGCGTATTCGATAGTTCTTGTTTCTCTTATCAGATGAACTTTAATTTGTCCTGGATAATCAAGCTCTTCTTCAATTTTCTTAACAATATCACGAGCCGCAACAATCATTTTGTCATCAGCAATAACATTTGGTTTAATCATTATGCGTATTTCTCTACCCGCTTGAATTGCAAAGGATTTGTCAACACCCTCAAATGAGTTTGCCAGCTCTTCAAGTTTTTGCAGACGCTTAATGTAGTTTTCAAGGTTTTCTCTTCTTGCACCAGGTCTTGCAGCTGAAATTGCGTCCGCCGCCTGTACAAGGCATGCAACAATGGTTTTAGCCTCAACATCACCGTGATGCGCTTCAATTGCATGAATGATATCAGGAGCTTCTTTGTATTTCTTAGCAATATCTACACCGATATCAACATGTGAACCTTCAATTTCATGTGTAAGCGCTTTACCAATGTCATGGATAAGGCCTGCACGCTTAGCTTGAGTTATATCGGCACCGAGCTCGGCCGCCATAATTCCTGCAAGGTGAGCAACTTCAATTGAGTGATGAAGAACATTTTGTCCATAGCTTGAACGATATCTCATTCTACCTAAAAGTCTTATGATTTCGGGATGCATGTTATGTATCCCTGTATCCATTACTGCTCTTTCGCCATCCTGCTTAATTTTAGCTTCAACATCTTTTCTCGCTTTTTCAACTGTTTCTTCTATTCGAGCAGGATGTATTCTTCCATCTAAAATTAGCTTTTCAATTGCAATTCTTGCAACTTCACGCTTAACAGGGTCATGGCTTGATAATGTAATAGCTTCAGGTGTATCATCTATGATTAAATCCACACCGGTAAGTGTTTCAATAGTGCGGATATTTCTACCTTCTCTACCAATAATTCTGCCTTTCATTTCATCATTTGGAAGTGGTACAACCGACACGGTAACCTCGGTTACATGTTCAGCGGCACAACGCTGGATTGCTTGGGATATTATCTCTCTCGCTTTTTGATCGGACTCTTCTTTTAGCTGAGTTTCAATCTGAACAATTTTAAGTGCTTTTTCTCTGGTGAGCTCTGATTCGAGATTTTGCAGTAAAAATTCTTTTGCTTGTTCGCTTGTGTAACCCGATATTTTTTCGAGCATATCAAATTGGTGTTGCTTTACAACCTGTGCTTCTTCGAGTGTTTTCTCTACTTCTTTTTGTCTGTCTTTAAGAGCTTCTTCTTTTTTCTCAAAGCTTTCACTCTTTTTGTCTAAAGCTTCTTCTTTTTGCTGTACTCTGCGCTCAAGTCTGGTTACTTCGTTTCTACGCTCTTTAATTTCTTTTTCAGCCTCGTTGCGCATTTTGTAAATTTCTTCTTTGGATTCAACTATTGCCTCTTTCTTTTTGCTTTCAGATGCTTTAATTGCATCATTTAAAATTCTTTTTGCTTCTTTTTCAGCATTTCCGATTTCACCTTCGGCAACGCTTTTCCTATACCTCATAAATGAATTTATCGCAAATATAAAGACAATCAACACGACTACTATCGCAATCGCTAAGTATAAATAATCTGGCATAACAGTAAATTCGCCTCCTTTCTTTTAATTTTTTTCAAATCACTGTTATAATAAAGTGCATAAATATTTTACTTTAATGCTGTAAAATATTTTGTGCAATACATAAATATATAAATATATATTTTATACACTTTATATTATTTTACATTTTTATCTTGACTATGTCAAGGAATTTGTTAGTAGAATATACATTATTATTGTATCTTTATCATATATTTTTAATAGTGTAGTATTATTCTTTAGGAGGAAAATAAGTTTTGAATAATAAACCCGAAAACCAATCATCAAATATGATTATAAAAAATATTTCCTGCCTAAGCTCGGATGAAGTTATTTTACTCTCTGCTGCAATTTCAATTGCCCTAAGTAAAAATAGGAGCAAAAGAGAAATTGAAACACTTATAAATATATCAAATCTCATAAATGATAATTTAACGAGCATACTTGCGCAAAGCATCATATGTGCATCGAGCTCAGGCAATACTTCACTTCAAATTAACGAGGGGTCGCTTTCTATTTAGCTTCAAACCAATTTGCTCCAATTTTCCCCTCTGCAATTAGCGGAACTTTTAACTCAACAGCATTTTGCATTTCATATTCAACTAATTGACGCACTTTTTCTGCTTCTGATTCCGGGCATTCTATTATTAATTCATCGTGAATTTGCAGTATGAGTTTTGCTTTTAATTTCTCTTCTAAAAGCCGATTGTAAACTTTTATCATTGCAATTTTTATTATGTCCGCTGCCGTGCCCTGTATTGGCATATTCATCGCAACTCTTTCACCAAATGCTTTTTGTATCTTATTTGAGGCTTTAAGCTCGGGTAAATACCTTCGTCTGCCATAAACAGTGCTCACATAACCAAGCTCTGTTCCCTGTTTAACAGTTTCGTCCATATAGCGCTTTACGCCCTCATATGTGCGCAGATAGCCCTTGATATATTTATCGGCTTCTGCAACAGTTACCCCTATGTCTTTAGACAGTGAAAATGCACCTATACCATATACTATACCGAAGTTTACAGCCTTTGCTCTACCCCTCATTTCCGAGGTAATAAAGAGAGGTGGCATGTCAAAAACTTCTGCCGCTGTCTTAGTATGAATGTCCTCACCCTCTACAAAGGCTTGGCACATATTTTCATCTTCCGACATACTGCTAAGCACCCTGAGCTCTATTTGTGAATAGTCGGCATCCACAAGTAAATTCCCTTCGCCCGCTTTAAAAAATTTGCGAAGCATTGCGCCTAATTCAGTGCGAACGGGAATATTTTGCATGTTTGGCTCGGTGGAGCTAATTCGTCCTGTTCGGGTTTCTGTTTGTTTAAAATTAGTGTGAATTCTGCCGCTTTCGTCCACCACTTTTAAAAGTCCCTCCACATATGTGGATTTTAGCTTTGCTAAACTTCGATATTCAAGGATATTATCTATAATCGGATGCTTTTTCCTTAGATTTTCGAGCACATCTGCATTGGTTGAGTAACCTGTCTTTGTCTTTTTACCATGTGGTAATTCGAGTTTTTCAAAAAGCACATCTCCTAATTGCTTCGGTGAATTTATATTGAATTCACCCTCTGAATACTCATATATCTTTTTAGTAAGGGTTATAATTTTTTCATCTATTTCTGCTCCGTATTCTTTAATCCCCTTTATGTCCAACTCAAAACCGTAATGTTCCATGTCGGATAGCACTATTGTGAGGGGCATTTCTATTTCAAAGAAAAGATTATCCATCCCTGTTTTGTGAAGTTGCTCACTCAGTGTTTCATACACTGCCTGAAGATAGGTAACCGTAGCATCTTCGCATTTATATAGCAGCTCACCGCCATACTCATCAAATAGCCTTTTGGGTGTATAATCATTTGAGGAGGCGCTGAGCAAATACCCTGCCACCGAAGTGTCAAAGAGGACTTTTTGGGGCTCTATACCCTTTTTAATTAAAAATTTATAAAGCGGTTTGCTGTTATTTGTCACTATTTTATTACTGTGCTTCATAATGTGTGGCAAATAATTTCCGAGCTCAGTATCGCTCGATGTGTAAATTACATCACCGCATAAAAGCTCAAAATCAGTCGGTATTTCTTTGCTGTCTGCATTTATATATAGGTATAGTAAATCACTGTCTAAAGATATGCTTTCGTCATACTCTTTTTTAATTATAGTGATGGGCTCTTTTGTTTGTTTTTGTGTATGCGGTGAAACTTCAATATTTTCCATGCCTAATTTTTTAATTATGCTATACATTTCAAGCCTTTGTAGAAGTTTTGCTGCCTCGCTTTTATCACATTCGCCTATTAAATATTCACTGAGCTCACCATTTAGTGGCATATCGCAGTTAATTGTGGCAAGCTCCCTGCTGAGGTACGCCATATCTTTATCCGCTATCAGCTTTTCCCTCACACCTTTTTTTATCGAGGCGTCATCTATATTTAAATAGATATCTTCAAGTGTGTTAAATTTCGACACTAAGGCAAGCGCTGTTTTTTCACCAACACCTGCAACACCCGGAATATTATCCGAACTATCACCCATAAGCGCTTTTACTTCAATTAAAGCCTTTGGTGACACACCGTATTTTTCAAATATTACACCCTCATCATATACTATGGTTTCGCTTCTGCCCATCTTAGTTGTGGCAAGAAGCACTGTAACACCGTCACCCACGAGCTGTAAGCTATCCCTATCCCCCGTGGCAATGACGCATTCATCCCCTGCATCTCTGCATCTCTTTGAAAGGGTTCCGAGGATGTCGTCCGCTTCATAGCCCTCAAGTGATACCACTTTATATCCAAGGCAGAGAAGTAGCTCTTTAATAAGTGGTAGCTGTGCCGCAAGCTCTTCGGGCATTCCTTTGCGCTGCGCTTTATAACCATCATACATCTTGTGCCTGAAAGTTGGAGATTTTAAGTCGAAGGCGCACGCCACCGCATCGGGTTTTGTTTCGTCTAAGAGTTTTAGTAAAATATTTATAAACCCATATACCGCATTGGTATATTCGCCGTTTTTGGTTGTAAGTAGTTTTATTCCATAAAATGCTCTATTTAATATGCTGTTTGAGTCGAGTGCTAAAAGCTTCATAAGTAATCTCCATTTCGTTATACATATTTACGACCATTCTTTTCTTTTAAAGACACAGAGCCACCATCAAAAAAGGTCATAAATGCGCCTTATTTTTAGGATGTTAGGTTTTGCGGATAATAAAGCGGCTCTTAGTAGATTGAATTTTATAAAATTTCAAATTTATATTCCTTATTAAAAGCTTTTCGACGGATGTAGCCCATCGAAAAGCTTTTAAAATTAATATGAGAAATATTGTGACTACTGCTGAAGCAATTTTTCTTATGCTTCTATTTCATCACTAAAAACATATTTGTTTTTGCCTGCATTTTTCGCTTTATAAAGCGCTTTATCAGCGGATATTGTAAGTTCTTCATAATTATCTGCTGTCTGTGGGGTAAGGGATACGCCAGCACTCACACTTACATAATCAAGTGAGACTCCATTGAGTGAAATATTATTAACATTTTCAAATATTCGCTCTATTACCATTTCTGCATTTTCTTTGGCACCAATATTTGTTAGTAAGATTAAGAACTCATCCCCACCTATTCTTCCGATGATGTCCCCTGCTCTGAGTGTGCTTCTTACTGCTCCAACAAATTCTTGCAAGTATAAATCGCCCGTATTATGGCCATAGGTGTCATTAATTAGTTTAAAATTGTCTACATCGAGTATTAAAAAGGCATGTGTTTGATTTTTAACTTTGGCAGCAGCTATTGCATCGGTAATTTTTTCGATAGCAGTTGCACGGCTGTATGTTCTGGTGAGTGGGTCGGTTTCAATGCTTGTCTGCAAGCTGTTTGTAAGGAAATAGCTCGCTTCAAGCGCTCTCATAAGCTCTTTTTGGTTTTTATAAGCATTATATTGAGTTGCTAAAAAATAGCCCAAGAATATTAAAACTACAAATACCGATAGATAAAATGTCCCTGTATTAATATCATTTGCCATTGCGGTGGTAATGTCATTTTGCATAATGCTTACTACGCACCAATCAGTGCCATGTATCGGCATCATAACCGCTGTGCGATCTTCGCCGTTTACCTCATATTTTAAAACACAGCTGTATCCATCAATCATGTTCTGATGTATAGAGCTTGGTGTATGACCATTTTTCATATTGAGCGTGCCTATAAAATCGTACATATCGCCGCTCGTAAATAGATTTTGGCTGTCACCACTGATTACTATGGGAGTGCCGTCCACCGCGCATAAATGGAAGAATGCTTCTCCTCCAAAAACTCTTAAATCAAGAACATTTGCAAAATTATCCACCTCATATGAAGCAAAAATTTCAGCCACTTTTTCGCCGTCAACAAATATCGGCGTGGTGAGCAGAATTAATAATTCCTCGGTATGCTCATCTTTTACAGGCGATATAATTACAATTTCTCCATCATTAGCTTTGCCAGAAATCAGCTCCTCATCCACTAACAAAGGATTTTCCCGCACATCAATTGGTGGCTCTCCATTAAATGAAATATATATATTATCAAATCCAGTATAATCTATTAATTGTGCTACCTCTTCTTTTATCCCCTGCGCCTGACTTATTTCATCTGAAATTGCGGCTTCGACGGTAAGTAGCATTTTAGAGGAGTCTTCCATTTTTTGAGAAATCTTATCCGTCATTCCATTTACAATTTCATTTAGAAATTCATCATTCATCGCTTCTACTTTAGTGCTGTTAAAACTAAAGAAAAATAAAACTGCACAAATTGCGATTGTTAAAGTTGTCATCCCACCCCAATAAACAATTTTATTTTGCTTTTTAGCTTTGTCGTTATATGCGAAGAAATCTTTTAAATCCCCTTCATTTGCGTTATTTCCATCGGCTTGCTTTTGCAAGTTTGTTTCGGATAATGAGAGTAAATCTTCAAAAGGCATCGGCTTTGAGAAAAAATATCCTTGTGAGAACCTTACACCGCTTGTTACAAGCTGCTTTTGCATGGAGGCTGTTTCCACACATTCCGCTATTAGCTCTGCACCCATTTTTTTACTTAGATAATATATGCTCTGAAGAATGCTTTGATAGCTTGAATCAGTACCTAAAAGCTCAGTTAATGAGCCGTTTATTTTTAAATAGTCTATATCCAAATTACCTATTTCTATAAAGTTTGAATAGCCTGCGCCAAAGTCGTCCACGGCGATTTTTATACCATATCGCCTCGCTTTGTGCATAAAGTCTTTAAGCTTACTAAAATCTTCCACCATTTCGGTTTCTACGAGTTCAAATACAAAGTGAGCGGTATATTTCATGGTATCTAATTTTTCAAAAACCTTACTTTGAAACTCTTCGGATAGAATATCGAGCATTGAAACATTTATCGTTATTATTTCTTCCCTGTCTTTAAAGAGTTCAAACACTTTAAGCACCATGCATAAACTCAGATCTAAATAAAGATTATATTTCTTTGATATCTCCATAAAATCGCCTGGGAAGAGTATTTTCCCGCCCGGCTCTTGGAGCCGCATTAGTGCTTCATATGCATAAAAGCAGTTTTTCCGATTGTCGTATATACCTTGGAAATATGGAATTACATTATTTGTTCTAATTATTTCTTTTAGCGACGATACCATTTTAAACTCGTTTTTTAACAAATTAGATTCCTTTGAAATATCATCGCAAATATAAAATCCATCTTGCTCTGAGGACGGTGGTGTATTGCTTAGATATTCTATCAAATCATCTAATTTCAACCCTCTTAGCGAAATTGCACATTTAGCTACAAAGGCTGGTTTATCCTGTAATATTTCAGTGGTTTGGATTTGCTCGTATATCAGTTTTGTGGCAGAGGTAAATTCGTGATTACTTATATTTTCCGGCACGGTAAAAAACACTGTATTTTCATCATAGCGATATAATTCTGCTTCAAATTTTGAAAAAACCTCACTGAGTGAAGCTTTGATTTTTTCGAGTAAAAGCTTTTTACCTATTTTATATTCATCTATGGTTAGAGCACTTTGTACTTCTTTGAGATTTTCAATAGTTATTACGCATATTTTATCTTTTCGCTCACTATTGCCCTCGCGCATAAACGCAAGTATATTTTTAATATCTAAAAATTCGCCTCTTAGCACTCTTTCTTTTGCTGCTTCATCAATAGTTCTAAAATTGTTGATGAAATCTTCACTGTTTAGCTCGCTGCTTTGAATTTCTGATAGCCTATCAATTAGTAAATTAGCTCCATTAACAATAGCATCTGTATTATTAAAGACATCTAAATTTAAATCTAAATACTCTTCATGCTCCGCCATAGTAAAAAAGCTACAAGTCCCTTTATAGTAGCCTGCAATATTTTTTTTATTTGTTCCTATTTCTCCAAAGAAAAAAGCTCCGCATACCTTTGCTTTTTTAAATGCGTTAACTTCCCAGCCCACAAATTCACTGAGGAGTGTCCTTCTTAAAAAGCATGAATAGCAAAAAACGGTTTCCGCTGGAGTAGTTTGTAAATCATAATAGACCGCTTGCCATTGCTCGTAGCTTTTTAGTGTATTAAAATATGAAATTTTGAATTTTGTATTTTCTCTAACTGGGCACTTAGATAGCCTTATTCTTTCATTTTCCTCATTGAGCTCTACAATTCTACTCACATCGGATTTTTGCACAACAATCGGAAAATAGGAAAGTATATCGCCTATATTTGAAGGATTATTTTCAAGGTTTTGGCTATCGAAATTCATTGCAAGATTGTTAAAGAAAAATTCTGTGGCTGGATTACCATCAATTTCTTCTATGTAATCGCCATCGGTTTTTGTAATGGTAAACTCTTCGCTGATTTCTTCAAGTCCCACCACGACATTTGTGTATGGCAATAAAAAGTCCTTGCCAATAGCTGTGAAATTTATCCCCTCTTCAATATATTCCTTTTCATTAAATACATAGGAACACACATGATTATTTTCATCTATAAATCCCGATGCGCCACCGACAACGGGTACACCGGGCATGATATATTTAAATTCTTCAATTAAATTTTCTGCCACCCTGCTATAATCTGCCACAAACATAAATGCCATGGACGGCATATACTCTTCGCAAAAACTTCTTACAGACTCATTTACTTCAAAGGAAGAAAGCCCTTTTGTGGTGAATAGATGATTATAAACTTGAGCATTACTAAATTCGATTATAGACACAAGGCTGCCATGCTCATATATATCTCCATCATAAATAACACCCGAAACCGCGCAACCAACTATGACTGCATTCGGAAGTAGTGACTTTATTTCAGATGCTGTTTTAACAGCTTCTTGTGGGCTGATTTTTGTTAAAAAGACTTTTACAAGATATTTTTTATCTAAATCAATCTCGCTACTAATTATTTCATCTTTTATACATCCATCATTATGATATAAAATATTAATTGTTTTCATGGCTCATCAATCACCTTTTAAACCTTTTTTCTTTTCTAAGTAATTAATTTTTACCTACTGCTCATTTTATCATATTAAGTTAGCAAAAGCAATTGACTAGATGTAGAAAATTCTTTGTTTTGCTTTAAGTTACAGCTTTGAGGAGAGAATATCTTTTATGGATTATCATTGCTATATTAATATGGTAAAGGTACTAAAACATATAAGTGCATTTTTCTGATAAAATAAAATGTAAAAAACGGAGTGTTTTCACCACTAATGATGAAAACACTCCATAAAATTTTACTACTAACTGAGAAGTTTTTGCTTATTCTTCTGCCATTTCCTTAGCTTCTTCTATAACACCTGCTTCTAAGTGTGAAGGAAGTTGCTCATATCGCTCAA
Organism: uncultured Oscillospiraceae bacterium; assembly: GCA_964370185.1. Taxonomy (GTDB): domain Bacteria; phylum Bacillota; class Clostridia; order Oscillospirales; family Ruminococcaceae; genus CAYJEQ01. The sequence continues at coordinate 26,087 of CAYJIJ010000012.1, forward strand.
ATGTTAGCTCAAAATGTCCTCTGCCCTGTGTAACTGAGCGAAGAGTTGTTGTAAAATCGTGCATTTCACTCATTGGAACTTCACCCACGATTTCTTGGAGTCCGTCCTCAGCAGGGTTCATTCCAAGTATACGGCCTCTTCTCTTATTTATCTCGCCAATGATGTCACCTGTATTTGTATCACCAGCATAAACTTTTAGTGTGCCAATAGGCTCTAAAAGCGCAGGAGAAGCCTCGGGAACACCTGTTTTATATGCAACTGCTGCCGCCATCTTAAATGCCATTTCAGAAGAGTCAACCGGATGGTATGAACCATCAACAAGTGTTGCTTTAATGCCCACCATGGGATATCCTGCAAGAAGACCTTTTTTAACGCAATCTTGAAGACCTTTTTCTACCGCTGGGAAGAAATTCCTTGGTACTGAGCCACCGAAAACGGTTTCCTCAAATACAAGTTCATCCGATACAGTAGGTTCAAATTCAATCCAAACATCACCAAATTGACCATGGCCACCGGATTGTTTTTTGTGCCTGCCCTGTACTTTTACTTTTTTGCGTATTGTTTCCCTATAAGCAACTCTTGGTGCAACAAGTGTGATATCGACACCGAATTTGCCTCTAAGCTTTGATACCACTACATCAAGATGTTGTTCACCAAGACCTGAAACAAGTTGTTGTTTTGTTTCTGCATCCTGTTCAAATCCGATAGTTGGGTCTTCTTCCATTAGTCTATAAAGCCCTTGTGCCGCCTTGCCCTCATCGCCCTTATTCTTGGTTTTTATAGCCATTGTTAGTGTTGGTTTTGGGAAGGTAATGTCTTTAAATGCAACCACATTTTTAGGGTCACAGAGTGAATCGCCTGTGATTGTGTCGGAAAGTTTTGTTACAGCGCCGATATCACCTGCGGTAATAAATGCAGTTTCTTCTTGTTTTTTGCCCTTCATATATATAATTTTGCCCAGTCTTTCAGGCTGATTTGTTCTGCTATTAACTGGAATGATATCAGGAGAAAGCTTACCTGAAACCACCTTTACAAATGAAAGCTTACCAACAAATGGGTCTGCAACTGTTTTAAACACATATGCTGCAAGTGGTGCTTCATCAGTGCAAGCAATCTCAACTTCTTCTCCATTAGCATCAGTAGCAGTTTCAGAACCGCTTTCCCATGCCGATGGAAGATGATCAACCATTGCATCAAGTAGTATATCTATTCCCTCCATAGTGGTGGCAGAACCGCAGAATACTGGTGTAATTGAACCTGTTTTTACACCTGTGTGAATACCGCTAATAATTTCATCCCTTGTAAACTGCTCACCGGAGAAATATTTCTCAAATAATTCTTCATTTGTTTCAGCAACCGCTTCTGAAATAGCAACTTTAAGACCGTCAAGCCTATGTCCAACATCGGGCATTGGCACTTCGGAAGGCTCGCCCTTATCGTTATAGCTATACGCTTTATTTTCAACAAGGTTTATATAGCTTTGCACTTTATTATCTTCTACATATGGAACGCAAAGAGGACAAATTGATGGCCCAAAGTTTGCTTTTAAATCCTCTAATACTTTATAAAAATCGGAATTCTCCGCATCTAATTTTCCTACAAAAATCATTTTTGCCTTACCAAGTTTCTCGGACATTTTATATGCCTTTTCAGCACCTACTGTAACTCCTGATTTTCCCGAAACTGTGATAAGTACACTTTCACAAGCCCTGATTCCTTCGCTCATGCCTGCAGCAAAGTCAAAAAGTCCTGGAGTGTCAATAATATTAATCTTTACACTTCCCCATGCAAAAGGGGCTGTGGCTGATGAAACCGATACTTTGCGCTTTATTTCTTCTGCATCAAAATCACATATGGTATTACCCTCTAAAATTTTACCGAGTCTATCCGTTGCCCCAACTTTAAATAATAGGGCTTCTGCTAAAGAAGTTTTACCGCTGCCACCATGGCCTGCGAGTGCAATGTTGCGGATTTTACCTGCTAAATACTGTCTCATATATATTCTCTCCTTATTATGAAAGTACATTTTCATTCGGTGGAAAGTGTAGAAAAAATACACAACCCTAAATAAAAACATAACATAATTATATACTTTTTTTCCTATTTATTCAAGTTTTTTTTGTATAAAATAAATTTATTTGAATAGAAAAATGCAACCTCATATTGTACAAGTTGTACATTTTATGGTAATTTGCAGTAGTTAATTAAAATATTACAAACTGGATATCTCGGTATAGTATTTTGTCTGTATTTTTTGATTTAATTGCTTAAATTTATACAAAAAGAGTCTTTTTACAAGCAGAAATACATTTATTATTGATGAAAACTAATAAAATCTACAAAATATGCAAAAAAAACTAATCAAGCCTTTTTTTTATACTAAAAATATGTTATAATTTTTGTGAATAAAATTTTAGCAATGAAAATTTTAATAAGAAAAATGACGAAGGGGTAAATTAAAATGAAAAATCTCAAGATTAGGTACAAATTAGCTGTAACTTTGGGTGCAGTAACTGCAATGTTATTATTTACGGGATACAGCGGATTTACAAGCGTGAGTTTTTTAGCAAATATTGTTGAAAGCTTTTATAATGGTGGTTATATTCTCTCCCACACAGTAATTGAAGCTAAGGGTTCAGTTGATAATATCACTAATTTACTTGGCCCACCAATTTTCCTTGAGGATGACACTTCTTTTAATCAATCACTTTCAGCAGTAACTGAGAATGAGCAGAGTTTTTATGAATATACAGCTGCTATTGCCGAAAGCAATACAAGTGAATCGGTTATTTCTCTCAATTCTGAGTTAGTAGCTTTGATGTCCGACCTTCAAAACCATAAAGCACAATTAGTAACCTATATGAATAACCAGGATTATCAGTCTGCATCCGATCTATTTTTAGGCGATTTTTTTGCTACATATGATAAGATGAATGTGATTGCTAATCAAATGTCCTCAGAAATCCATATTTTTGCCGAAAGCGAGTATAATAGGGTATTTCAAAGAGAATCCTCCACACTTATAGCACTTGGTGTGATTATAGCGATTGGTGCCGCCCTTGCGATAGCTACCATCATCTACTTAACAAAGAGCTTTTCCAAGCCAATTGCTCAAGCTAATTCAGCTATGGCTTCACTCGCTGCAGGTGATTTTAATAATATCAATATTACCTATGAGGGAAAAGATGAGTTTGGTGAAATGGCAAATAATATTAAGAGCACAATAAACTCTCTAAATGATGTTATTGATGATATTTCTTCAAAACTTACCAAACTTTCAAACGGCAATTTTGTAATTGATACCTCAAATAACGACTTGTACAAAGGTGAATTCGCTCAGATTAATAGTTCAATTTCTATTTTTGTAACTAACCTATCCCGTATTTTACAACAAGTAAGCGATGCTGCAAGCCAAGTTTCCGCTGGTTCTGATCAAGTTTCCGCAGGTGCACAAGTACTTGCTGAAGGCTCATCAGATCAAGCTAATTCCCTTCAAACTCTCTCTACTACTGTTAATGATATATCCATGCAAGTATCGGCAAATGCTGAAAATTCAAATAAAGCTTCTGAAATGGCAAATGGCGCAACACATGCTGTTACAGGCAGTAATAATCAAATGCAAGAGCTTATGGCTTCTATGATGGATATTGATTCTAAGTCTAAGGAAATTAGCAAAATTATCAAAACCATTGAAGATATCGCCTTCCAAACAAATATCCTTGCACTTAATGCCGCAGTCGAAGCTGCAAGAGCTGGTGCAGCAGGTAAAGGATTTGCAGTTGTTGCTGATGAAGTTAGAAACCTTGCTGCAAAATCAGCGGAAGCAGCGAAAAACACAACCACACTTATACAGTCGTCAATACAAGCTATTAACAGCGGTGTAAACCTGGCTAAATCCACTGCTGATAATATGGTTGCAGTACTAAATGGTGCACAGCAAACTACCGAGCTCGTTTCAGAAATTTCTGCTGCGACAAATGAGCAAGCAGAAACCATTAAACAAATTACTATGGGGCTTGAGCAAATTTTTGTTGTTGTTCAAACAAATACTGCTACGAGTGAAGAGAGTGCGGCTGCGAGTGAACAGCTTTCAAGCCAAGCAAACTTGCTGAAAAATCTTGTTTCTGACTTCACTCTTGATGAGAGTACACTCACAGCACAGGCAATCCCACCAGTTCAATTTGACGACAGCATATATTCCGATGATTTTTCCGAATATAATAACAGCAAATATTAATTTTAGCCTATATAACGCTAAACATTCACTGCAAATAACAACTAATATAACAAAGCATACCTCCTGCCATAAGCGGGAGGTATGCTTTGTTATACGAATATTTCTCATCACGCCACTTTAACTCACAATACATATAAACCATCTTTATTTTTATCATAAGCCATCTCACACTTAGGACATTCAAATTTTTTATTTAGCACAGTTCCACATTTGCATATCCAACCTTTGTGAACTGCTGGGTTTCCATATACAAGCTCATATGCAAGCACTGGTTTTGTAGCCACACTTCCTGCTCCTATGAATGCATATTCCCCTACTTCAATCCCACATATTAAAGTTACATTTGCACCAATAGTTGCTCCTTTTCTTACAATGGTTTTTATATATTTTTTATTTTTGGGATAGTTTACCCTTGGATTTAAATCATTTGTAAACACACAGGAGGGTCCACAAAACACATCTCTTTCAAGCACTACTCCTGAATAAACTGAAACATTATTTTGTATTCTCACATTATTTCCTATTTTTACACCCTTGCCTACATAGCACCCCTGACCTATCATTACATTATTTCCAATTTCGCAATCGCTTTCTAAGTGTGTAAAGTGCCACACCTTGCTACCGTCACCTATTGAGGTATTATTGTCCACTATTGCCGTAGTATCAATATATATACCCATTATTCTTCATCCATTCTCTAAAATCATTATTTTGATAATTAAAATTCTATTTTTTGCATCCTTTGCAAGCTCTCACAGGGATTATAGCAATATAATATTTTCTCTATTTTTAATATCTTTCATTACATTTTTTATATCAAATATTTTTTTTGCATATATGTTTACTTTTTCATAATTAACCTCTTTGTGCGCTGTGGCTATAACTACTAAATCACAATCCGAGATTAATTCTTCTCTTAATTGAATTTCTCCTGCTATATCAGTATTTTTTATCCTCAGTAAGTTTATATAAGGGTCGTAAAACTTTATATCCGCACCATTATTTATTAATTCTTCAATCAATTCAACCGCTGGGCTTTCCCTAATGTCGGATATATCCTGTTTATATGCTACTCCAAGTATGAGTATTTTACTTTTTTTAATAGCTAATTCGCTTCGATTTAATATTTCTGTTATTCTTTCAAAGCAGTATTTTGGCATATTATCATTAACCCTTATTGAATTTTCAAGTACCGAAATACTGAGTCCTGCTTCTTTTATTTTCCACAATAAGTAGTGTGGGTCAAGGGGTATGCAATGCCCTCCCACCCCTATTCCAGGATAAAATGCTTTAAAACCATATGGTTTACTGCTTGCCGCTTCAATAACCTCCCAGACATTTACGCCGATTTTATTACAGATAATAGCAAATTCATTTATAAGCCCAATATTTATATTTCTATAAATATTTTCAAGCAGTTTACTCATTTCAGCGACTTCAGGAGTGGAAACACTTACAATCTCTGCATCTATTACCTCTTCATATAATGAGGTAATTATTCGAGTAGTCTCTTCATTCATTCCTCCAACTACTTTAGCTGTGTTTTTGGTATTATATTCTTTATTTCCGGGATCAACTCTCTCTGAGGAAAAACCCAGATAAAAGTCTTTTGAACATTTCATTCCTGAGGTTTTCTCAAGTATTGGCATTATAAGTTCCCTTGTAGTTCCGGGATATGTAGTTGATACAAGCACAACCACTGCATCTTTTTTCATATACTTACCGACCTCAGCAGTAGCAGACATCACATAGCTTAAATCAGGTTGTTTATATTTACCCAGTGGTGTAGGTACACATATTGCAATAAAATCTGCTTTGTTGATATAGCTAAAATCGTCCGTCGCAACAAGTCTTCTGCTGTTGGTTGCTCTGCTAAGCTTTTCATTGTCCAAATCACTTACATAGCTTTCACGGTAATTTACTTTTTTTACACGCTCTTTATCAATATCAAACCCTATGGTTTTATAGCCTGAGAGAGCTTTTTCAACCGCTAACGGCAAGCCAACATATCCAAGACCTATTACAGCTATTGTTATGCTTTTATTTTTAATTCCTTTAATAATATTTTCTACCATTTTCCACCTCCGCATTTTATATTTCCATTTATATGCAGAAAATGATTAAAAAAGAAGACAACCTGTGAAAAAAGTAGTGTATATTTTTTGCTATTAAAATCATATTTTTTAATCCTTGTATTTAAAAAGCTGCAAGTGGATATTTAAATTTCTATTTGATTATAATAAAACAGCTTATCTCCCTACTAATTAGAGGGAAATAAGCATAATTTGAATACTATTTAGTTTTAATATTAGAAAATTGTGAGCTCCTAAAGCTTTTCATTTTAGTAAATTAATCTATTCGGTAGCTAAAATTAATCCACCATACATCTCACACGCCTTTTTTAGAAGTTTCCTAAGTGAAACCTCAGGTCCTGCAAGTACCACAATTTTATTTATATTTTCTATACTCCCTGTGTGCTCACTGCATTTTACATAATTGCCCACACAGTCTATAAGCAGTAATTTATCTTCAAGTTTTGCAAAACCTTTTATTCTGTATGTGTCCTCTGCTATTAGCTTTAAAAAATATTCAAGCTCACTTATTTTCATTTCAGAAGAAATTGTTACCGTGGCTTTTTGCAGTGTGATATCCTTTGTATTGAGTGCATATTCCATATCAACATTGGGTTTTAGAGAATTTAGCCATTCTAAGTTTATCTCTGCAAATGTTGTTGTTTCTATTCTTAGAGCAGGGTTTAGTAAGAGCAGCTCATTTTTAACGCTTTCAATCTGCTCTTCGCTCGCTAAGTCCGTTTTATTTATCAGCGCTAAGGTTGACACTGAAATCTGTTTTGGTACTACCCTTGCAGTTGTGGACACTTTTTTAAATCTCGCAGCATCTACAAGACAAACACATCCCTTATAATTAATGCTATGATAATTTGGGTTATCGAGGACTTTACGGATATTTGTGGGATCACTTAGTCCCGAGGCTTCCACTATCACGACATCGGGCGAGGCATTTGTAACATTTACAAGCTCTTCTTCAAATTTATCAAGTCTACAAGCGCAGAAAATAGATCCATTATTTATCTCACTCAAATGAGCATTCATTTCTCTGAGCAGTACTCCATCTACACCCTCTTTTCCATACTCATTAACTATCAAATAAATTCTCTTATCTTTAAAGAGCTTTACAAAATTCTTTAGAAAAGTCGTTTTACCTGCACCTAAAAATCCAGTTATTAAATATAAATCCATATTTATGACCATTCCTTTCATTTAAGAGCACATAACAACCATATAAACAGCTATAAATGTGCAACGTTTTTCGCTCGTCTTTTTATCAACCGAGAAAGCCTCGTAAAAATCATCATGCTCCCGTATATTTACAAGAGCATGAGATAATTGTATATGATATTGTAC
>CAYJIJ010000012.1:33848-44452 GCA_964370185.1 uncultured Oscillospiraceae bacterium
CATCATGCTCCCGTATATTTACAAGAGCATGAGATAATTGTATATGATATTGTACGCCTACAAAATCTTTTTTCCCGAAAGTACGGATATTTATGATATTACATCACTTCATTAAGAGCCGCTTCAAGCTCTTCTTTTGTTGGGATAATTGAGGAGAATTTAAGTTTTCCATTTATATAGATGGAAGGAAGATTTTTCACACCTAATTTCATGCATCTTGCAATATTTTCTTTTTCTGTAAATTTATATTCAACCATGTCGATTTTATCGCCAAGCTCATCTTTAGTAACCTGTGCCGCACCTTTCATGTAGGTACACGCAGCGCAGGTGAGTGAATCGAGGGTGAACACTTCAAGGAGTGGTTTGCTTAGATTATCGTAATCGGGAAGCTCAACCGCATCTAAATCGAAAGTTTCGCTTGTGTAGTTTTCAACCATCTTGCGAACATTGTCAGTATCAATTACCGCTTGTGCTACACCGATTGCATTTTCTACCGGGATGGAATAAGGCATATCGCAACCTGGGGCAATAATTAGGTTTTTCTTGCTGTTTGCTCTGTCGATAAGCTCAACAACGCATTTCATATTGTCCTGCTGTGTGCCGTGAAGCATAACCGATGTAAGTGGAATATTGCCGCCAATAACAACATCGTATTTATCAGTAATAGCTTTTGCAACCACGAGGTCAACATTTTCATCTATCGAGATTGAATGTGGTTTTGTGTGGCACATTACTTCTATATTCCTTGTTGCATCGCCGCATACAAAGAATGAGGAGAATGCTTTTTCATTTATGTGTGCAAATAAATCTGTAAATGGTTTTGAAAGGAATTCTTCAAAGTGAGCGGAGGAAATCTGTGAAACAAGTGGGTCAACCACTGCGATGATATCCATGCCTGCTTCAATCATCATGTCGCTCATTTTCTTTGCTACTTTTGTGCAGAATTCGAGGAGCTCAGCCACATAATCTTCATCGTCGTACATATCCATAAAGATGTCATTCCCACGGAGATGTGAAGCGAGGGTGAAGGGGCCTGTGATTAGGCCGTATAGTGCAGTTGTTTCTCCAACAGCTTCTTTCATTCTACGCATTGCAGAGAGCACAAGCGGCATACGACCGTCTTTTTCGCTTGGTATAGTGCACTCGCAAGGTATATTCATAGTTTCAGCAAGTGGGTGTGAAGCAACTGAGGGAGGGCCGTCTTTAGCCCATAAAAGCTCACAACCTAAAATTTCTGCTTCAAGTTGTAGGTCAAATACAACTGGCTGTCCATCGGGTTTATAAAGTTTATTCACTTCTAAGAGTGACTGAACTAATTTATCTTCATCGGTGAGCACTTCAGTGGCGTCCGCACCTATTAGATAGCCTGCATGTACTCCAGCGAATGGCACCCATGGCGCTCTCTCGGTTTCTTCATTTCTCAGTGTTTTAAATAATAGTTCCTTAGACATATATTTCTCCTTGATTACTTTAAATATTTTCGCATGACTAATAAATCTTTCCATATATCCACCGCTTAGATGCAGGTGGATATATAAAAAAACTTCTTTCCTTAAATTAAAAGGAATTTTGTTTATACACTACTTTTTTTAGATGCTTTTATGCAACGGTAGCACAAAGCTCTATTGCTACTTCCGCAGCTGTGCTTGCATCAGGTGTGTACATATCTGCACCAATTTGTGCGCAGAATTCCTGTGTAACAGGTGCTCCACCAATCATAATTTTAACTTTATCACGAGCGCCAAGCTCAACAAACTTATTTACAACTTCCTGCATAGCTGGCATTGTTGTAGTTAGAAGTGCAGAGCAAGCAACTATATTACAGTTCTCTTTAATAGCTGTTTCAACAAATTTATCGGAAGCAACATCAACGCCTAAGTCAATAACTTCGAGTCCTTTGCCTTCCATCATCATTTTAACTAAGTTTTTGCCTATATCATGAAGGTCACCTTTAACTGTCCCTATACATACCTTACCTTTAGAGGTTGTGCCCTCTTCAATTAGCAAAGGTTTTAAGAGTGCCGCACCAATATTCATAGCCCTTGCTGCAACAAGTACTTCAGGTACAAACACTTCATTATTTTTAAACTTAGCACCAATAATATTCATCCCTGCAAGTAGACCATCATCTAAAATCTCCTTAGCGGAAAGTCCCTCTTCTATTGCCTGTCTTACAAGTTGATCCACCACTTTAGCTTTACCTTTTTGTAGTTGTTCTGAAATTTCATTTAAAATGCTCATTGTAAATCCTCCAGTATGTTTTTATTTTGTCCGATATTGTTAGTTTAATATTTAACGAATTTTTTTTCTTGTAAAAAGAGAATATCTTTTGTACTTTTTTTACATGCATATTGACTTTTGAATAGTTTTTGTATTATGATTATATTGTTACTTATGCAAAATAACCAATTAACTCCCTATATTCTTTGGTTATTATTTTTTATTGCGGTTTTTTGTTCACCGCATAAGGAGATATAATATGGATAATTCCTTGGATTTTGATTTAAAATTAGCTGTTGAATGTGCACAGTCTTTCTCGGCAACAAGTGGTATAGGATGTTTTGTTTCCGATGCTTCTGGAAATGTGCTCCATTCAGTTGGATATAGTTGTAGCAGTTGCAGGCTTTGCAAGCTTTTTGGGCGTCCTGACGATGTGTGCATATCCACGCATATATATGGTATGCGCGAAGCCGAGCGTTTTGGTGGTAAATATGTTTACTTCTGTCCCATGGGGCTAACAAGCTTTGTTTCGCCCATTGTTGGAAGTGAGGGAAGTAGTGCTAAGGTTACCGTGGGGCCTTTTTTAATGGTGGAGAAAACCGATTTTCTCGCCCATGAAGTAAACCACCTATTTATCAATAGCGACCTTAATTTAGACAAAATTGAAGAAGAGCTAAATAATGTACCTGTTATAGAGCCATCAAAAGTGAATAAACTCTCCACACTTTTATTTATGTCGGTGGGATTTTTAAATAATGTTTCCCATGCAAATAAAATGCTTGAGCAGCAGCAGTCAAACGGCATTCAGTCCGAGGTTACCTCTTATATATTAGAATTAAAGCAACATGAGAAGCTCGCCCCCTACCCTTTTGATACTGAAAAATTACTTTTATCAGCTATATCGCAGAAAAACAAAAAAGAAGCTGGGCGTCTTCTCAATGAAATATATGGGCATATCTTTTTTAAGGATGGGGGGAATTTACAATTTGCTAAAAGTAGGCTGTATGAGCTTCTTGTAATGATTTCAAGAACCTCTATTGATGCAGGCGCAAATCCTGAAATTTCACTAAACCTCACCCATAACTATCTACAGTCGATATATGAAATTAGTGATATTGAAAATCTCTGTCTTTGGCTTACCGAAGCTACAAACAGCTTTATTGACAATGTGTTTAGCCACACTGAGTTTAAGCATGCAAATGTAATTCACAGTGTAATGCAGTATGTATATAAGAACTACGCAGATAAAATTTCGCTTGATGAAGTAGCAGAAAGAGTATATTTAGCCCCTGCCTATTTAAGTAGGGTGTTTAAAAATGAAACAGGGCAAACTTTTACCAATTATCTAAATTCAGTTAGAATTGAAAAAAGCAAAGAACTATTATCACATTATAGTTTAAAACTCTCCGACATAGCATTATCGGTTGGATTTGAAGATCAGAGTTATTTTACAAAAGTTTTTAAGAAGATTACGGGACTCTCACCGCTTCAGTATCGAAAAAAGCATTACAATATAAAGGCGTAGGGTGGGTTTTCAAATTAAATGGCTTGGGTAACCCCTGTAAACCGAATACTCACAGCCTATAAAATCATCTTTTTAGCATTTTTACTAAATTTTCTATACTGTATAACCATATATATTCCACAAGAAAGGACTTAATTTATGGATATAATAAATCACAACAGCATTGCATGGGATAAAGTTTTGGGAACAAATCTTGAGGCATGGTCAAAACCTGTTTCGCCCGAGATTATCGCAGAAGCAAGAAATGGAATGGCAAAAGTCCTGCTCACGAATTCTAAAGCGGTGCCTGACGAATAGTATATGCCAATAAATGGTAAAAAAATTCTCTGCCTCGCTTGTGGTGGAGGGCAGCAAGGCCCTGTTTTTTCTGCGATGGGAGGCATTGTTACAGTGACCGATAACAGCGAAAATCAACTCACTGCTGATAGAATGGTTAAAAATCGTGAAAACCTCGACATGGAAATCATTAAATGTGATATGTGTGATTTGTCCGCTTTTGAGAATGAGTCTTTCGATATAATATTTCATCCGATTTCAAATTGCTATATTCCAAACCCAAAGCTTGTTTGTGCTGAGTGCCATCGTGTGCTTAAAAAGGGTGGTAAACTCCTCTCAGGCTTTATAAACCCTCTGCTTTATTTATTAGAGATGGAGGATTTTGACAACGGCATCTTAACTGTCGCTAACACCATACCATATTCTGATTTAGAACAACTTCCTAAAGAGCAGCTTGAAAAGCGCATTGAGGATAAGGAGGTGCTCGAATATGGGCATACACTTGACACTCTTATCGGTGGTCAAACTGAATTGGGGTTTGCTATTATCGGATTTTATGAGGATGTAAGTCACCACGAGTTTTTAGATAAGCATATAAAATCGAGTATGGCTACATATGCGATTAAAATGTAAGCTTGCTATACCCTATCAAAGGCACTCTCTATTTTGTACCAGTTTGATGAAACATATAATTTAAAGCCTTATCCCTGCCGTGGCGGGGTTAAGGCTTTTAAAATTAGTTTATTTTTGTTTAGTCAATATTTGATATCTTAATAATCTATGGAATAAACTTTTAGAGCATCCGATAACTCTGAAAGGTCGCATGATAATGTAAAGGTGAGTATTGTATCACTTTCTTCTGCAAGCGGTATTAATTTATGAATCATCTTATCGAGTGCTGCAAAATCTCTGCCACCCACTTTCAGTGTGGAGTCAACAAACATTTCTGTAATATCGTAGTTGCCTGCAAGTATACCGGATAAAAATCCATAAAATGCGTCAAATCCATCAATTGCATAGGCATCGGTATCAATAAGCCTTGCTTTGTGGTCAATGTCATAAGTAAGTTTTGTGCCTTGCTCTACACAAACCACATTTCCTTTAGTGGTCTTTACAGCGTTGTTTACCATATTGATAAGTGCTTTTGTTTTTCCGGATCCTTTGTTTCCAACGATTAATTTAATCATATAAATTCCTCCCTTATGCTTATCATGTATATAATATAGCAGTTGTATGCTACTTATATCTTTTTTATAATCCTATATGATTTATATTTATTTTACTCTATAATAACATTTTTTGCAAGTTGATATTGTCAATTTGGAGTAAAGTTTTTTCTTTTTTAACAAATATGGCAAAAAATTATATTTTTTTTGTAATATGCATTAAAAATAAGTATAATCGCTATTTCATAAGAACAGTTTCAGAAAATAGTTTTAGTACACTGTCCACTATGCCCATCTTCTCTACATACTCTCCAGCTAAAATATCATAGCTACATGCAATCTCTTCCCCAAGCATTACATCTACATTACCTATGAGCTGACCTTTTTCTACTGGTGCTAAAAGATTTTCGGCAATATTTATTCGAGTAGAAATATTCATCCTTTCGGATTTAGGCAGAATTAGTAACTGCGGAGGAGTGCATATGCCCACCACGCTTTCCTGCTTTCCACCTAATACCCGCACGGGCTCAAGAGATGTCTGTGCATTTGGTACCGGTATGCTTTGATAATTAGCAAAGCCGTAGTCGAGCAAAGCTGCCGCGGCATCGAATCTTATTTGGCCAGTTTCACTACCGAGCGTTACAGCTATAAGCGAGAGCCCATTTCTTTCGGCAGTAGCTACAAGGCTGTGCCCTGCATTATCGGTAGTGCCTGTTTTAAGCCCAGTTGCTCCCGAGTAAAATCTTATAAGTTTATTGGTGTTTACAAGCTCAGTTTCACCATTTCTCAATGTGTCCATCCATATTGATGTATAGTCTAAAACTTCCCTGTGCTTTAAAAGCTCGGTTGTCATTGTAATAATATCTCTTGCAGTAGTATAGTGATTATCCTCGTCAAGCCCATGGCTATTCATGAAATTAGTACCGCTCATACCAAGCTCTTTTGCTCGCTCGTTCATTCGCTCTACAAATATCTCCTCCGAACCGCTAATATGCTCAGCCATTGCCACCGAGGCATCATTTGCACTTGCCACTGCAATAGCTTTTATCATATCATTCACGCTCATCTGTTCTCCAACTTCAAGCCATATCTCACTACCGCCTAATATCTTCGCATTTGAGGATACATTTACCATGTCATCATATGCTAAATTTCCGTTTTCAAGCTCTTCAAATATTAAGAGTAGTGTCATTATTTTAGTGATGGATGCTGGTGCCATCGGCTCATCAGCATTTTTTTCGGCTAAAATTTCACCGCTACTCTCTTCTACAAGCATTGCTGATTTTGCAGGCAAATCACTAAATCTATTTGAGTTTTCCTCAGCAAAAACCGCCATATTTTGTAAAACTAAAAACATAATTGGCAAAAATATGCAAAATAACTTCTTAATCATCTTCTAACTTCCTCCATAAAATTTAAGAATATTTTATTATTATGCGGATAGGATATATTTATATTGGGCTATGGCGATACTTGCTACATTAAAAACAAATTAATTTATTGCCCATTATTATTCTATGCTTAATTTAGTTTTGAATATGTTTATTAATTGCAATTTACTATTCTAAAATTTAAGTAGCACAGGAATAGACTGTAAATATTTAGTTAAATTTATATAAAATGTTATGCAAGTTTAGTAAAAAACTATTGACATCACCACCTCATTCCTCTATAATGTTTAATATTGTATCTCTGCGTCAGTAGTATTTTTATATTAAATTTTCTAAATATTTTAGTATTTAATTTATAATAAACTTCTGCATATAATTTTTAAAACTTAAAGGGGGCTACACAATGACAAATCCAATTTTAATGACAGCTGAAGGTTATGACTTACTAAAAAATGAACTCAACGAATTAAAGACTGTAAAAAGAAATGAAATTTCTGAAAAGATAAGAATTGCAAGAGGTTATGGGGATCTATCTGAGAATAGCGAATATGATGAAGCTAAAAATGAGCAAGCAATTGTTGAAGCAAGAATTATGCAACTTGAAGATCAGTTAAATTATGCTCAAATTATTGAGTCCGATCAGATATCCACTACAACAGTTTCAGTTGGTACTAAGGTTAAGATTTTAGATGTTGATTATGATGAAGTAGTTGAGTACCGTGTTGTAAGCTCAATAGAGTCAAACCAAGGGATGAATACTATTACCGATGCTTCCCCCGTAGGTCAGGCTATAATGGGACATAAAGTTGGCGATGTAGTCGATGCAAATGTTCCCTCGGGCGTGCTTCAGTTTAAAATTTTAGAGATTAGTAGATAAATCTTTCATAGAACGAATTTAATAAAACATAATTTTATAGCTGTTTTCTTACCAAAGTAGTAAAAGAAAACAGCTATATTTTATTTTGTATTAAATATTAACTTGTGAAATAAGTAAAGCAAAGTTCACTTTTGAAATTTTTTTATTTCCTCCTCCCACCTGCTATGATTTTGGGGATAATATTATGCTATCGCCGATTTCATCTAAGATTTATCACCCGATTTAAATAAAAGTGCGACTACAAGTCCAAAAAACATTGCCGCTGTTATTCCTGCGGCAGAGGCAGTTATTCCACCCGAGAGTATCCCTATTACCCCATCGGTGATAATGCTCTCCTTCACACCTTTTGAAAGCAGATAACCAAAACCTGTAAGTGGCACAGTTGCGCCTGCTCCTGCAAAATCTATGAGCGGTTCATAAACGCCTATCCCACCAAGTATAACTCCAAAAACAACATATCCTACAAGTATTCTGGCAGGTGTAAGTTTAGTGTAATCTATCAGAATTTGCCCCACTGCGCAGAATGTACCACCAACTAAAAAGGCTTTGAAATATTCGTTAATCATTTCAGTATTCATCTTCCGTCCTCCCTATTCTTCCAATGCGGAAATATGCAGCAAATGCGCTATGCATGGAATCACTTCTTTTTGCTGTACACTTGTTGGGCTTAAAAGTGCCCCTGTTGCAATGAAAAGCAAGTTTTTAATTCTACCTGCACGCATTGATGGAAGTATAAATGATGTTAGAACCGATGCACTGCACCCACACCCCGAGCCACCTGCATGGACATCTTGTTTTGCCCTATCATATATTAAGAGCCCACAATCTTGATGCTTATCCTTTATATTATACCCTTCTCTTTCCAAAAGCTCATTTAATATCGATGAACCCACCTCGCCTAAATCCCCTGTTAATATAAGGTCATAATTAGAGGCGTTTGTAAGTGTGTCCTGAAAAAAGTTTTTTATAGTGCTTGCCGCCGCCGGTGCCATTGCAGCTCCCATATTATTTTGATCCTTTATCCCTTTATCCTCTATTTTCCCAAACGTAACCGCTTTTACATATGGTGGCATGATCTTTTCTCCGAGTAAAACTGCACCTGCTCCAGTCACCGTCCATTGAGATGTGGGGGTGCGCTGGCCTCCGTACTCGAGGGGAAATCTATATTGTCTTTCAGCCGTGCAAAAATGAGATGATGTTACAGCTAAAGTTCTTTTTGCTGTACCACTATCCACCATAATTGCACCGAGTGCCATGCCTTCTGCCATCGTTGAGCAAGCTCCATAAATGCCAATATAAGGCACCCCAAGCTCCATTAAACCAAAAGTGGAACCTATGCACTGATTTAATAAATCGCCTGCAAATATCATGTCGAGTTGTTTACTACTAATGCGTGCTTTGCTTAAAGCTTTGTTTGCCGCATCTTTTTGCATTCTGCTCTCAGCTTTTTCCCATGTTTGCTCCCCAAATGTGCTATCATCGCTGATAATATCAAAATATGGTGCAAGTGGCCCCTCCCCTTCTTTTTTAGAAACTATAGAGGCAAATGAAATAAGCGACGGCATATTTTCCATTTTATAAGTAAAATTCCCTTGTTTTTTTGCCATAAAACCACTCCTGAATAATTTGTAATAGATTTGATTTAACACATATAATTGGTAGTATTTTTCACTTTATATTTCCTGCATATGTGTAGAAGTTGAAAGAAATGTGTTTAGCTTATGCCAGATTATTAATACTAATAATCAATAAAGCCCGAAAATATAAATTACTATTCCATAAATTACACTACTACTTATTCCATATACGAGTACCGGCCCTGCTATAATAAACATTTTAGCGCCTACCCCCAGTATTAACCCCTCACTTTTAAATTCAAGTGCTGGTGATGCAACTGCGTTGGCAAAGCCTGTTATCGGTACAAGTGTACCTGCACCTGCATGTTTTGCAATTTTATCAAAAACATTCAGACCTGTGAACAGTGCTGAAAAAAATATCAGTGTAATACTTGCCGCAGATGACGCAATATCACTGTCCGCTCCCAAATACTTATATAGATGTATCATAGCCTGCCCCAATGTGCATATAATTCCACCGCAAATAAAAGCTATTGGTATATTTATATAGCTTTTAGAAGCAGGGGAATGTTTTTTATTTAATTGTTCATAGTCTTTATTTGTCATAATTGGCACCCCATTCAAAGCTTTTAATTCTATTTTGGTCGGCTAAATGACTTTTTATGCAATTTAAAAAACACTGCGGAGAAATAATTCTCCACAGTGTTTTTACTTATAATATTACATTGTTTCAGGTTCTGGATAGTCCACACCTTTTGTGTCCACAGTAACTGTTTTCATCACCTGATCTTCAAGTGGTTTATCACTTAAGTTTCTGCGTGAATTTACTATGCGCATAACTTCTTCCATTCCATCGGTTACTTTGCCAAAGGAAGCATATTGAGCATCTAAATGCGGTGAAGAGTCAACCATTATAAAAAATTGAGAGCCTGCACTATCGGGACTATTTGATCTTGCCATAGAGAGTACGCCCTCTGTGTGTTTTAAATTATTTTCAAAACCATTGCGTGAGAATTCGCCTTTAATTCTATACTCGGGGCCACCCATTCCAGTGCCTGTTGGGTCTCCTCCCTGCACCATAAATCCAGGGATAACACGATGGAATATAACTCCATTATAAAAGCCTTTTTTAATCAGAGAAATAAAATTATTAACTGTATTTGGTGCGATCTCAGGATATAGCTCAGCAGTAATTTTATTTCCGTTTTCCATTTCAATTGTAACTATTGGTTTACTCATTTTCTTAATTCCTTTCGGTATTTATTTTAAATAAATATATTTTTTTAAGTTTACTATATATATAATACAAAGTCAAATAATATAAGGATTTTGATAGAGAATTACAACAAAAGTCATTTGTATTTACACAATTTCACTGAGTGTATTTTTTAATTATTGGTGTAATTAGAATTTTTTGTATGTCGCTTAAAAAACTATTGCATTTTTGACTTTAATATGTTATATTATTTCGGTACGAAAGTACAAGTGTAAAATATGGGGGCGTAGCTCACCTGGGAGAGCGCTACAATGGCATTGTAGAGGTAGTCGGTTCGAGTCCGATCGTCTCCACCA
>CAYJIJ010000013.1:0-5230 GCA_964370185.1 uncultured Oscillospiraceae bacterium
AGAAATTAGACAGTTAATTGAAGAAGGCTCTATCACAGGTGAAATTTATGATGATAGCAGTAACTCTCATCATGGCAATGGACAAGGTAATCAGCATGGAAAAGAATAAATAAATTGTATGACGAAATAAGTATCAAATGATAGCTAAATAACAGACGTGCAAAGCACTTATTGACTATAAAAAGTTAATAAGTGCTTTTTAACTGTCCTTATGCAAGTATCTTTTGGCAGTACTTAAGGCTGTTGCTTTCATGAATTTTGCCAATTTTTTTACCCCTTTAAATCTGCTTACAGTAAAGTTTTTCGCTCACTTCTTTAGGGTAACTTCCCTAAGCGAAAAGGCTTTACTTTTTAAAATCATGACTTTTTAGAAAATCAAGCATTGCCACCAAAAATTTATTATTTTATTAAGCTCTGCCCATCCATTTCCTTTGGCACACTGACATTCATTATTTCAAGCATAGTAGGAGCTAAGTCGGCAAGTACTCCACCGCTTCTTAAATTGCAGTTTTTACCCACCACCACGAGTGGTACTTTATTCGTGCTGTGTGCAGTTACTATATTTCCCTCTGCATCAAGCATTACTTCGGCATTTCCATGGTCAGAGGTGATAAGTGCCACACCCTCCACAGAAAGCACGGCTTCCACAAGCTCACCCACGCATTTATCCACTGTTTCTACGGCTTTTATCGCAGCGTCCATCACACCTGTGTGCCCTACCATATCGCAATTTGCAAGATTTAGTATCACGGTGTCATATTCGCCGGACTTTATCCTGCGCACTGCTTCATTTGTGACTTCCACTGCGCTCATTTCTGGCTTCAGGTCGTAAGTTGCAACATTGGGGGAATTTATCAACACCCTGTCCTCGCCTTGGTACTGCTCTTCCCTGCCTCCGTTAAAGAAAAATGTTACATGGGCATATTTTTCTGTTTCGGCAATTCTAAGCTGTTTTTTGCCCATTTCTGATAAGCACTCGCCCAAGGTGTTTTTTAGCGACTGTGGTAAAAATGCTATTTCCACCGATTTAAATTTTTCATCATATCTTGTGAATGAAACAAAATTTATATCACTCACTACTTCTCCACGCTCAAATCCTTTGAAGTCAGCCTCGGTTATTGCTGAAGTTATCTCCCTAGCTCTATCGGGGCGGAAATTGTAAAAAATCACACTGTCACCATCTTTGATATTGCCGCCCTTATGGCAGATGGTAGGTTTTATAAATTCATCGTTTACACCGCTTGTATAGTTTGCAGTAATCGCTTTTATAGCATCATCCGAAAGCTCTCCCTCACCTTTAATCAGCGCATCATAGGCAAGTTTTACTCTGTCAAATCTATTGTCCCTATCCATTGCATAGTATCTGCCACTAATGTCTGCAATTTTTCCTATGCCTAAATCATCTATAAAGCTTTGCAGTTCTTTTAAATATTCTATTGCGGAGGTTGGTGGGACATCCCTGCCATCGGTAAAGCAGTGGATATAGACATTTTTAGCACATTTTTCCTTTGCTATTTTAAGCAGTGCATAGAGGTGTTCTATATGGCTGTGCACTCCACCATCGGATAAAAGCCCCATTAAATGTATCGCTTTATCATTTTTTATAGCTTTCTCCATCGCCGAAGTGATAACTGGGTTTTTACCAAATTCCCCATCCTTTATCGCCTTGCTTATCCTTGTTAAATCCTGATAAACCACCCTGCCTGCACCTATATTTGTATGGCCTACCTCGGAATTGCCCATCTGCCCTTCTGGCAGTCCAACATCAAGCCCAGAAGCTCCAAGTGTGGTATTGGGATAATCTTTGAGCAGTTTGTCGATAACGGGTGTATTTGCCCTGTATATCGCATTGGCTTTATTTTCTTTACCCAGTCCGTACCCATCCATTATTAGTAAGAGAAGTGTTTTTTTCATATATGCTCCCTTCACAAGCCTTGTTTTGTATCATAATAGTTCAGAAGTTTTTTACACGCTACCCCACCCCGCCGATGGCGGGGTGGGGTAGCTAAAAATTACTATAAATACATCAATGTGTTTCCCCTATCTTAACCATTTCGGTAAAGATATCGCATTTTAAAGAAGCTCCGCCGATTAATCCTCCGTCAATGTTTTCTTTTGAGAGGAGTTCATCACAGTTTTTCTCATTCATTGAACCACCATAAAGTATCGGCATTTTTTCAGAAACTTCCTCTGCGAAAAGTGCTTTTAGGCAATTTCTAACATAAGCACATGCTTCTTCAGCCATTTCGCCCGTGGCAGTCTTGCCCGTACCTATCGCCCAAACTGGCTCATAGGCTATAACAATATTCTTTGCTAAGTCGCTCTGTATGCCACAAAGTCCCTCTTCAATTTGTCTTTTTAAGATTTGCTCTGTAAGGTTTGCCTCCCGTTCTTCAAGGGTTTCACCTATACAAACTATCGGCCTAATGCAGCTTCCAAGAGCGGCTTTAGTGCGCAAATTCACTGTGCTGTCGCTTTCGCCGAAATATGCCCTGCGCTCGCTGTGTCCAATAAGGGTATACTCCACCCCTATATCCTTTAGCATTGGGGCGGACACCTCGCCTGTGAACGCTCCACTTTGCTCCCAGTGGCAGTTTTGTGATGATATATTTATCCCTGTGTCCTTTGCCGCTTCTTTAGCCACAGAAAGCAGAGTAAACGGTGCTGCAAGTACCACATTGCAGGAGCTATCACCAATATTTACCGCTAATTTTTCTATAAATGCTTTTGCCTCAGAATTAGTAAAATTCATTTTCCAGTTTCCAGCAATAATTACTTCTCTTTTGCTCATATTATAAATTTCCTTTCCACTGCACCTTTGTAGAAACAGCAATACCTATTATCGGTTTAATGCTTATAGCTTAAAATAAATCTTCCATGCAGTCCCCTCCGCCTATGGTAGAATGGACTGCATGAAAAAATGTACTACTAATTAATTTGTCCGCCTTGATTATTTACTTATCATTAAGGCAAGCAATTCCAGGAAGTACTGCACCCTCTAAGAACTCGAGTGATGCGCCTCCACCAGTGGATATATGTGTGATTTGCTCAGCGTAGCCAAGCTGTTCAACTGCCGCTGCTGAGTCGCCGCCGCCTATTATGGATATAGCGCCACTATCTGCCACAGCCTTTGCCACCGCTTCGGTGCCTTTAGCAAAGTTTGCAAACTCAAATACGCCCATCGGGCCGTTCCACACCACTGTGCCAGCTCCTTTTATAGCTTCTGCATATGACGTCCTTGTTTTTTCGCCTATGTCAAGCCCCATAAGACCCTCGGGTATATCGTAACCATCCACATTTACAGGGGTTGCGTCCTCGGCGAACTTATCCGCCGCAACACTGTCCGTCGGAATCATGAACTCGACACCTTTTTCCTTCGCCTTTTGCATTAATTCTTTTGCAAGGTCTAATTTATCCTCTTCGCACAGACTACTGCCTACGGAATAGCCAAGTGCTTTTTGGAAAGTAAATGCCATGCCGCCGCCTATGATTAGAGTGTCCACTTTGTCGAGGAGATTACTTATTACACCAATTTTATCGGATACCTTTGCACCGCCGAGAATTGAAACGAAAGGTCTTTTAGGATTGCTTAAAGCTTCCCCCATAACCTTTAATTCCTTTTGTATTAGATAACCGCAAACCGCAGGGATATAGTCAGCTACGCCCGTGGTTGAGCAGTGGGCACGGTGGGAAGAACCAAAAGCATCATTTACAAATAAATCTGCAAGGGAAGCAAGCTGTTTTGCAAATTCGGGGTCATTTTTGGTTTCGCCTTTAATGAAGCGCACATTTTCTATCATCATCGCTTGGCCTTCAGTTAGTGTTGCAAGAATTTCCTTTGAGTTTTCCCCCGCTACATCGACAGCCATTTTAACATCACTTCCGAGCAGTTTTGAGAGATGTTTTGCAACGGGTGCAAGAGAGAATTTTTCTTCAAATCCGTCCTTAGGTCTTCCTAAATGGGAGCAAAGAATTAATATTGCACCGTTTTTAAGCAGATATTTTATTGTAGGTAGTGATTCTGCTATCCTCTTGTCGTCTGTTATTTCTCCATCTTTAAGTGGCACATTAAAATCACAACGCAACAGTACTTTTTTACCTCTTACCTCTACATCCTCGATTGATTTCTTGTCGTACAATGCCATTAGCCGCTACCTCCAAATTTTTTTAATTATATTTTACATTATTTATCTCTATTTGGCAATGATTTACACTCCAAATTCCTAAAAATATATGTATAATTTATATTAAATTTACAATAATATTATATGTATTTACTAAAAAAGTATTTTTCTCTTGTTATTTACTTAAAATGGTATTATAATTATAGTAATAATAAAAATATATCCCTTAAAGGAGGATTTAAAAATGAAAAGATGCGTAACTATTATTTCCATTATAGCTTTCTTAGTAGCTGTGGCAAGTGTTATTATTGCCATCACAGCCTATTTTAAAAACAGAGAATTCATTTCTTGCTGTGACGACGAAGATTTCATGGATTTCGATGATGAGGACTTAGATTATTTTTCAGCTGAAATGGAAGATTTAGATTCCTGTGAATGTGGCGACGATTGTGCTTGTGCCGCTGAGCAAACTGATTTTCAAGAAGAACCACAAATGTAATCCATAGTATTGATACTATAAATTTAGTCAAGTGGCTGTGACAAAACAGCACCGACCACCATAAGGCAAGGAAGCACATAACAAGTGTGTCTGAATTAAAGGCAATCTTAAAATAAATATAATTATGAGTACAATCCACCGTTTTCACGGTGGATTGTAGCATTTATATGCCTTGTGGTTATGAACGAACTTCACCTCTCGTCGTACCTTTGTACGACTTTGGGCAAGGTAAAAGGCAGTAAGGGTGACAGGGGTCACCCTTACTGCCTTTTACTTTAGTTAGTCCATTCTGCACTATTTTCTCACAGCCCCAGCACCACTTAGAGTCACAGCCCCCCGATTTTAATATGTTTAAGCCTTTTATGGGTAGCTTATAAAGATTATTTTATGCCTTTACCACATTTACGGCAAAAGCTATAATCGGATTTTGTGCTCTCTCCGCAATAGGGGCAAAATTCTCCACCCTGTGTATGCACCGCTTCTGCTTCGTTACTGTGAAATCTTTCGCCGAACGGATCTGTTTCTTCGCCCTCTTCTGTAATGTCAAAGGAGGAAAAGCGATTTTTATTTGTTGCATTTTTATAGTGATACATCCCCTGCACAATCC
>CAYJIJ010000013.1:5330-42913 GCA_964370185.1 uncultured Oscillospiraceae bacterium
GAAAAGCGATTTTTATTTGTTGCATTTTTATAGTGATACATCCCCTGCACAATCCCCATTATTACAAAAACTATACCAAAGAGTGGCATAAAAATCGGAGCGCCCATTTGTGCGGCACCGATTGTCCAAAATATGCCGAATATCACTACTACCACGGACATCCCTGCACTCATTGCCGACGGCGCTCTGCCAGGTTTTATACTTCTCATAAAAACTTTCCTCCCAATCTATCCGTTATCAGTTTTCGTATAGTTTTGATAAATCCGTCCGTTTATGCCTCGCTTACAAATCTATCAAAATCTTCTCTAATCATTTTAAGCCGCCTTATTACAGGTGGGGCTATATCGCCTTTTTTCGCCATATAGTCGAGTGTTTTTCCATCCACCCATTTGGCGTCGGCAGTTTCACCTTTTTGCATTTTCATATCACTTCGTGCCACATCCTTTTTAATGATGTAATTATCATAAAATGTGTCGTTATGAATGTCCCTGCCTAAAAATATCATCTCTTCAGGGTTTGCGGATATTCCTGTTTCTTCGTATAACTCACGCACTACTGCCTCAAGGCTACTTTCACCGCTCACCGCTGAGCCACAGGTATTTTCCCAAAAATTCGGGTACTCCGCCTTGGTTTCGTCACGCAGTGTAAGCAGTACTTCTTTATTACTATTTATCGTCCATACACTCACCACGAGGTGATAGTCCCCCTCTGTGAGCGGTATGCCCCTAATATGTGTATATCCTTTTTTGTTGCCGTCCATGTCGAGCACATCCCAAAGTTCCATTTTTCACCGCCTGTTTTTAAGAATTCTTTGATACAAATTTTATCATGATAAGTTTTGTAAGTCAATTTTTGTATTATCGTGGTATGTATAATAGCGTATAATTATTTTCTCACTGGTATTATTAATTTTGGCATAATCACCCTAAGATTTTTTCGATAAATAAAGCTATATGCTCTGCCGGAGAATTCCCTGTAAAATATAGGAATAACCCACCTATAATCCAATAGGATATCATCCCTATAGCAAACATTGCTAAGTATTTTTTCATAATGAACCTCCCTTAAATATTTTAATCACTACAAAGTGTAAATAATTCTAATCTCTATTATACATGAATTAAATTATTTTTCAATCGCTTCAAAGTGCTTAGTGCTTGTGGATCTGCACTAAACCTTTAATAACTCTATCTCTAAAATCTATAATTAAACTCAAAACACAGAAACAAGGTGAGCGATGCTCACCTTGTTTCTGTGTTTAAGAAAATTTTATTTAGGAAAGGAATAAGTAAAATAATTTTAGCAGACTATATTTCCATCCACTATTCGCACAACTCTGTTGGCGTTTTTGGCTATATTTTCATCATGGGTAATCATAACGATGGTATTGCCCATTTGGTGCAAATCTTTAAATAAAGTGATAACTTCTTTGCCCGTCTTTGAATCGAGCGCACCAGTTGGCTCGTCTGCAAGCAAAATAGCGGGTGACCCTACAAGTGCTCTCGCTATTGCTACCCTCTGCTGTTGACCACCTGAGAGCTCGGAGGGTTTGTGCTTTATACGCTCAGAAAGCCCTAAAAGCTCAAGTGTGGGTGCGGACATTTCCAGCGCTTTTTTGCGAGATATTCCCCTTGCCAAAAGCGGCATAATTACATTTTGCTCCGCCGAGTAGGTGGGGATTAGCTGATATCTTTGAAAGATAAACCCTATTTTATCGTTTCTTATCTTGGTGAGCTCTTCGCCCTTTTTATCATGCACCGAAACATTGTCTATATAGTATTCACCACTGTCCCATACATCCATACAGCCTATAATATTCATAAGTGTTGATTTCCCTGAACCCGAGGGGCCAAGTATTGCCACAAAGTCTCCTTTTTCCACTTCAACACTTACTGATTTTAGCACTGTGAGCTCTTCGGCGGCTGTTTTATAGCTTTTAACTATATTAGTCATTTTAATCATGTAATTTTACCCCAAAATCTCCACCGATACAATAGTGTCAAACTCATCGGTGACTATATTTATATACATCTCTTCGGTAATTTGTGAGAATGTCATATTATTTCCCATTAATAATACGGGTGTGCCTATCGGTATGAGGTAGGTTTCGCTTTCATCGCTAAGCTCAATGCTATCGCTTACTCCAGTAGTGCCCATGCCCCCCGACATCATGCCACCGCCTGCACCCGACATACTACCCCTACCCGATGATGCACCGCCTTCTCCTGTGGCGCCCTCGGGCGTTGTCCTTGTTGCCGTGCCTTCTTGTGATGCCATGGTGCTGTTTTCTGCTCCTGCCATTGCTTGTTCTCTCATAGCAGCTCTGTCTTCCGTGGAAAGCTCACCCATTTCTGGAGGCGATGCTCCCTCGGGCATTTCTGCGGTGTTTTCTTCGCCACTTTCATCGGTGGATGGCTGTGACTGCGGTCTTTCGCCATTTGGATTAGCGGTATTTACTCCTCCTGTGGTGCCGCTCGCCGAAAGTGTTAGGGTAACTTCATTGCCATACACTTCGGTAACCTGCCCTGTTATTGTCTTAGTGTTTTGCATGGCTTCGGATGAGCCCTCGTCCGCTATTACACCCTCGGACGATTGTGTGTAGATATAGCATCCACCTGCCACTAAAGCCACTACAAGTATCAAAAATATTTTTTTAAATTTCTTCATAAATCTTCCCCCTCACTCGAATGTAGATACACTCGAATTTTTTACCCCTCATTTTTGAGGGGTTATCCGCCCACATGATGCGGTGGGCGGATAGGTTTGCCCTATATAGGCTTAGAATTATTCGTTGTTTAGTGCCTCGATAGGAATTAAGTTTGAGGCTTTATATGCTGGGTAAAATCCAAATAATGTGCCTGTTACAACCGCAAAACCGAATGCGAGTATTATCGAAGATGCTGTGAGTACCACTGTAATGTCGGTGTATTCCATTGCTGGCACTATCGCAAGGCTTAAAATTACGCCGAGCACACCGCCAATGAAACCAATCATACCTGCTTCTGTTAAAAATAGTAGTAGTATATCGCTCTTTTTTGTACCGAGCGCCTTTAGTACCCCTATTTCCCTTGTGCGTTCTTTAACAGATACAAAGAGTACATTCATGATGCCTATACCACCAACTATAAATACTATTACCGCAACTGCAAGCAGTAGCATTGAGAGTGTATTTGCCGATTGCATAGCCGCATCCATTGTAGCTCCTGCGTCTTCTATGCTAAATACTGCTGTTGGATTTGACTGTGTTAGCACAAGCTCTATATTATCCATAACTTCGGCTACCACATCCACATCATTTGCAAGTATCGAAAGCTGTGGTGATGTGTCCCTCTCGAAGAGGTATTTTTCCGCCGTGCTGTATGGCATAAACACTGAGCTGTCAGGGCTAATTCCCGAGGTCATACTGCCCATGGGCGATATTACTCCATTTACCACATATGCCCTGCCATCTATCTCAACCTTGCTGTCATACGCCTCATTTGCTGAGCCGAAAATCTCTATTGCTACATCGTATCCAAGCACCACTGATTTAGATGTGCTTTCTACTTCGGTGTCGGTTATAAAGCTTCCCACCATCATATCTAAATTTGATATTTCGGTGTAACTGCTCTCCGTGCCAACTATTGTGTATTCTATCGCTTCTTCTAAGTCGCCACCTATCACCGAGTTTTCGGTGGTTGCCGATATTGCTCCAGTGACTATATCTGGCACAAAAAAGAGTATGTCCTCTAAATTTGTTTCGGTGAGCACTGAGGTATCCGTAGTGGGAATTCTTGTGGATGAACCGCCGCCTGCACTACTACCTCTTGTGCCGCCACCACCACTTGGCATACCGCCACCAGTCGGTGGCCCTCCGCCAGCCATCATCATGCTCATCATATCATCCATCGAGGAGGAGTTGATGGTTATTGTGCCTGCATTTAGATTTTTAAACTGCTCTGCTACATCAGCTTTACCACCTTCACCGATTGCTATTACCATAACAATGGTTGCTGCGCCAACTATAATGCCGAGCGAGGTAAGAAAAACTTTAAATTTATTTTGCTTAATATTTATCAGTACAAGACGAAGTATTTCACTAATTTGCACTCTGATTCACCGCACTTTCAATCAGTACTACATCACCCTCATTTAATCCGCTGAGGATTTCAACTTCAAAGCCATCGGAAAATCCTGTTTCTACTGCTACTTTTACCACTGCGCCAGTTTCATCATACATCTGCACGAACTGCTCGCCATTTTCGTTTATAATGCATTTATTTGAAACAAGCAGTACATCTTCCTCTTGCTTTTGAATGAATGTTGCATCGGAAGTCATCCCTTGATAAATGATTACATCTTCGTAATCGGATATATCACAAACTATTGTAACTGTGTAGTTTACACTGCTTGTCATGCCGCCGGAGGGCACTATTGATATGCTGTCCACCTCCGCTGGGATGAGGTATTCTTCATATGCATCAAATAGGATATTTACTTCCATACCAAGAGATATATCGGATATATCTTCTTGAGGTATGCTCACAAGGACATCCACTGTGTATTTCTCTGCAAGTGTCACGATTGAGGTATTTGCATTTAATTCTGTTCCCACTTCGGAGTGAGTCATTACATAGCCATCGGTAGGAGCAAAAATTTGTCCCTCTGCTCCCATTTCAGAGATTTCAGCAAGCTCTTCTTGCAGCTCACTCACCTTTTGCTGTTCTGATTTTAGCGTGTTGTTTATCTGGCTGATTGTATTATCATAAACACTTTGAGCTATTTCATGCTCATATACAGTGCTTTCAAGTTCGGCATCATATGTGAGCTTTTCAAGCTCAATATTTGCTTCATAATTGTCTTTTTCTATATATTTTGCCGCTATGTCGTCTATAAGCTTCTCAAGCTCATCTTCCATAGTATCTTCTTTATCATCAAAATCGTCGTAAACCTTTGTAAGGCTTTCTTCGGCTTTTTCAAGCTCGTATTCAAGTGCTACTATTTCGGCATTTAACACCGATAAATCATGCTCCCATTCTGGGTGCTCACAGCTTCCTGAATCCACTCCTGCGCAAGTTGTTGCATGATCAATTTTTTCTTGCACATCCTCTATTTCTGCTTCTATGTCGTCTATTTCGTCCCTTGCTTCCTCGGCATCGTCGGAGTCGCCTGCGCCATCGTCTATTTCGTCTTCAAGGTCGGCTATGTCTTCTTCTAAGGCTTCTATATCGTCGAGTATTTGTTGATAATCAGTGTCGATACTGGTCATATTTAGCTGATACACTTCTTCAGCAGTATTTCCTGCAAGCACTGCTTCTCCATACGCTTTCTCAGCAGCTAATCTATCCGATTCGGCTGTAAGCTGAGTTTTTTCTAAGCTAAGCTGTGCTTCTTCAAGTGCTATTAGTGCATCATTGTAGCTATCCGTATAGCTACTTATATCTATTGTAGCAAGCAAATCGCCTTCATTTACATACTGTCCAGCTTTTACAAATAGCTCATTTATTTCGGTATCGAAATTAACCGAAACAGTTGTGTCCCTCATGCTCACTGAGCCCATCTCTGTAACCCCAACCACTATACTGCCTTTTTCTACAATCTCTTCTTTGTACTGATTACCACTTGCTTCTTCCGCCTCAGCACTTCCCATTAAAAACACACTTGACGCACCTGCCACAAGTGTGATAGCCGTAGCCGTAGCTGTAAATTTAAGGATACCTTTAGCACCGCTCATTTTTTCTTTTAATGTTGATAAACTCAATTTAACGCAACCCCTTTCGTCTTGATGTTATTTTAAGATATACTTTTGAGCTTATTGTGAGGTGAAAATGAAAAATTTGTTTACAAAGATTCCAATTTTTTGTATATCAGTTTGGTTAAAATATAGAAAGGAAACTCTTTACCACTTGTAGAGAGCTCCCTTTCTATATTATTTATTTTTCTTTAATTTAATTCTTTTGCTATTTTAAAGCTAAATACAACTCCATCTGGAGTGTTTTTGCAGTGATAACTTCCTCCATGCTTTTCAATGACTGTTTTCACAATATTAAGTCCCAACCCTACATTGTTTGTACTTCTCTGCCTTGATTTATCAACTCTGTAAAAGCTTTCCCAGATATGATTTATCTCTTTTTCAGCAATGCGATTTCCTTGGTTATAAACCGAATATACAACTTCTTTTCCATCACTCTCAAGAGTAATTTTTACTTTTCCGCCCTCTGGGGTGTGCTCAAAAGCGTTGGTGATATAGTTTTTCATCGCTTGTTCCATATATTTAATATCTGCATTTGCAAATATATCTTCCTCAATCTCGGCATGCATATCACAGCTATCGGCAAGAGGTGTAATCTTTTCTACAAGCTCTTTTACTAAATCGGAAATATTTATTTTTTGCATATTCATCTTAGAAAGTCCGCTCTCAATTGAGGATATCTGAAGCATTGAGCTCACCATCTCACTGAGTTTTTCGCTTTCTTCAATGATTGTATCGCAATAATATTCTTTGTCTATTCCCTCGACATTGCTTTTTAAGTTTTCCGCATATATTTGCAGTAGTGAAAGAGGGGTCTTCATCTCGTGGGAGACATTGCCTACAAACTCTCTGCGCATCTCTTCCATCTGCTTTTGGTAGTCAATATCGAGCTTTAATTTTTCATTCGCCGTATTTAGTTCATCAATATTTTGCTTTAGCTGCCGAGACATTGAGTTGATATTAATAGCCAAGCTGTGAAGTTCACTTGAGTCTATATTTTCATCCACCTGCTCGCTAAAATCAAGGTTTGCAAATCTTGAAGCTGCGCCTTCTATCTCTTTTATCGGCTTTGTTATGCTCTTTGAAACAATAATGCACAAAATTAGGCTTATAAATAGTACCGACACTGATATTATCATGCTCGAATCAGAAAATACTTTTACACTATCCTCTATCGACTCCACTGGTAAAGTCATAACAAGTTTAATATTTTCATCCTCAAACTCAAATTCTCCCGATATATTTAAAACAGAGCCAATATGTGGGCTACCCTTGCTTACCTGCGGCTTAGGGGATTTCGAAAAATCCCATTCGGTAGCATCTTCATCATTTCTGAGCCTATATTCATCTGGGTGCATATTACCCCTTGGTTCTAAAACTTTGGAAAAACTCATATAAAATATTTCGTCATCTTTTAGCGCAACTACATTTATATTGTGTTGTGATTCATATTTGCGTGAAACACTTTCTATACTCTCTTCAGTACCGTCATAATTTGCCTTTATTTCTTCATAGGCTGTTGCCATTGTTTCCGATTTATAGTTTAGGTAGTAATCATTTGCAAAAAAAGTGTTAAATATTAACTGGCCAACTATAACTAAACCTATTAAAAATGTAAAGGTGAGCACGATTTTGCTTCTAATGGAAATTTTCATCTTACACCTCAAATTTATATCCCACACGATGTATTGTTTTTATGCATGTGGAATCTTCCCCAAGCTTGGTTCTAAGTTGTTTTACATGGGTGTCCACCGTGCGTAGTTCACCGTCAAAATCGTATCCCCATACGCTGTTTAAGAGCTGCTCTCTGCTAAAGATTAATGATGTATTGGTCATAAAGAAAAGCAGTAGGTCAAATTCTCTTTTGGTAAGCTCTAATTCTTTTTCACCGCACTGTGCCGTACGCATTACAGAATTAATGCGTAAATTTCCTTTTTTCATTTCGTCTTCTACGCCTTTGCCCATTCTCTTAAGCATTGCTTCAACTCTTGCAAGAAGTAATGATGGCGAAAATGGCTTTGTTATGTAATCGTCCGCTCCGCTTGAAAAGCCCTTTACTTGATCGTATTCCTCACCCCTTGCAGTGAGCATGATAACGGGCACTAATGAGCTATTTTCCCTTAGCTCTTCGAGCACTTCAAATCCATCCTTCTTTGGCATCATCACATCTAAAAGCACTAAATCAATAACTGCATTATTGGCATAATAAACATCTAGTGCACTCTCTCCATCAAATGCTTCAAGAACACAAAATTTATGCGCAGTTAAAAAATCTCTGATGGCACGCACCATTTTTGTTTCATCATCCACCACTAACACGCATCTTTTATTTTCAATCATAATTTTATTCGCTCCTTTTGAGTTTTAATATAATCAAACTAAACTTTTTAATTTGATTTGTCTTACTTAGGTGTTTAATATCCTATTTTGATAGCTATATAATTTTATTATACAACAATTTATGAGCTAATTGTGATGAAAGTTAAAAAAGTATTCCCACATTTTGTAACAATAATTTATTTCGCCTTGCCATTTCATTTTAAATATTGTAAAATTATTAAAAATAGCATTAATTTGGTAATTTGGTTATGGCAATTTCTATAATCAGTTTAGGGAGTAGTGAGGAATAGTAATGAGTAGTTTTAAATACGATCTTAGTATTGCGCTTATAGTTAAAAATGAGGAAAAAGTTTTAAGGCGTTGCCTTGATTCGCTTGCACCTCTTAGGGAGGCTTTGTCCTGCCAAATTATAATAACCGACACTGGCTCCACGGACGCAACAATAGAAATTGCAAAAGAATATGCCGATACCTTCATTGAGTTTAAGTGGATAAACGATTTTTCCGCTGCAAGAAACACAGGTGTGGAGGTAGCTGAGGGTAGATGGTTTTTATATATAGACGCCGATGAATATTTTGATGAGAGTGCACTTAGAATTGTTGATTTCCTTAAATCAACAACCTGTGATAAATACGACTCCGCCACATTAAAACTGAGAAATTATTTAGATGATGGCAAAAGGCATTCCGACGCTTTTCTACACAGGCTTGCAAATTTTAAATCGGGTAAAACATTCTTTAAAGACGCTATACATGAGCATTTACCAGTGCCCTTAAAGCATGTTTTTGCAATTGATGCTATTTTGCATCATGATGGCTATATAGGTGCAAAACTACTGCAAAAATCAGACCGCAATCAATCCGCACTCGATAGGATAATCGAGGATGACCCCCTTGATATTAGGGCACGTATTCACTCTATTTTAGGGCGTTCAGATATGGAAATTAGGTTAAGAGAATGCGAAGAAGCGATAAAAATATTTGAAGAGAATAATCTCCCCTCCTCCACCTATTCAAACGCCCTTTATTCGCAGCTTTGCAACATCTATTACACTCTTAAAAGATACCATGAAGCCATCGAAATCGGCGAGAAATTTTTAAAGATAAACAGCGAAAACATCCTCCCCGTGCTTGCCATAAATCAAGTTTTAGGGGATAGCAAATACCATTTAGGTGATTATAATGGCGCTATAACTTCATTTAAGGCATATCAAAAAATCTGTGCTGAGCTTGATAAAAAACCAGATGTTATGCATGGGACTGTGGTGAGCTTAAGCCATATATCCCCCATTCAGCGCCAAAACTCCAATATCATTATAGCAAAATGCTACAATGAGCTTGGAAATTTAAAGGAATCAAAAGCATTTATGGCTCGAATAAACCTACTCTCGCTTTTAGACGAGTATCAATTCCCAATGTTTCTATCCGATTACTTCAAAATTATGTTAAAGCTTAAAATGTATTCAGAGTTAAAGGAAATATATACTTCACTGTCAAAAAACCTTAAATTCCGCACATATTTTATAACCGAAATAGAGAAGATTTTGCCAATTGCAGACAGCAGTACAAGAAATGCACTGATAGAGGAATTTTCAGGAAAAGATGATGCATATCTATTAATTAATGGAATTAGATCTGCTGATTTTGATTTATCCACCTTTAATGATAATGAGCTAAATCTAATTGCGCAAGACGATTTAATCTTAAACCAAGACTGTTTTAGTGATGTAATTTATGCATCGGTGAAAAGTGGTAGATGTATTGTAGATTTGTTCCCTCATTTAAAAGCTCAAAAGCTCTATAAACTCATAGAAATGATAAGCACAAACCGCCTTGACTGGTTTGATACTACATATAATTATCTAAAAAAATTAAACATGCAGAAAATTTCTCCCATGCAGTGCCTGTATTACAGGGATTTATCATATAGCCTGCTCTCGATTTCTGAGAAAAATGCCACAATGCATGGTATCGGCGAAAAAATTGTGTTTTTATTCGGCTTCTTTATAGAGCTTTCACAGGCGTATATTTCCGCTGTTTATAATCTACAAGTAATTTCCGATAATCTCCCACTCCTCTCAGAAAGAGATACCTTTGCTTTTATTGTCCATCCCGCTTACTCAGCGCGAGGTAAAAGCCCAGCTGATTATCTCCGTACACTTAAAGAAGCCCTTAAGTATGATGTGGCTCTATCCGATGCTGTTAAATATGTTTTGGAGGATGTGGCAAAGCTAAGCGATAAAAAAAATGAACAATCCAATGAATTCGCACAGCTTGCTATACAGGTAAAGGCGCAGATATCACAGTTTATTTCCATAGGAAAGCTCAGTGAAGCAAAAATGTTAGTGGAACAATATGCAAAAATTAACCCCTCCGACCCCGAGCTTCCCTCACTTTATGAAAAACTAAAATAAAGCAGTATCAATTAATAGATAATACAAAATTTAAAATATACATAGAGGTGAAATATGAATTATTTAGAAACTTATAATTTGTGGCTAAAAAGAGCAACTGACCCTATGATTGCACAAGAACTTAGACAAATAAGCGCAAATGATGAACATATTAAAGAGCAGTTTTATAAATCGCTCACATTTGGCACGGGCGGACTAAGAGGAATACTTGGTGCCGGCACAAATAGAATGAATATCTACACTGTGGCACAAGCCACACAGGGTTTTAGCAATTATATAAATAAAAATTTCTCCTCCCCTTCGGTGGCTATCGCATACGACAGCAGAATTATGTCTAAAGAATTTTCTGAGATTACTGCCGCTGTTTTTGCGGCGAATGGCATAAAGGTGTATATCTATAAAGAGCTTGCACCCACTCCCATGCTCTCCTATGCGGTGAGAAAGCTTTCTTGTAGTGGTGGTGTTGTAGTTACCGCAAGCCACAATCCCTCTATTTACAACGGATACAAGGCGTATAATGAAACAGGCACACAGATAAATAATGAAGTTGCCGACTGCATTATTGCAAACATTTCTGCCACCGATATATTCGACGGTGTTAAGCAAATCCCCTTTGAAGAGAGTGTAAAAAGCGGACAAATTTCTTATATTGAAGAAGCCTTGGGTGAAGAGTATCTATCTGAAATTAGTAAAGCGCTATACAGGCAAAATCTCACTGAAAATAGTGATTTAAGCCTTGTTTACACACCACTTTATGGCGCTGGGTACCGCTGGATAACACAAGCGATTAAAGGAATGGGGATAAAAAATCTGCATGTGGTAGATGAGCAGTCAAAGCCCAATGGCAATTTCCCCACCTGCCCTTATCCAAACCCCGAAAGCAAGGATGCACTTTCCCTTGCTATCAAGCTCATGGAGCAAAAGGATGCTGATTTACTAATAGCCTCCGACCCCGATGCCGACCGCATAGGTGTGGCTGTTAAGTCTAATGAGGGTGTTAAAATACTCACGGGCGACGAAGTGGGAATACTGCTTTTAAACTATCAGATACTTTCTAAAAAAGAAATCGGATCATTGCCCACTAAACCTGTGGCAATAAAATCCGTGGTGTCCTCTAAAATGGCGGATGTTATTGCAGCGGCTGAGGGAGTTCATTTACAGAGTGTACTCACAGGATTTAAAAATGTGGGCGACCATATGGATTATCTAAAAGAGAGTGGCGAGGGAGAATTCATATTTGCTTATGAAGAGAGCTGTGGCTATTTAAGTCACGATAAAATAAGGGATAAGGATGCTGTGAATGCCGCTGCATTATTTGCCGAAATGGCGGCTTATTACAAAGAAAATGGCAGCAGTGTAGATGAAGAACTCACTAAACTCTACCAAAAATTTGGATATTATTTCTCACGCTCTTTAAGCTATACATTCACAGGTATAAGCGGTGAAAAGATTATGGCTGATTTAATGACTGCGATGAGAGCCGATAAACTGCCCGTGTTCACAGGTTTTAAAACCCATATATTTAGAGATTACTCGAATGACAGGGTGGTAAAAAACGGTGAAGTTTTATCAGAAAATCTGCCTGAAACCAATATGGTGGAATTTATTTTTGAGGATACTTCTTCTATAATGGTAAGACCCTCCGGCACCGAGCCAAAGCTCAAAGTGTATTACTTTACTAAGGGCGAAAGCAGGGAGAGTGCACTCTCGCTATTTGAAAAGCTCTCCGAAAGTGTGCAAAAAATCATTGATCTGCACAAGTAATGACGAAGCCTCGCTCATGCAAAGAGGTGTTAGTGCAGAAAAATGCTAAAGAAATTGCTTATATCGGCTTTGTGTGCTTTGGTATCCCAAGGATTTCCAATGTAATATGAATATCTAAAAACTTAATTAACACCTGCAATCCAAATGCGGATTGCAGGTGTTAATTTTTTTGATATAAGTGTGTGAAGTGCTATATTAATTCATAACACAATAGTTTTATTCATAAATTTTACTCTGCAACTATTTTCTCTGCTATATCGTTGTAAACGAGTTCATTGAAATCGGCTTTTTCGCTGAGCTCGCCCGCCATAGTCATCACTTCTTGAAGCTTATTAAATGCGTCCTCTTCCATTATTGGAGTGGAGCACCATGCATCTATTTCTTTGTATCTCTCAAGTGCATTTGTAAGTATCTCCATGTCGTTATCGGGGAAGGAAGGCGCTATTACCTCCGCTATTTCAGCGGCACTATGCTCTCCTACCCACTGTTGACCTCTATAAATCGCCCTCACAAAGCCTTCTGCTAAATCGGCATTTTCGACTAAAAATTCATCATTTGCAAAATATGCAGTGTAGGGTATTTCTCCGCTTTCGGCACCAATTGATGCAACTATATATCCCTGTCCCTCTGCTTCTATCATGGAAGCTGTTGGCTCAAATGCAGTTACATAATCCCCCGTACCTCCCACGAATGCGCCAGTCATGGCTGAAAACTGTATGCTGTCGTCCATCAGTAAATCCACTGCTGGATCAAGCCCCATTGAACGGATTGTATATTCAAATGTCATATATGGCACTCCGCCTTTTCTGCCTGGCAGTACATGCGAACCCATTAGGCTTTGCCAATCAAATTCGCCAACTTCTTCCCTGCCTATTAGGAAGGAACCATCTCGTTTTGTAACTTGCCCGAATATCTTAGGATATTCTTCCCTGCCCTCATTATATACATATATTGCCGCCTCAGGCCCTGCAAACCCAACATCAATATGCCCCGATAAAAGTGCCGCCATTACCTTATCGGCACCCTCACCGCTAATCATATCAATTTTTATGCCCTCTTCTTCAAAAAAGCCTAAATTCATTGCTACATACTGTGGAGCGTAAAAAACTGAATGGGTAACCTCGCTAACAGTTACTGTTTGAAGCTCGGCAGGAGTTTCTGCACTGCCGCCCTCGCTGTCCTGTGTGGTGCATGCCGTAAATGAAAATAGCATGGTGGCGCATAGAAGTGCTGAGAAAAGCTTTTTAAAATGTTTCATAGTAAATTTCCCCTTTCTATTTTGCAAATGTAATTTATTTAATATTTTAATTGCTTATAATGCACTACTCCATAATGTGGAGAGCTATTGCTTTTATCTTTTCGTATAATCTAATCATTGATGCCTTTTCTTTAGAGTGAGCCTTTCAAGAAAGACAACTATCCTATACATAACTGCGGCAACTATTGCAAGTATTATCACGCTCGTCATTACAAGGTCAAGTCTAAACACCTGCCCACCATATACTATAAGATATCCAAGCCCCGCCTTAGAAACTAAAAACTCACCAGCTATTACCCCTACAAGGGAAAGCCCAATATTTATCTTTAGCGAAGAAAAAAGTGTGCCTACATTGGAGGGGAGCACTATCTTTGTAAATATCTGAAGCTTTGTGGCGCCAAAAGTTTTTGCCATGAGTATTTTTTCTTGTTCTGTGTGGTTAAAGCCATTTAGCATTTCAAGTATTGTCACTACAAGTGATATGGCAAGTGCCATGAATATAATTGCGGCTGTCCCTGCGCCCATCCATATTATTATCACTGGGCCAAGTGCAATTTTTGGAAGACTATTAATCACCACAAGATATGGCTCGAAGATTTTAGAGAGTGTATCCGACCACCAAAGTGCAATCGCAGCTAAAATCCCTATTCCAACCCCCAAAGAAAATCCCACTAAAGTTTCATATAATGTAACTGCAAGATGAATATGCAGGCTATTCTCCGATAAGCTTAAGAATGTGCTTAAAATTCTTGACGGCTTACTCATTAAAAACGCATCTATTATTCCTATATTGGCAAGTATTTCCCATAGGGCAATAAATATAATTAAAATTGCCCAACGCCAAAATACAATAAGGTTCTTCTTTTTCTTTTTTGCATGTAAATAGCTGAGTCTTTCCTTTGATAAAGGCTCTGCTTTTTTATCTATATCACTGCTGGTTATATCATACATTTACATCAAGCTCTTTCCATATCAAATTAAAATATTTGGTGAATTTAGCGTCCTCCCTGCGGCTGAGTGGTGTGCTATACTCTCTCTCAAACTCTATTTTGTGAATTGCACTTACCGACCCCGGCCTTTTGCACATCACAATTACCTTATCAGACATACTTATGCTTTCAGGTATGTCGTGGGTGACTATGAGTGTGGTTTTATTCTCTTTCTTTAATATTCGGTGCACATCTTCTGTCACCGCAAGCCTTGTTTGGTAGTCTAAGGCTGAAAAAGCTTCGTCCAATAAGAGTAGCTTTGGCTTTACTGCTAATGTCCGTATAAGTGCCGCCCTCTGCCTCATGCCACCGGAAAGTTGGTTTGGATATTTGTCCATAAATTCGCCCAGTCCATAAGTAATCATCATCTCTTTGGCATATGCAATATTTTTAGGTGTTAGTTTCTTTTGTATTTCAAGCCCTAAAGTGACATTCTCAAATATTGTACGCCATTCAAGCAGCAAATCCCTTTGCAACATATAGCCTATGTGGGGACTTATCCCTTTAATCTCCTCGCCTGCAATAAGTATACTGCCTTTTGTTGGCGCTATTATCCCTGCAATAATCGACATCAAGGTGGACTTACCGCATCCGCTCGGCCCAACTAAACTCGCAATTTCCCCTTCTGCAAGGCTGAAATTCACATCATTAAGCGCTGTTACCTCTCCGTTTTCGGCTTGATATTTCCCCATAATATGCTCTACTGATAAAAAATTTCTCATAAGCATCACCTCTGCCTTATTTTTAAACTTTTCTCTTTTTCTATCAACCTACTCAGAAACATAATATGCAGTTTTGTATGATGATGTTATTTTGCTTTTATGCCAAAAAAGGGAAATTTCAGTGTATTTTATATACTTTTGATATGTAATTGCTATATAACTAAATTATCCACCTCTAAATTTTATCAAAACAAATTACTGTAACGAAATGAAAATAGAAAAATATATTTACATGTTTATATTTAAAATACTATTAAAATAGATTTACTATTTAAGCTTCCAAATGTATAGATATGAGTTGCAATTAATCCATGAGTTTTTATTATCTCTATTGAAATGCAGTGTACTTGGATGTATAATAAAATTAGTTTTATTATTATAGGGATTACCCTTAGCACAGAATTATATTTATATAGAAAGGTAGTTTTATACTATGAAGAAATTTTTTCTAAACATTTTTGCACTACTCACTCTAATTAGCACTTCGAGCGCAGTATCAGCCTTTGCGGATGTTATCGAGCCGGACCCTGCCGATGTTGGCTCCCTCCCCACTGTAAATCTATTAATGGTTGCCACATTGCTTGTGATACTCCTTGTGGTAGTAACTTTGTTTTTCCTTTCAAGAAAAAAGAGGAAATAAAATGGCTTTACTTTCATTTTCTCATTTTATGGTTGATTTTACCTGTTCTCTATTAGTGGTAAGCCTTTCTGGAGAAAACATAATACTCGCTATACTTCTATACAATTTTTGCGCTTTTGCAGTGCAAATGCCACTTGGTATTATAGTTGAGGGCAAATTCCTTCCTCATAAAACGGCTTCATTTGGCATTCTCTTAGTAATGCTCGCTTGGCTCTTTCCATCACTTCCTGAAATATCGCTCACCACCGCTGGGATTGGGAATGCGCTCTTCCATTTAGGTGGCGGACTTGCTGTGATGAGTAAAAGTGAAAAAGCGGCTCCTTTGGGCAGTTTTATAGCACCGGGCGCTCTTGGGATTTATTTTGGAGCAATAAATGAGCTACCCTTGCAAATTCCTGTTCTTTCGGTGATGTTTATACTTTTAATTTTGCTTTTTAGAAAAAGTGATATAGAGTATAAGGGGTACAAAATAAAGGAGTTTAAGGGGAGGCGTCTCGCTATTATTTCCCTGTTTTTAGTGGTAACTTTACGCGGCTTCTTAGGGGTAGTGGATGCGTTCCCGTGGAAATCGGAATGGTCGTTTTTCTTTGTATTAGCCGTGGTTTTAGGGAAAGTTTTAGGGGGATATTTATCGGATAAATTTGGAGCGTATCGGGTAGGTGTGATAAGCCTTGTCGTTTCAGCTGTTTGCTTTATTTTCCCATCGAATGTTTTTTTAGGCTTTCTTGGAATGTTCTCATTTCAAATAACCATGCCTATAACACTCTGGGCAATATCTAAAATCACTTTAAAAGGCTTTGGTTTTGGGCTTTTGACTTTTGGGCTTTTCATTGGAAGCATACCCACTATTTTAGCCATTCCCGTCGATGTTCCACTCTCGATTTTGGTAGTTATTTCACTCATATTTTTCGTATATGCAATGAAAAAGGAAGTAAAATAATGATTTTTTATTCTTTATTTATTTCGCTAACTTTAACCTTACTCTTTGAGCTTCCCATTACATATTTGGCAAAAATACCTTTTAAATTAGCCTTACTTGTAAATCTTCTCACAAACCCTGTGGTGGTTATACTCTACTTTTGGGCGGATTTTCTTAGTCTTCCACTGCCGATGGTTGTTTTAGTTTTAGAAGCTTTTGCCATTTTAACCGAAGCTTATTACTACCGTGATGCGCACAAGCGACCGCTGATATTTTCGTTTTGCGTAAATTTGTTTTCTTATTCATTGGGTGTTATCTTCACGGCTATCACATAGTAAATATAATTTTGGAGTATTCTTTTGCCCTATTGGCAGATGGAACACTCCTTTTTTATGCTTTAATTTATTGACAATTATATACCTTAGTGGTATAATTTATTCAGCACCCCCACGGGGTGTAGGTGCTACCTGTTTAGATGGGAGGAATTTTTGTGAATAAGGGTAAGAAAAATGCGATAAGGCATCTTAAAACAGTGAGAGGTCAAATTGATGGAATAATAAACATGATTGAGGATGGGAGATATTGTGTTGATGTTTCAAATCAAATATTTGCTTCCTCATCTCTGCTTAAAAAAGCCAATTTAGAAATTCTAAAACAACATATGGAAAACTGTGTTTCAGAAGCCTTTGAAGAGGGAAAAGGCGGCGAAAAAATGGATGAAATCATGCTTGTTTTATCAAAGATTATGGATAAATAGCTATAATCAAAGCCCCCCTTTTTGATTTGTGTATATGCTTAAAAAGAGGATTTTGATTATCACTATAAATAAAATATTAAGGAGGTTATGTCATGGTGCAGAAATTTGAAGTTTTAGGTATGACTTGCTCGGGGTGCTCTTCTACGGTGGACAGAGTGGTAAATAAGCTCTCCGGCATTAATAGTGTGGAGGTAGTATTGCAGGAAAACTGCATGACGGTCGATTTTGACGACTGGGTACTTTCAAATGATGATATTGTAAAGGCAGTATATAATGCTGGATTTGATGCAAAAGCTATTTAAGCTATTTTAGTTTGTGCGTGTATTACAGTCAAAGCTATTGCTTTTGCGATTAATAGGTAAAAGTTTTGACTGTAAAAATGGCGAAAGGATGATGGGTATGAAACAAAAATTTGACATCTTGGGAATGTCTTGTTCAGCCTGTGCGGCGAATATCGAAAGAGTTCTCGGCAGACTGGGCGGAATTAACAGTGTTTCAGTAAATTTACTGAGCAATAATATGTCAGTTGATTATGACGAAAATCTGCTTTCAGAATCAGACATTGTCACAGCGGTGGATAATGCAGGTTTTGAAGCATTTCCTATAAATGAAGCTGAGAAAAAGGCTGTAAAAGAAGATAAAAAAGATTTAGCAAAAGAGGAGCTTTTAGAAATGAAGCAAAGGCTTATCATTTCTCTGCTCTTTTCAGTCCCCCTATTTTATATATCAATGGGCCATATGATGGGCTGGCCTTTGCCCCACTTTTTCCATGGTGCTGAAAATGCGATTACATTTTCCTTTACGCAGTTTTTGCTCGCTATTCCAGTAGTTTTTATAAACAAAAAATACTATGCCGTGGGCTTTAAAGCGCTCTACTCAAAGCATCCAAATATGGATTCTTTAATTGCAATAGGCACTTCGGCGGCATTAATTTATGGTGTATTTGCTATTTATAGGATTGGAATAGGCTTGGGGCAGGGAGATTTAGATGTAGTAAATCAGTATTCTATGGATTTATATTTTGAATCCGCCGCAGTGGTTTTAGCTCTTATAACACTTGGAAAATTCTTAGAAACAAGGGCAAAAAGCAAGACCTCGGAAGCTATAAAAAAACTTATCGACTTAGCACCTAAAACTGCACTTGTAATCAGAAATGGAAAAGAAATTGAAATAGATGTAGCCGATTTGCTACTTAGTGATGTAGTAATAGTAAAACCTGGGCAGAGCATACCTACCGACGGTGTTATCCTCAAGGGCAAGAGCTCTGTTGACGAATCCATGCTTACTGGCGAGAGCTTGCCAGTTGAAAAGGCGGAGGGCGATAAGGTAATTGGTGCAAGTATAAACAAATCTGGGTATATTGAATTTGAGGTGTCTAAACTTGGGGATGACACTGTACTTGCGCAGATTATTAAACTTGTGGAGGAAGCAAGCTCCTCTAAGGCGCCTATTGCAAAGCTTGCAGATAAAATTAGCAGTGTGTTTGTCCCCATTGTAATCACCATAGCGGTTGTTGCAACATTAGTATGGTTGTTTTTAGGCTATTCTTTTGAGTTTTCGCTATCAATAGGCATATCGGTACTTGTTATTTCCTGCCCCTGTGCGCTCGGGCTTGCAACACCTACTGCAATCATGGTGGGCACGGGAAAAGGTGCGGAGAATGGGATACTTATAAAGTCTGCCGAGGCTTTAGAAACAGCGCATACAATAGATACTGTAATAATGGATAAGACCGGCACTATAACCGAGGGAAAACCGCAAGTTACTGATTTGATGGTATCGGAAAAGATTACGAAAGAAAGAATGTTGCAACTGGCGGCTTCCGTTGAAAAAAATTCCGAGCACCCCTTGGCTGAGGCGATTGTAAATAAATGCACCGAGGACGCTTTAACCATTCTCCCCGTTAGTGATTTTGAGGCTTTGCATGGCTTGGGGATAAGGGCTAATGTAGATAACAGCACTGTATTTATCGGCAATAAGAAGCTTATGGAAGAAAAGAATATCGCTTTTGCTGGCTTTGATGTTCATGCGCAGAATTTAGCCGACGAGGGCAAAACCCCTATGTTTTTTGCTGATAGTATTGAGGTTCTTGGCATAATAGCGGTTGCGGATGTGGTTAAACCCACAAGCCAAAAGGCGATTGAAGCATTTAAGAGGATGGGTATAGAAGTAATAATGCTGACGGGTGATAATAAACGAACTGCCGAGGCAATCGGTAAAAAGTTAAATGTGAGCAAGATTATAGCGGAAGTACTGCCTCATGATAAGGAAAAGGAAGTGCGCTCACTCATGGAAGCAGGAAAAAAAGTTGCGATGATTGGTGATGGCATAAACGATGCCCCTGCACTTGTCCGTGCGGATGTGGGAATTGCAATAGGTGCTGGAACCGATGTGGCGATAGAATCCGCAGATATTGTTTTAGTCCGAAACGACCTTTTAGACAGTGTTAAGGCTGTACAGCTCAGTAAAGCAGTAATTAAAAATATAAAGCAAAATCTATTTTGGGCATTTATTTACAACACTATTGGCATACCACTTGCGGCAGGGGTATTCTTTGGTCTGCTTGGTTGGAAGCTAAATCCGATGTTTGCAGGTGCTGCGATGAGTCTCAGCAGTGTTTCAGTGGTGTCAAATGCGCTAAGGCTTAAGTTCTTTAAGGCTTCTGTTGATTAATAAATGATGCTTTATACAAATATTAATACTAACAAACCCTATTTTTCTCAAAAAACTTGACTTTCATTCCTTTTTGTAGTATATTAGTAATTACTGATATACTACAAAATAATGTTACGAAGCTAAAAAATAACTTTTATTATGCTCTTGACGAAAGGAATGTCTTTTAAATGATGAAGAATAAGCGACTTGCTGTTGTAGATGGGCTGTGTGTGGCATGTGGAAGCTGTTTAAAAGCATGTCCCCTTGCCGCTATTTCTATAACCGATGGTATAAAAGCAAGGGTTGATGAAAAAAAATGTGTGGGCTGTGGCAAATGCAGTAAGATATGCCCTGCTTCAGTTATAGAAATTATTACGACTGAGGTGCGCTATGAACAATAAAAAATGGTATGATTATTTATGGATTATTGAAATTTTATACTTTACTTTAGGATTTTTTAATATACTTTTTGCGTGGTTTGGGATGATTTTCTTTCTGACACCACTAATTATTGCAATATTTACAGGAAACAAATCCTATTGCCATAATTTCTGTGGTAGGGGTCAGCTTTTTACCGTTTTAGGTAGCAAACTCTCCCGTAATTCGCCCCTACCTAAATTTGTGAAAACAAAATTATTTAGGTATAGTTTTCTGAGTTTTTTTATGATAATGTTCTTTAATATGCTCTTTACAACTTATTTAGTTTTTGCAGGAGCTTCTAATTTATCAGAGCTCGTCACATTATTCTGGATGTTTAAATTGCCGTGGGAATTTGCAAACACTACCGATATCCCAAATTGG
Organism: uncultured Oscillospiraceae bacterium; assembly: GCA_964370185.1. Lineage (GTDB taxonomy): Bacteria > Bacillota > Clostridia > Oscillospirales > Ruminococcaceae > CAYJEQ01. The sequence goes on from CAYJIJ010000013.1 coordinate 26,320, forward strand.
ATTGCGCAGTTTGCATTTGGGTTTTACAGTGTTATGCTCACTTCGAGTGCTTTAGGAATTTTTACAATGATCTTTTATAAGCCACGAGGCTTTTGTGTCTACTGTCCTATGGGTACAATGACACAAGCAATTTGCAGACTTAAAAACAAAGGAGAATAGTCATGGATGAAATGCAGGAAAAGGCAAAAGAAATCGCTGATTTATTAAAACTTGTAGCAAATGAGAATAGACTACTTATATTATGTGAGCTTTCAAAAGAGCCACAAACTGTTAGTACATTGCTTAAAACGCTTAATATCACACAATCAGGATTATCTCAGCATTTAGCCCTTTTAAAAGCCCACGGCATACTTGATTATGACAAAAAAGCTCAGACAATCACCTACAATATCAAAGACGAAAGAGTTTTAACACTCTTAGAGACTATCAAGAAAACTTACTGTAATTCGGACGCATAATATAAATTGATTGTAATAAGAGCGCAAGCTAAGTATCTCAAATAAGACTTTTACCCCCTTATCCTCGCTATCTGCAAGGATAAGGGGGTAAAATACATTTTGTTTAATTTCTTCATTAGTGAAGTAATGCAAGAATCTTAGAAAAATTCAAGCTATTTTAAGTTCACTGTAAACTCTTCGCCAACAGCCTCAAATTCAGCCACTACTGGGCCTTCCTCAACAGTTTGGCAATAAAGCTGTAATGTAAAGTACTCTACATCGTCTGTAATTGTGTATTCACTATCAAGTGCAAGGCCTCCACCCTGTCCAGCATGACCATATTCTTCTACAAATTTCACTTCATTCCCTAAATTATCCACACCAACTATTTCAATATTTTTATCATGCATAAGGCTATCCGTGGTGTAGTATATATTTGTGGAGATTGGATTTGTTGTGAAGTTTTCAATTCTTATCTCTGTGCCATTGCCTAAATCGAAATCACGAACTAATTCTTCAGAGTATGTTTTTTCTGCAAGCTCTTCACCATTGGTACTAAACTTAAATTCCCATTTTTCTTTGATATATTCGTCATTAATATCAACACCTGCAATTTCTACATTGATGTCCATATCGCCTTCGAATTCCTCATTTAGAAGCACTTCGCTTATTAAGCCCTGTGTGCTCTCATCTATTTTATAGCTTGTATGCAAATGTGTTGCATTCATATATTCGCCGTTTATATATAGTCTTAAATGAGGTATGAAGTTATTTCCCTCTTCTATTACTTCATTTTCTGAAGAAACTGCTGTTGAGATGAAAATTTTATTATTCATTTTGTCATATATCACTTCGTCTATACTTACTGTAATACCTTCTTTTGTAATTGGTGTGCTCACAATTGTTGCATAATTGTCTAAGCTTGCATTAAGTCCGAATACATCGGCAATTGAGTGTGCAATTGGGTTTGTTGTTGCAAATGCTTGTACTCCCACTAAGGAAGTTGTAGCTACAATTAATAGCGACGCTGCGGTAGCTATAAGCCTCTTAGGTAATTTATTATTTGTTTTCTTATTCATTTCATTATTCCCCTTTAATAGTTTTCTTTTTAAAATTTCATTGCTTAGTATTTTATCTTTTTCATCCTGAGTGAGGATGCATTCTTCGTAGTCACTTATATCCGTCTTCACTTCGTTTAGTACCTCATAGATATTTTCTTTCATCTCATTCACCTCTCAGATTTAAAATTGTGCGCAGTTTTTTTCGTCCCCTTGAAAGCCGATTGTAAATATTATCTGGCGATATTTTCATTTCACGGCTGACCTGCTCCATCTCCTGCTCTTCTAAATAAAGTCTTGTAAAAATTTCTTTATCTTTTTCATTTAAACCACTGAGCATAGCCTGAAAACTTTCATTTATTTCCTTTTCCAAAAGCATATTCACAGCCTTTTCATCGCTGATATTCTGCGCTGTGTCAATATCCTCCTGAGTGATTTCTTTAATGTACTTTCTTGCATAACTTATTGCCTTATATCTCGTTATGCCTGCAATCCAGTTCTTAAAAGAGCTTTTTTCGGCTTTAAACTGCTCGATATTATCCCATATTGCTAAGAGTACATCATTAAAACATTCCTCATGGTAATTTGGTAGAAGATTTAGATGCTTTCTAATGATACTCTTGATTAAATTACCGTAATTATCAAGCACTAAAGAAAGAGATTGCTCTTCTCTATTTATTATTTGCTTAACTAATATTTGTTCGGAAATACCTGACACATATACACCTCCTTTGTGCTTCCATATTATATTTCGCAGAAAAAAAGTCAAATCTATCATTATCTGAAAAATTTTTTTATAATATTAAAATTCCCTTTTCTGTGCCTTTAAATGCAAAGAAAGGGAATTATTATTTTTCGCCTTAAAAGCAAGCCGATAATAGCATAGTCATCCCCAATTGTCAATTACTGATAAGAAAGTATGGGCAATGTATAAAGTGTATTTTTCTCTTTATTGTATTTTATCTATAAATAGGCTTGGCTTTGCCCTAATATAAAAATAAACTAAGATGCATGGGTACCCTTGCGAGCACTCATGCATCTTAGCCTTGTGTATATTATTAGGAATAATCAAGTAGTAAGGAAGAACTATTTATTTTCGTTAGCTCTTCTTTCTTCAGCGTCAGCTTTAGCTTTGCCAGCAAATTTAAATACTTCTTGTAGGTAGTTTGCAAATATTCCTAAAGCGATAGCACTTGTGATAATTGGTGCTGCCCAGATGCAAATCCAGTCAACTCTATTAATAAATCCGTAGCCATAGAATGAACTTAGAACTACATAGAGAAGAATCATTGCGCCGTCAACGCCAAACCACTTAATGGCTAAGTCTTCTTTTGTGAATACTCTTTTATTATTTTCACTCATAGTATTATCCTCCTAAATTATTTAATAACTACTGCCTCATCCTCATGCAGTACTTTACCGAAGTTGTTACCGATGATGAATGCGATTAATGATGCAGGTAGACCGAATACTAATGCATCAACAGGTCTTTCACCGAATAGTGCTTCGCTGTATAGTGGGAAGTTTGTAAAGTAGAACCATACTAAGAAACCTACTACCATTGAAAGGAGACCTGCAACATTTGTCTTTTTGCCTGTGTACATAACCGCTGCAAGTAGTGGTACGAACAGCGCACACATTGAAAGACTTGATAAGAAAATCATGATATCGTATACGAGTGGGAACATAAATGCAACCGGAACAGCAATACAAGCAAATACTATACAGGAAATTCTGGTAATATTGATGCTTTGTTTATCTGTAAGTGGTTTTCTAAGTAGTGGTTGTACGACATCCTTAGCAACAATTTCACCACCAACTAAGAACTGTGTATCAATTGTGGAGATAATCGCACCAAATACACCGAAGATGAATAATCCTCTTACTACCGGTGGTAGATTTTCAAGGATAAGTGTGATGTATTCAAATTCAGGCTGTACAACTTCAGGATTTCTTGCTCTTACAAGCAGACCAGCCATCATATTTACAACGTCGAATGATAGGAAGATAGAGAAACCAATTAGAAGTGCGCGTCCACCTGTTCTTGGTGTGTTAGCAGCAGCAAATCTCTGATAGAAAGCAGGGTCTTTGTACATGTTTATGCAAAGTAGTACAAGTACAACGGCTCGCCCAGGCGGTGTACCACCAAATGCTGTCATCATTGCTGGTGCTTCAACATTTAGCACTGCTCCGATAGCTTCCCAACCGCCAAAGTCCATAGCAGCAACGGGAAGAGCCATACAGATACTAACAATCATAACTGCAAAGAAAATCATGTCGGTAACCGCAACGCCCATTAGACCACCCATTGTTGCGATTGCAACGGATACTACAAGTACGCCGATAGCAACTATGTATTTATTAATTCCCCAAGCAGCTTCACCTACATAACCTGTAGCAGCAACTTCACCGATACCCATAAGAGCAGATAGAAGTACAATTGTGCCGAATAGAGCTGCAATTTTACCATAGTAGCGCTCGAGTAGTTGCGGTACTGTACCATTTACTCTTAGTGAAACCTTAGGGCCTACCCATAGAGCAAGTGGGAAACGAACTAAGTGAGCACCGATACTCCAGATGAAGTATGCGGAGATACCCATGTAAGCAACATAACCTGTTGTACCGATAACGCCGGCACCACCGTACCATGAAGCAACCATTGTACCTACGGCGAGTGACCATGGTAGGGATCTATTTGCAGAGTAAAAGCTGTCCATGCTATCAGCAGTGGAAGCAAAATATTTACCTACCCACAGGATGCCAAGAGCACATAGTAGCAAGGTAATATTATCAACCATTGTTAACATAAAATTTTTCCTCCTAAAATATCTACATAAATAATTATATTAAGTAGGGATTTCTTTTGAGCATTGAGTTTTTTCGTTATACCCCAACGCCCCGTACAGTGCAAATGCAGTAGAAAATTTAATATATAACCCCCATGCCTGACCTACACAAGTTTTTGATGGCTATAACATAAATCTTCGGCTATACACAAGATATTCCTATTTAAAACAAATGAACTGCATTTTAATTTCAGTATTACACGTTCACAGAAACTACATATTTGTTTGCTTAAGTTTATAGTTTTATGATGTTTTAGCTTAGTAGTCCGATGAAATGCTTGATTAAAAAAATGTACAAAATCAATAACTCGACAATCTTTTGCTTTAAAAAATAAAATATTCTATAAAGTAGCATCGGCAAATTAATGTGTTTTTGCATAAATTAAACTAATATATTTAACAATACTTATATATTAGTTCCATGCATAAATTATAACACAGTTTATTAATAAAATCTACATTTTTTTGTAAATAAATGCTATTTTTGTAATAAGTATAGAATACTGTTAAAAAAATTCACATAATTAACAAATCGCTTGATTTCTTGCTACTTAATTAAATAATATTTTACTGTTTAAGTATATTTTTTCTGAGCTTAAATATTTATTTAAAATTTTAGGCGCTATAATAAAATATGTGGTGTATTACCTCATCGAAGACGATACAGGTAATAAAATTTCATCCAAACAATTGGTATAGAAGTAAATTATAGTATAATCAAGCACAAAAAAACCAAAATACATGAGCCCCAATTAAGGAAGCTCATGTATCTTAGTCTTGTGTATATTATTAGGAATAATTAAATTGTAGCGAAGAGTTATTTCTTTTCGTTAGCTCTTCTTGTTTCAGCGTCAGCTTTAGCTTTGCCAGCAAATTTAAATACTTCTTGTAGGTAGTTTGCAAATATTCCTAAAGCGATAGCACTTGTGATAATTGGTGCTGCCCAGATGCAAATCCAGTCAACTCTATTAATAAATCCGTAGCCATAGAATGAACTTAGAACTACATAGAGAAGAATCATTGCGCCGTCAACGCCAAACCACTTAATGGCTAAGTCTTCTTTTGTGAATACTCTTTTATTATTTTCACTCATAGTATTATCCTCCTAAATTATTTAACTAGTGTAGTCTTCTCATCTTCATGCAGTACTTTACCGAAGTTGTTACCGATGATGAACGCGATGAATGATGCAGGTAGACCAAATACTAACGCATCAACAGGTGATGCACCGAAGAGTGATTCGCTGTATAGTGGGAATGTAGTGAAGTAGAACCACACTGCAAAACCTGCTATGATGGAAGCGAAACCAGCAACATTTGTCTTTTTGCCTTTGTACATAACCGCTGCAAGTAGTGGCACGAATAGTGCACACATTGAAAGGCTTGATAGGAAGATAGTAATATCGTATACAAGTGGGAAAACAAATGCAGATGGAAGAGCGATACAAGCAAATACTACACAGGAAACTCTGGTAATATTGATGCTCTGCTTATCTGTAAGTGGTTTCTTAAGTAGCGGTTGTACGATATCCTTAGCTATAATTTCACCACCAACTAAGAACTGTGTATCAATTGTGGAGATAATCGCACCGAATACACCGAAGATGAATAATCCTCTTGCTACTGGTGGTAGGTTTTCAAGGATAAGTGAAATGTATTCGTATTCAGGCTGTGTAACAGCTGGGTTTCTTGCTCTTACAAGCAGACCAGCCATCATATTTACAACGTCGAATGATAGGAAGATTGAGAAGCCGATTAGAAGTGCGCGTCCACCAGTTCTTGGTGTGTTAGCAGCAGCAAATCTTTGGTAGAAAGTTGGGTCTTTGTACATGTTTACACAAAGTAGTACAAGTACAACGGCTCGTCCAGGTGGTGTACCACCGAATGTTGAAAGCATCAAAGGAGCCTCAACTTCAAGTACAGCAACGATTTCAGCCCATCCGCCAAAAGTAGATGCAGCAACTGGAAGAGCAGCACAGATACTAACAATCATAACCGCAAAGAAAATCATGTCGGTAACCGCAACGCCCATTAGACCACCCATTGTTGCAATGAAAACGGATACTACAAGAACGCCGATAGCAACTATGTATTTATTAATTCCCCAAGCAGCTTCACCTACATAACCTGTAGCAGCAACTTCACCGATACCCATAAGAGCAGATAGAAGTACAATTGTGCCGAATAGAGCTGCAATTTTACCATAGTAGCGCTCGAGTAGTTGCGGTACTGTACCATTTACTCTTAGTGAAACCTTAGGGCCTACCCATAGAGCAAGTGGGAAACGAACTAAGTGAGCACCGATACTCCAGATGAAGTATGCGGAGATACCCATGTAAGCAACATAACCTGTTGTACCGATAACGCCGCCGCCGCCGTACCATGAAGCAGTCATTGTACCAACAGCGAGTGACCAAGGGATTGTTCTATTTGCCGAATAAAAGCTTTCCATGCTATCAGCAGTGGAAGCAAAATATTTACCTATCCACAAAATGCCAAGGGCACAAAGTAGCAAGGTGATATTATCAACCATTGTTAACATATAAATTTTTCCTCCTAAAATATCTACATTAATAATTATATTAAATAGGAATTCTTTTTTTAAATTTTTGCTCATATTACAACACAAGAAAAATTTCGTACAGTGCAAATCACAGTTGAAAATTTAATTTTAAGCCCCCATGCCTGACCTGCATAAGTTTATGATGGCTATAAAATAAATCTTCGGCTATACACAAGATATTCCTAATTTAAACACACAAGAGTATATTACAAATTTAATATACAAAAAACGAAAAAATCATTACAACAAAATCAAATATATTACTATTTTCCAACGCTATTAATGATAGCATATCTCGTTCACAAAAACTACACATTTATGTATTTTGTATGGATATATGGGAAATATATACAATTTCGCAAATTCTGCAAACCGTTTTTTTTACAATAAAAAAAGTGCAAGATTTCTTATTTTGAATTAATTTTATAGCAAAATGTAATATTAAATTTAAAATTAATTCATCAAAGATTATTATCTTTGCACAATTCAAGAGAACATATGTAAAAGTTTGCCGTGTTTTTTTCCGTATGTATAATATAACATATTTTGTTCATAAAATCAATACTTTTTTGCCTAAAAATGTATTTTTGTAGGAACTATTAAAAAACAAAACTAAAATGCACAAACTTAACAAATAAGTTCGTGCACTTTAGTTTGTGTATGATTTTTTTAGAAATAATCTGAGTGAAAAAAGAGCTTAAAATCAGCTAATTAGTTCTCTTAACCACATTCCCATCGGCAGGAATTGTAAGATATCTAACCTTATTACCCTCTTTATATTCGCCATAAAAAGCAACATAATATGGACGATATATTGAGGTGATTGTATCCACTTCTGTGTGAACTATTCGGCTCTTTTGCCTTCTAACCATTTTCCTTGCCAAAAACTTAGAATCTGAAATAATTTTTTCTATTGGCATCTCAGAATTTTGTATTAGTGAAGGGTCGTCCACTTCTACTTCGACAGTTTTTAGTGGGTATGGCAAAAATGCTGGTGTGCCCCTTGTGCCCTCAGCTATTATTCTGATCTTCTGAGTATTTGGTGGGGCGTCTTTATTCTTCCTAAACATTTTTTGAAAGAAGTTATCCTGATAAGTCATATTAAAAATAATCTCTTTGCTTTCAAAATACATGAGCTTAAGGGTAATCTCCTCATTTTTAAGGGTGAGCTTCCCAAAGACATTTCCACGCTTTTCAGCATTTTTCATTGCCTCTTCCCTATTCATTGTTCTGGGCAACGTTTGTATTTTCATATCTACATCCTCCAAATGACCTATCAAAGATTATTTTATGAATTGCTTTAATAATGTCCTTCGTGTCCTAATAATATTTTCATTTAAATTCATCTTAAAATATCTATCCAAATTATACCGATTTCCGAATGTCGGGCTAATTTGTATTTCTGCATCATATGGTAGCGAAATAATAAATATATCCTTACTTTTTTACTTTCCCAAGCATAAGAAGAATATCCTAAAAATTCATTTTGATACATTCGATATATTTAGATAATTTAAAAGCACACAAGAATGATATCGCCAAATTGCAATATCTACAAAATTTAAATAAGCAAATCCCATGCCAAAGCATATTTGTATTTAAAATCAGCTAAAATCTATTTTTGACCCATTTCCTATGTAAATAAATATTGCGCATTGCAAAATTTATTAACATATACCAAGCGCTGCTTTACAACTATCAAATATGTTTCTAAATATTTTATTTACATCAAACTCAAAGCAAAACTATATTTTATATTTTAGCATATTAAATACTTAATCAATATAAAGTTATTGTAAACAGTTTTAAAATTATTTTATCCATGTTATGTTCATATAATATTGCTTTAAAATTCCCCGCTTAAAGCATGGGGTGCTTATATAATCTTCGTGTATTTTCCCCTTATTTCTACAAGGCAGAATATACATGGGGTTTTGTTGTCAGTGCCTACATATACATTTATTAGAATTGTAATTTGCCTATTACTTTCTCAACTGTATCTATGTACTCACGGTTTATTACCTGTGCAGCTACTGATTCAAGCATAGCATTGAGAGGTGCGTCGTTTTCGAGTGTTGGCACTACTGTGCGAAGTAGGTCATATGCCGCCTGTGTTGCGGGTGCCGCGCTAATGTCGTCATGGCAATCAAGCGCTTGGCCTGCACAGATTATTTCTGTTGCTACTATGTATTTTGCAAGTTGCATACTTTCATATGCTTTTTTAGCAGCGTTGTAACCCATGTTGATATAGTCTTCTTGGTTTGCACAAGTTGTCATGCTATCCACTATTGCAGGATGCGAAAGCACTCTAAGCTCACCTAAGAATCCACAGCAGGAGTACTGAATCATCATCAGTCCATTGTTGTACTCAGCGTTTTTATTGAGGAATGCCGGTAGCTCGCTCACAAGTCTGTTTAGCATTCTATCAACCCTTGCAGTAACCATTTTGCATAAATCAGTGATTGCAATAGTTACAAAGTCGGACTGCATGCCCATGTAGCTACCGTCGGCATTACAAGCCATGAGTGCAAGAGGTTTGCCGTCCACATTGAATACGAGTGGATTGTCAACCGAGGAGTTTAGCTCAATTTTGAGTGTTTCAAGTGCATCGGAAACAGCTTTTTTAACCGCACCGTGGAGCTGTGGCATACAACGCAGTGAAAGCGCATCCTGCACCCTATATCCTTTGTATTTCTCTATTATCGGGCTATTTTCAAGTATATTTCTGATATTTGTAGCTGTGCTAATCTGATTTGGATGTGGTCTTACTTCCATTACCCTTGAATCCATAGCCATAAGTGTGCCTTTTAGCACTTCGAGTGTGAATGCACCTGAAATGTCGGCTGTGAGTGCAAGTGTAATCGCATCATAAAGCGCCATTGCAGAGAATGCTGTAACAGAAGTAGTACCTGAAACCATAATTAGCCCCTCTTTAGATGAGAGAATTTCAGGTTTTAACCCTGCTCTTTTTAGAGCTTCGCCACCATCAATTAGTTCGCCTTTATACCACGCTTTACCTTCACCGATTACAACCATACCAATATGACCTTCAAGTGTGAGGTAACCTACTGAACCGTGGATTGGCACATAAGGTGTAATCTTGTGATTAAGCAGTTCTTTTATAAGTTCGAGTGTTTCAAGGCGTATGCCTGTGTATCCGCTTCCAAAATGGAGCAGCATAACAAACATCATAGCTCTTGCAAGCTCTTCATTAATAGGCTCACCCACTGAGCAGGTATGAGCATAAATATTATTTCTTTGGATGATAATTCTATCTTCTACTGGAATAAAATTTCTCCAGTTATCACCTAAGCCTGTTGTAACTCCATAAACAGCTTCACCCGCTTCGCTTATTTGGTCAACAAGTTTTCTGCAAGCAAGTACCCTATCTTTGTATTCCTGTGAAAATTCAACCTCAGCATGATGCCTCGCAACTGCAACAACATCATCAAGAGTGGTTTTCCCACCTAAAATAACTTTCCCCATTATTAAAACTCTCCTCATTATCTAAATTTTATTTGTAAGTCAGCTAAAACTTACTTAAGCAAAAATAGTGCCAAAAAGCAAATTCAATTATTGTAGGGATTTATTATTGTTTTTATCGTTAAAATGTGTTAAAATATTTTGCGTATGGTAATCTTTTTTTGCATGAGGTGTATTATTGATGAAAGTTTTTGATTTTGTAATAAATATAAATAAGAAAAATAAAATACTGGGATTTTCTTGGAATAACAAAGAGCTTGAACTACACTTTTCCAATGATTGGTGTCAGTTTATAGGGAAAGCAGTATCTTCCATCATAGATATTGACACTACCATCCACGCTGGTAATGTATGTATTGGCAACAAAGAATTTAAGTATGGCATGATTTTTGCTGATAGTGTTATAAGTATTGTTTTTCGAGAGTCAATGCAAATGGAGCGTATTTTTTCTCAGATACTTGAACATGTGGATACAGGTGTCCATTTGTATGATGAAAACGGTTATCTGCTCTATTGCAATAGCAAGGCTCTTGAAATCTCTGCTATTCCGCAAGGAACACAAGTTTTTGGAAAGCATTTAAACGATATTTATCAGATTGATGATGGTTACAGCACTGCTCTTACATGTCTGAAAGATAAAACACCCATCATAGACCGTGTTGATTCTTTCCATTCCCTCACCCATGGAAATATTATTTCGGTAAATACCGCCCACCCCATCTTTTTTGAGGATGAGCTTAAAGGCACACTTGTTTTTGATATGGACTTAGAGCTTGTTAAAAAGAAGTATGCAAAGCTTGAGGAAACAAAAAAAGCCATGCAGGAATATCTTCATGAAGTGCCTAAGGGTAAGGAGCAGGGGTTTAATTTTTCACACATCATAGGCAACAGCACCCTTATGGATTCCGCTGTTTCTTTGGCGAAACGTTTTGCAGATGTTGACTGCAATATACTCATTATAGGCGAAACCGGTACGGGTAAGGAAATGTTTGCTCAGAGTATCCACAGGGCGAGCTTGCGAAACACCGCGCCATTTGTTGCGCTTAACTGTGCGGCAGTTCCTGAAACATTAATTGAAAGTATGCTCTTTGGCACAATGAAGGGCGCATTTACTGGGAGCGATAATCGCACAGGACTTTTTGAAGAGGCAAATAACGGCACACTCTTTTTAGATGAAATTAATTCCATGAGCCCCATGATGCAGTCCAAAATACTTCGTGTGGTTCAGGAAGGTGTGTTTAGAAGGATAGGTGGCTCAAAGGATTTAAACACCGATATACGAATTATTTCCTCAACAAATGAAGATCCAATGGAGCTTATGAATGATAGCCGCATGAGGAAAGATTTATTTTACAGACTTTCCTCAGTTCAAATACACATTCCTCCCTTGAGGGAGAGGCTCGAAGATTTACCATTACTTGTTGAAAGTTATCTTTCTTCAAAGATGAGGCGATTTGCCAAAACTGTAGACTATATTTCTCCCGAGGTAATGGAGATTTTTAGCAACTACAATTGGCCTGGAAATGTAAGAGAGCTATTCCATGTGCTCGACTATGCCACTAATATCCATGAGTCAGGCGCAATAGATTCCACTTGCCTTCCCGCATATCTTATTGCGGATAAAAATGCTGTGCCCGCTAAATCATCTCATTCGTCATTTATGGACTACCCCATTGACTCCACTATGGAAGAAATGGTTGCAGAATTTGAAACAGCCCAGATTAAAAAAGTGCTTGAACACCATGGGTACAATATTTCAAGATCTGCAAAATCACTTGGTTTATGCAGGCAAAGCCTGTCATATAAAATAAAAAAGTACGGTATTATCTTTTGATGAAACTGTATAATAAAATTAAAAGGAGAGTATCATATGTTAACAGAAAAACAATTAGCTGAATTCTATTCCTTATTTAAGGTTCCAGACCAATTCCATCAAGAAGCACTTGCAATGGTTCGTGAGGACGAAGTTTTACTTGTAACTATAATGGGTGATAAAACATGGACTGCTAAAGAGCTTGAGCCTATCATTTTTGAAAATTTCTTCTCATTTGAACCAAATGTTTATATTCATGAAAAATATAAGAGAGTAATCCTTGACAAGGTAGAGCTTGAGGGTGGCGAAATTGGCTACAAAATCACAAATATGTACAGAAGATACCCACACTACGCTCAGTTTGAGCCATACTACTACCGCAAGCTTTCCAGAGAAGTAAAAGACGCTCTAAACGCTTGGGACTTAGAAATTTATGATGTATACAAAGGCCCTGTAATCGAAGCAAGAAAAGCTGGCGACTACTCTCATCCAATCGAGCAGAGCGACTACCTAACACTTGAAGAAGCACTTTTAGGTATCGAAAGACATGACGCCCTTATCAATGTAGTACCATGTAACTGCAGTGCTATGGAAGATAAGCTTGAAGCGAAATACATAAACAGATGTATGCACTTCCTAAAACCAAGAATTAATGGCGATTACGATAGAGGCCTTGGCACAGTTCTTACAAAAGAAGAAGCTATTGAACTTGTTAAAAAGTTTAACAAATGGGGCTTTATGCAATGTGGAGAATTTGATGGCTACTGCAACTGCTATGCAGATGACTGCTACCCACAGAAACTTGCTTGGAAGCATGACTCCCGTTTCCATTACCCACGCCCTCATTACAATATTTCCCATGATGAAGCAGCATGTATCAACTGTGGTAAATGTGCGAAACTATGTAATTTTAAGGCTTTCACTAAAGGTGAAGACGGCAAAGTTAGATACGACGCTGATAAATGCTGGCAGTGCACAATGTGTGTTTCCAACTGTCCTAAAAAATGCATTATTGCTACAAAAAAAGATAATGATGTTTTTGAAATCCCTAACTATCATAAGAATGATGACTTCATGGATAACTATCTAAAAGTAGGCAGTGAAATCTAATAATTAAAACTTTAAGGCTACATTTTATTATGTAGCCTTTTCACTATTCTTTAGTTTCTATTTTGTGTAAATTAATGAAATATTTTGCAAATTAAAATAGGCGTAAAACTAAATGCAGAAATATTTTTACCAATTTATTATTCTATTAGTTCTAATTTACTTATAAAATACAATATTAAATCCACTAATTTTTATACCGCCTGTTTAAATAAAATTTAAAGGAGATGTTAATATGTTAAACGAAAAGCAAATCGCTGATTTTTATGAGTATTTTGAGGTTCCTGAGCAGTTTTACGCAGAGGCGCTCACAATGGTTAGAGAAGACGAGGTTGTATTTATATCACTTCTCGGCAAAAAAGTGCATACCATGGCAGAGCTTGAAAAGCTAATTCTTGCAAACTTTCTTTCCTATGAGCCTGCGGTGTATATGAAGGATAAGTATAAGAGGGTTATCGTTGATAAAGTTGAGCTTGAGGACGGTGAGATTGGATACAAAATAACTAATTTCTATTCCCGTTATCCACATCATGCTCAGTTTGACCCATATTATTATCGCCAACTTCCAAGGGATAGGATAGACGCTCTAAACGCTTGGGACTTAGAGGTTTACGACACACGCATCGGGCAGGATATCGAGAATAAAAAGAATGGCGACTACACTGCACCCTATAACAAGCGTGACTGCATGACACTTGAGGAAGCTCTTCAAGGAATTGATGATTGTGACGGTATTATACATTATGTGCCATGTAATTGCAGCTCCATGCAGGCAAGGCTTTCACCTGAAAAGTTTACCAAATGTTTCTTTATGGGCAAGGAAGCAGAGAAAATCAATCATAACTACGACAGAGGGCTTGGCACAGTTGTAAATAAAGAAGAAGCTAAAGCAATGATTAAGAAAATCAATAAAGCTGGCTATATGCAAATTTTGGAGCATTCGGGCTACTGCAACTGCTACCTACCCGACTGCTATCCCCAACAGCTTGCTATAAAGCATGACTCAAGGCTTAAATACCCACGCACATTCTATCATATAGAGCACCATTTAGACGAATGTATACATTGTGGTATATGCGCTAAGCTATGTCAGTACAATGCATTTTATAAGGACGAGGACGGCAAGGTGAAATTTGATGTAGATAAGTGTTGGGAATGTACAATGTGTGTTTCTAACTGTCCTACAAAGGCAATTCATGCAATAAAAAAATAAACAAGTATGAAGTCGGCTACCTCATTAAAGAAAAAACTCAAAACACTGAAATTACACCCTTATCCTACTGTTTGCAGAGGATAAGGGTGTAATTACTTTATTTAATATTTGATTATCTGGGTAAAATGAATTTAAAATTTATCATATTTAAATTTTTAAAACTCTGCTTGTCCAAGTATATTCTGCCTTTCGGACTTACTTTTATAATTTTGCTTTGCATTGTTTTCTTTATTTTTGCGCTTTAGCTCTACAGCTGTAAAGTGTATAGTGCTCTCGGGATTATTGGCATTTGACATACCCATGCCCGGTGGCACTTCTGGAAGTATATTTTTTTTCATAATATTCACCTCGGTAATATTTTTTACCGAGGTGATAAATATATACATTATTTTTTAAACTTACTACACCCAACACATTCTGCCTTGTCCGCTTTATCGCCAAAGACTTGACTAAAAAGCTTTTTCCCCGTTGGTGTTGCCGCTATTCCACCCTCCGCCGTTTCTTTTAATGAGGAGGGCATGCTATTGCCCACATGTTTCATTGTGGAGATAACCTCGTCTGCTGGAATGACAAAATTCACACCTGCAAGTGCTATTTCTGCCGATGTGAGTGCATTTGTTGCACCTGCGGCGTTTCGCATTATGCAGGGTATTTCCACTAAACCTGCCACAGGGTCGCAGACAAGCCCCATCATATTCACAAGTGCGGTTGCCACGGCATTTGATATCATGTCAGGTGTGCCGCCTGAAAGCTCGACTGCCGCCGCCGTAGCCATTGCAGATGCAGACCCTATTTCTGCCTGACATCCCCCTTCGGCACCCGAAAGAGTTGCACAATTTGCGATAACCATCCCAATAGCGGACGCTGTAAAGAGTGACATTATACACTCTTCTTCACTGCATTCCTTTTCCTCTTTAATTGCAAATATGACTGCTGGTATTACTCCGCATGAGCCAGCAGTCGGAGCAGCTACGATTTTTCCCATTGCGCCATTGTATTCAGCAACTGCAAGCGCATAGGTAATGCTTTTTGCCACTAAACTTCCCGTGAGAGAATTTTTAGTATTCAATTTTTGGTTTAGCAGATATGAATCTCCACCCGTAAGTCCGCTTGTGGAGCGTAAATCCTTATCTATTCCCTCTTTTACCGAATTTTCCATTACATAATAGCATTTTTTCATCATATCAAATACTTCGGCTTCGCTTATCTCCATTGCAAGTGCCTGTTGTTTCATTACAAGTGTGGATAGCTTTTCTCCGCTTGCATTTGCTTCATTTATAAGCTCACATAGTTTATTGTAGTTTTCTATCATATATTCTATTCTCCCTTTCGTAAGTGCATGGGGGCAAATATCGCGACAATTAAAGCTATATCTTTTTACACCTGTGGGATTATTGTGCAACCGTCCACATTTTCTATATTCATAATTATTTCTTTAATTCTTTCATCCACTTCGCCATCGAGCTCGAGTGTCATAATGGCATCGCCGCCTTTTTTACTGCGTGAAAGCATGAAGTTGGCAATATTAATTCCATTTTCTGCAGTTGTGCCCGTTACCGCTGCAATTACCCCTGGTTTGTCCTTGTGTGGGATTAAAATTGTAGTGCTTTGCCCATTAAAAGAAGATTTATAGCCGTTTACCTTATTTATCTGAATATTTCCTCCACCTATCGAGGAGCCTTGTAGGCTTATTTTTTCGCCACTCTCTCCCTCTAAATGGATTTCTACGGTATTTGGATGCACATCACCTAAATCGGTGGGGATAAATTCAAGCTCTATGCCCAGTTCAGCGCATTTTTCAAGGCTTGTCCTCACTCCGTTATCATCTGGGCTCATGCCTAAAATCCCTGCCGCTAAGGCTCTGTCCGTACCATGGCCTTTATATGTTTGTGCAAATGAGCCATGCAGTAGTATTTGTGCTTTTTTAGGTTCACTTTCTAATAAAGAGCTTGCAATTCGACCAATACGAACTGCGCCTCCGGTGTGTGAGCTTGACGGCCCAATCATTATAGGCCCTATTATATGAAATACATTCATTTATATATCCACCTACCTATTTTTATTTTTAGCCATGA
>CAYJIJ010000014.1:0-41234 GCA_964370185.1 uncultured Oscillospiraceae bacterium
ATCGACACCATATTGCGATGGGTATGAATTCGAAGAATGGCAAACCACAACAAATGTAACCTATGCACCTGGGGAGAATATCGCAGTCAAGAGCGGCGTTACAAGGGTGGTAGCACAGTGGAGTGACGCAGTGTCCGACACTGAAAACAACCTAATTTCGGTGAATCAGCCAAATATTACTGTGGGAACTGCTGTCTCACCTACAGTTACCTACAAAGGCGGAGCCACCGAGCCTAATGGCGGAGCAGTTACATTCTGGTACAAAGTGCAAGGTGCTTTCGACAGCACATATACAACGACTGCACCGACTACTGCAGGCAATTACACAGTGAGTGCAAGAAGTAATGCAAACGGCACAGTGCCATCAAAAATTGTGACTGCCAATTTCACAATTCTTTCAGCAGGAGTTACACCGCAAAACCTAATCTTTGCAGAAACCATTGTTTACAAAACTTACGGCGATGTAAACTTTAAAAATCAGATAAGCGGAAATCTCACAACGCTA
This sequence comes from uncultured Oscillospiraceae bacterium, assembly GCA_964370185.1. Classification (GTDB taxonomy): domain Bacteria; phylum Bacillota; class Clostridia; order Oscillospirales; family Ruminococcaceae; genus CAYJEQ01. The sequence continues at coordinate 506 of CAYJIJ010000014.1, forward strand.
ATTTACGATAGTACGAATGATTCAGTAGCGCAGGTAAATCGCAATACGGGTGAAGTTACTATTGTAGGTGCAGGAACTGCCGAAATCACAGTAACAGCTATTTCTACATTTAATATATCCTCGGCAAGCGGCTCGTACACTATAAATGTAGCTAAAAAAGACCTGCTTATAATGGCAGATAATATTACGAAAACTGTTGGCAATGTAGCGCCGCTAATTATCGATTTAAGCTACACGACTGACGGATTAATAGAGGGGGATAACCTCTTAACAGAACCGACCATTGGTTTTGCCTCAGCGGTAGACATGAGTAAAACGGGCACAGTGGATATTATAGTTTCAGCTGCTACGGCACCAAATGGCTACAATATCATCTATGTTAAAGGTATACTCACCATCAACCCAAGGGCATCGAGTGGCGGTGGCGGTACAGCTGACTTCTACGATGTTGAGATTGAAGTGGACGGCAGAGGTAAAGTTTCACCAAATGGTGGAATGGATAAAACCGAAACCCTACTTGAAGGCGAAAATATCATCCTTACATTTACAGCCGACGAGGGTTATGAAGTCAAAGATGTAATTGTAAACGGAAAATCAGTGGGAAAAATGGATAAGTACACCATAAATGGTATAGGTAAAGATTATCTAATCCGAGTTGTATTCGGAGAAGAGGGTACGGAAGTCGTGGGACCACCTATTGATTTAACAGCACCCGTTATAACTGCAACAGCTCCGACTACTACAACAACTACTGGCGGTACTTCAACTAATACCACCGACACTGAGAGCACAACTACTGAAGTGGATACTTCCCCAGAACCAGAAAAGGTAGCAGAGGCGGATGGCACTCCACCTAAGGAAGAGGAAGAAGAGGGTGAAACCTCGGGCGAAATAGATGTATCCACGAATAACAATACATCCACTGAAACAAGTAGTAGCAACATGGGACTATATCTAACACTTGGAGCTATTACAGTGGCTGCTGCCGGTGGTGCATTTGCATATCGCAAGCGCATAGGAAAAGCTAAAGAATAAGAAGCAAATTGTATTGTATTTTTCGCAAAGAAAAGCTAAACTTACATTTTTATCTTCCCTCGCACAGGGGGAAGATAAAAAATATAAAATCCAGGTTTTTTAGTGAAAATAGGTAGAGAATATTTAGCTCTCTTATAAATGCTTTGCCATCCTATGCAAATAGCAAAAAAATCTACTGCATAATTTGATGACATTAATTTATCATCAATTAAAATGATAATTTCATACCGACAAATTTTGTCGAAAAGTGTGAGTGTTTTATGCCATTGCCATCGCTTGAGATGGCAATGGCATGGGACTAATTGTTAAGAAAATGTTTTATTTTTGTTATTTTTGCAGAAAAATTAATGATGTGTTTTGACTAATGAAGAGAACTGTTTACGCAAAATCAAAAAACTCGAAAACATATCACAAAACTATTGCAAAATTATGATAAATAAGTTATAATTTTGTAAAGGATAAATTATCCAATGAAAAATAAAAATTTTAGGAGGAATTAGCAATGTTTAAGAAAATTTTAGCCTCTGCACTTGCAGTGGCAATGCTCGCAGGGATGAGCGTTACAGCTTTTGCGGCACCTTCCACAGTATTAGAGCTCAATGAGGGGGATTTGATTTTTGCTGCAAATAAACCTGCAGGTGTATCGACGAACTTTGATGTTCCAGATTATCAAGCTTGGTTTATAGTGGATCAAGAAAATATAGTAGAAGATGTAGCGGATGCTTATCCTGCTGATATTAAAGCTCTACAAGCAGGAGATAAAATAGCCACACCACTTATAAAGGTTACCGCTGAAGCTGATGCAACAGCTTCAGTACTAGAAGCATTTGCATCACCCGATGTTAGAAAAAGCGATGTTACTCGTTGGAAAACAGCTATAATCTGGCAGACAGAAGAAGGCGAAGATTTAGTAGCTGAGCTAACTATCGAGCCACTTATGCTCAACCTTGAAAATATTACAGGCGCAGCAGGCCGTCAGCTATACTACTGCGCAACTATCGAAATTGAAGAAGATGTAGAAGTTGATATGGCTGATTTTGTTGGTAGAATGATACTTTACAAAACAAGTAAAACAAATTATGTATCTGAAATTCAGCTAAATGCAGATATGTTTGCTACAAGAGGCTACGGCGCAATTGGATTTGACGATTCAGGCTTTGAAGAAATCTATGCAGAAGGCTTCAATAACCATGGAATGTCACCAAGCAATCAAGCAATGCAAACATACAACTTCCCAGTAAGAAACTTTGACGCAGCTGATGCAAACGACAGAGCTTCAATGTACTTCGTAGGCGTAGGCTACTACCACACAAGAGTAATTGACACTGAAGGCGACAAATACATGGCGTTTAACACAGTGCCAAACATGGAAATAGAAGAAGCAAACCCAAAAGCACATATCGACTATGTAAACTTCCCTGGTAATGTTAAATTCCATCAGTTTGGTGTAATGGAGCTCTTCATGGAAGAAGGACAATACATCTACGCTATGGAAGATGGCATGATCTGCACACTTGAAGACTTTGCAAAAATGCAGAGAGAAAATCAAGAACTAATCTACAATGAAGATGACCTAACAGTTTCCTTCCAAATGAACAACTACCCAGAAACATTCATCTACTCCGATATGGAGCTTGTAATGGAAGACGAAGTAGTAGAAGAAGCAGAAAAAGAAATCCCTGAAACAGGCGGAGTTTTAGCTCAGTAATTTTATTAAAATAATATTTTAATAGCTTAGGCTGTGACGATTTAATTTTCGTCACAGCCCTTTTTTGTTAATTTAATGGCTCTATACTAATTCTCTGGCTGAAATACTATGTGGTGTATTCCCACGTAGAGGGCGGGGGAATACACCCTAACTTTTATTATAGAGGGAGTTTTCTCTGTTTGCTAAGAAAAAATGATATTCACATCTTAGAAAGAGGAATTATTGCAGTACAAAACTCCTATAATAAAAACTAAACGAAGGTTGATATAAAATAGAGCACAGCCCTAAATAATATTGTGCATTAGCTTTTTTTACAATAAGATGGTATAATGAATACAATTATAAATTTATTATAAAAATGGAGAAAATAAAATGGATGTATCAAAAGTGATTAAAGAAAGAAGAAGCATCAGAAAATTTAAAGAGCAAGCAATTCCCCGAGAGATAATAAGAGAGATAGTAGAAGAGGCATCCTATTCACCCTCTTGGAAACACACTCAAATCCCTCGCTATATACTAATAGAGAATAAAGAAATAATAGCTAAAATTGCGGATAATATGATTTTAGGATTTTCAATGAATGAGAATACACTAAAAAATGCCGCCGCAGTTATGGCAGTAACATACATAACAGGCCGCTCAGGCTTTGAAAGAGATGGAAGCTATTCAACTCCTAAAGAAGATGGCTTTGAAATGTTTGATGCAGGTATTGCCACACAGACATTTTGCCTCTCGGCTCACAATAAAGGTATTGGCACAGTAATCACAGGGTATTTTGATGAAGAAAAAATTATAGAGCTATTAAATATCCCGTCCGAGCAAAAAATTGGGGCACTAATTTGCATGGGTTACCCAAATGAATTGCCAAATACTCCTAAAAGAAAAGAAGTGTCACAGCTACTGTCTTTCATTGATTAGTATATCGCACTGAGTGTACGCTAATGCATAAGCTTTAGGCTTCACTCCTCGCCGAAATAACATGCATTTATATTAGCTTAAATAATGGAAAACACCACTGTTCATGTAATAGAATATTAGCTATGAAAGCCACACACTAACAGATTTTAAAAAAGCTGTTAGTGTGTGGCTTTTTGATAATTTTACCCCCCTCGCAGACGCAAGGGGGGTAAAACTAAATATAAGAAATTAATTACTGCACATCGTAAAGCTTTGAAAGCCTTAGTAGGTGATTGTATTTTTCCTCAGCATAGGTAACAGCATTATCAAAGAGAGTATCAGCTCTGTCTGGGAACTGTTTTTGAAGTGAGGTGTAACGAACTTCATTTGTGATAAAGTCTTTGTAGCTTGCTGTTGGTGCTTTGGAGTCAAGCACGAATGGATTTAAGTTATCCGCTTTTCTTCTTGGGTCGAAGCGGAACATATGCCAATAACCAGCCGCAACTGCATTTTTAATAGTTGTCTGAGCAAGACCCATACCGCCTTTAGTACCATGGCTGATACAAGGAGCGTAAGCGATGATGATTGATGGGCCGTTGTAGGACTCAGCTTCAACGAATGCTTTCATACACTGATTGTAGTCCGCACCCATAGCAACCTGTGCTACATATACATAGCCATAGCTCATAGCGATAGCCGCAAGGTCTTTTTTCTTAACTTCCTTACCTGCCGCCGCAAACTGAGCCACCGAGCCCACCTGAGAAGCCTTGGAGGACTGTCCGCCAGTATTGGAGTAGATTTCTGTATCGAATACAAGGATGTTTACATCTTGATTTGAAGCAATTACATGGTCTAAACCACCGAAGCCGATGTCGTAAGCCCAACCGTCACCACCTAAAATCCAAATGGATTTCTTAGCTAAGAATTCTTTTTCCTTTAGGATTTCTGCGGCGATTTCGCTCTTTTCAGCTTCGAGAGCGGAAACTAATTTGTCAGTGGCAAGCCTATTTGCACTGCCATCCTCAATTGTGGAGAGATATTCTTCGCAAGCAGTTTTAGTTTCAGCAGAAGCTGTTTTGGCTACTTCTAAAACTTTGGAGATAAGTGCATTTCTGATAGCTGCTTGTCCAAGGAACATGCCATAACCATACTCTGCATTGTCTTCAAAGAGTGAGTTTGCCCATGATGGGCCCTTGCCTTCGTGGTTAACTGTATATGGTGTAGCAGGAGCTGAACCACCCCAGATGGAGGAACAACCTGTTGCATTGGCAATGTACATTCTGTCGCCTGCAATTTGTGTCATAAGCTTAGCGTAAGGTGTTTCACCACAGCCTGCACAAGCACCGGAGAACTCGAGAAGTGGTTGTTTAAACTGGCTACCTTTAACAGTGGTTTCTTTAAATTTAGCAAATACTTCAGTTTTTGGCTTGATAGAAATGCCATAAGCAAATACTTCTTGCTCAGCCATTTGAGACTCAAGTGGTAGCATGTCGAGTGCTTTATTGCCTTTTTTACCTGGGCAAACATTTGCACAAGAGCCACAACCAGTACAGTCGAGTGGGGACACTGCCATGGTGAATTTGTATCCTGGCATACCAGTCATATCCATCATTTTTGTGCCAGCGGGAGCATTTTTAGCTTCCTCTTCGTTTAATACCACAGGTCTGATAACAGCATGTGGGCAAACATAGGAGCAGAAATTACACTGGATACAGTTTTCTGTGTTCCAGCAAGGAACATCAACTGCAATACCACGTTTTTCATAAGCTGCAGAACCCTGTGGGAATGTACCATCAGCAGTTTCCACGAATGTGGATACGGGTAGGCTATCACCCTTTTGTGCATTTACTGGGATGAGTACATCATTTATGAAGTCAACAAGGTCTTTTCTATCACCTGTTGCTTTTACAGTTTCGGTAGCGCCTTCAGCAGTAGCCCACGAAGCAGGAACAGCGAATTCCTTAACATCGGTTACACCTCTGTCGATAGCCGCATGGTTCATAGCAACAATCTTTTCGCCTTTTTTACCATAGGATTTTGTAGCGGCGTCCTTCATGTATTTAACAGCATCTTCAATTGGAATAATGTTTGAAAGTTTAAAGAATGCAGATTGTAGAATAGTGTTAATTCTACCGCCGAGTCCGATTTCTTTACCAATAGCAATACCATCAATTGTGTAAACTTTGATATTGTTAGCGGCAATATGTCTTTTTGCGTCAGCAGGGAAATGAGCTTCGATTTCTTCGTTAGTCCAACCGCAGTTAAGTAGGAATGTACCGCCTGGCTTAATATCCTTAACCATATCGTATTTGCCCATGTATGATGGGTTGTGGCAAGCTACAAAGTCAGCTCTGTATACAAGATATGTGGAGCGAATTGGAGTTTTACCAAATCTTAGATGGGAAGTAGTGATACCACCCGACTTTTTAGAGTCGTAGGAGAAATATGCCTGCGCATATAAATCAGTGTGGTCACCGATGATTTTGATGGAGTTTTTATTAGCACCAACTGTACCGTCAGCGCCGAGTCCCCAGAATTTACAGCTTGTAGTACCAGCAGGAATTGTGTTGCCAATATCAGCATCTGGAAGTGATAGATATGTTACATCATCGTCAATTCCGAGTGTGAACTGCTTTTTGCCACCCTTAGCCGCATTGTCATACGCCGCAGCAATTTGCATTGGTGTAGTGTCTTTAGAGCCAAGACCGTATCTGCCTGCAAACATTGGAAGTGAGTCAAACTTACTGCCTTTAAGTGCAAGTGTAACATCAAGGAATAGAGGTTCAGCGAGTGAACCAGGCTCCTTTGTTCTGTCGAGCACTGTGATTGTCTTAGCAGAATCAGGAATAGCTTCAATTAGATGCTTAGCAGAGAATGGACGGTATAGTCTTACCTTTACAGCACCAACGCTTCCGCCATTAGCATTTAGGAAGTCGATTGTTTGATCAATTGTTTCACAAGCGGAGCCCATAGCAACAATGATATGCTCTGCATTTGGTGCGCCGTAGTAGTTAAATAATTTGTAATCGGTGCCAATTTTAGCATTAACTTTATCCATGTACTGCTGTGTTAGCTCGGGAACAGCATCATAGTATTTATTACATGCTTCTCTTGCTTGGAAGAAGATGTCGGGGTTTTGAGCCGTGCCGCGAAGTACGGGTCTTTCAGGATTTAAGCAGTTCTTTCTGAAAGCCGCAACTGCATCCATATCACACATTTCTTTTAAGTCTTCAAAATCCCAAGCTTCGATTTTCTGAATTTCATGGGAAGTTCTAAAGCCGTCAAAGAAGTGTAGGAAAGGAATTCTACTCTTTATAGTTGTAAGATGAGCAACCGCACCGAGATCCATTACCTCTTGAGGTGAGTTCGCACATAGCATTGCAAAACCTGTTTGACGACATGCCATTACATCGGAGTGGTCGCCAAAGATGGAAAGTGCATGTGAAGCTACCGCACGAGCGGATACATGTATAACACATGGTAGCATTTCACCTGCAATTTTATACATATTGGGTATCATCAAAAGAAGACCCTGTGAAGCTGTGTATGTGGTTGTGAGTGCACCTGCCGCGAGTGAACCGTGAACAGCACCTGCCGCACCTGCTTCGGACTGCATTTCTACAACCTTAACTTCTTGTCCTAAAATATTTTTAAGACCACCTGCGGACCATATGTCGGTTACTTCCGCCATGACGGAAGAGGGGGTAATTGGGTAAATTGCGGCTACTTCGGTAAACGCATAGGAAACATGTGCAGCAGCGTTGTTACCGTCCATAGTTTTCATTTTTCTTGCCATAATAAATTCCTCCATTTCGATATTCCATATAAGAGAGAAACAAGTCCATTACAAGCCCTCTATTATACGGATGTTAGCTTACCATATGGTGGGATAAATCCTTTTTGAGATAGATAATTAAGGATAATGCAATTTTACTTGCAAAATTCAAATTCGGAAAACTCACCATATCCATTAGTGTAAATTCTATCACTTTTTAAAAATAAAGTAAAGGAAAAAATGCATAAAAACCTTTTAAACAAAGGGTTTTTCAAATTAGTTCAAAAATTAACAATAGTATGTGCATTAATTTGTACAATATGATTACTGTAAAATATATTTAGGAGTAACGGCTACTGATTCATTAATTTTTGTTGTCAATACCACAAAGTTAAAGAAAAATGCAACAAAAATTGCATTTTGCAAATTAAAGTTAGTTCACTTTCAGTATTGGAGAATTCAATGGGTATTAATCACAAAAAATCACCCCATATTGCAAGTGCTTTATAGTAAACTTGCATTTTTTTAAATTTTCGCTTGAATTAGAGATTAATATGCACTATAATAAATACATATTTATACAGTAATAAATTTAAGGGGGAGTTACCATGTCAATTTATCAAAAAATGAGTATGGAAGACTTGCTAAAGACTAAAGAAGAAATAATGAAATCCTATAACGAGCTAAAGGAAAAGGGTCTTACGCTCGATATGTCGCGCGGTAAGCCGTCGGGCAAAAATGTGGATGTTTGCATGGGTATGCTTGATGTGCTAAATAGTGGCTCGGATTGCAAAGCGTCGGACGGCACAGATGTAAGAAATTACGGCGGTCTTGAAGGTATACCCGAAGCAAGAAAATTATTAGCGGATATGCTAAGCACAGCACCCGAAAATGTAATAGTTGGAGGCAATGCAAGCCTCACACTTATGCATGATACCATTGCAAGAGCATATACCCATGGTTTAGTGGGCTCAAAAATGCCGTGGTGCAAGGAAGAAAAGCTTAAATTTTTATGCCCTGCTCCAGGTTATGATAGGCATTTTGCTATAACTGAATTTTTTGGATTTGAGCTTATCACAATCCCAATGACAGAAGCAGGCCCCGATATGGACGAAGTTGAAAAACATGTTAAGGACCCTGCGGTAAAGGGTATGTGGTGTGTGCCAAAATACTCAAACCCACAAGGCATTACATACAGCGATGAGACTGTTAAAAGGCTTGCCGCACTAAAACCTGCCGCACCAGACTTTAGAATTATGTGGGATAATGCCTATGTTGTCCACGATTTATATGATACCACAGAGCCACTGCTCGACATTTTATCCGAATGCGAAAAGGTAGCAAATCCAAATATGGTATTCCAGTTTGCCTCAACTTCAAAAGTCACCTTCCCAGGCTCGGGGATATCCTGTATAGCGGCATCTAAAGAAAATATTGACGACATAAAGAAGAAGATATTCTATCAGACAATAGGCCCAGATAAAATTAATATGCTACGCCACGCAAGATATTTTACAGGGGATAATACCATTGCAAAAAACATGGCGAAAATAGCGGATATTCTAAGACCTAAGTTTGAAGCGGTACTAAATAAATTAGATGAGCATTTAGAAAATACCGATATAGCTACATGGACAAAACCACGTGGCGGATACTTTATTTCCTTTGATGCATATCCAGGCACTGCAAAAGAAGTTGTAAAGCTCTGCGGTGAGGCAGGCGTTAAGCTCACACCGGCAGGGGCTACTTTCCCATATGGCAAAGACCCTGAGGATAAAAACATCAGAATAGCGCCAAGTTTCCCGACAGTGGATGAGCTTAAAGCGGCTTGTGATCTATTTTGCACCTCGGTGAAACTTGCGGCGGTAAGTAAAGAGATCGAAAACAGGAAATAACCCCTAAAGAGCACATTATAATTTACCACATATAAAAACTCCCCATATTAAGGCTTTACTCAGTCGATGGAGTAAAGCCTTAATACAAATATATGAATAAAACCCTAAATAATAAGGAGGTAATAAGCATGGAGCTGAAAAATGGACTAAAACTTGATATAGCACAGGCAGTAAAAGCCGACGCAGAAAAAATTATAGAGTATTTAAACATAGTCGGCGGCGAGAGTGATAACCTCTTATTTGGAGGGGGCGAATTTAAAATCAGTGTGAAAGATGAAGAGGATTTTATAGAAAATATCTCTAAGTCGGACACATCAGCGCTTTTAATAGGTAAAATATCGGGCGAAATTGTGAGCATAGCTTCCCTAAACTCAAGCCCAAGGGAGAGAATAGCGCATCAAGCAGATTTAGCGATTTCGGTTAAAAAGAAATATTGGAATATCGGAGTGGCAACACATATGATGGCGGCGGCAATTTCCTTTGCAAAGCAAAATAGCAAAACAGAAATTTTGCATTTGGGTGTTAAGGCAGAAAATCAAAATGCAATTGCGCTTTACAAAAAAATGGGCTTTGAAAAAATAGGTGAGTATAAGAAATTTTTTAAAATAGATGGAAAATATTATGATGAGATACTCATGAATTTGTATTTATAATATAGTGTTTATTAAATTTAAGGGCATCTTATTCGCCATAGGCGAAGAAGATGCCCTTAGACTGAAGACAAAAGCAAAACCACAAAAAATCTTATGATTTTTTGCTTACTGTGTCGCTTAAAACTTTCAAATTACGCTCATATACCCTCGTATTATTCGCTTATTTAAAAGTTTTGCTCCTTGTATTTCATCTTTTCTCTTTAGTCTCACAGATTGCAGACTATCTCTGCAATTTTAAGGGCATTTTCTCCGCAATTGGCGGAGAAAATGCCCTTAAAATTTATTGCTAAATATAATTAAAAATACTTTTCGTTGAACTGCTCTGTAGGCATTGGCTTGGCATAATAGTAGCCTTGCGCTTTATTGCAACTAATAATCTTGAGGAAATTCACCTGGCCATCGGTTTCCACTCCCTCAGCGACTGTTATGGCGTCTATACTCTGTGCCATGCTCACTACACTTTCAACCACACGGTTTCCACGGGCTTCGTTTTTGCTGTTCATAAGAAAGCTTCTATCGAGCTTTATTATATCTATATCGAGATTTTTTATCAGCCCAAGGGAAGAGTAACCCGATCCGAAATCGTCAATTGATATTAAAAATCCACTTTTGCGTAGCTCGAAAAGTGTATTTTCAAGTACAGCTTCATTGTCGAGTATAGTGCTCTCAGTAAGCTCTATTTCTATGAACTTTTTAGGTATGTTATATCTCTCTACTATTTCATTTAATTCTTCAACAAACTTTTCATTGGTGAGATGAACTCTTGAAAAATTTACCGATATCGGTATAGCTTCCTTGCCACTATTAATCCAATCGGATATGATTTCACAGGTCTTTTCAAGCATGTGTTTATCCAAATTTGTGATAAATCCATTGCTTTCAAATACGGGGATAAAGTCATTGGGGAACATTATTACTTCATCATTTACCACCCATCTCACAAGTGCCTCAGCGCCTGAGAGGGAATCGTTATCTAAATCAAATTTAGGTTGCAAATATACTTTGAATTCATCATTTCTAAGAGCGGTTTCCATTTTGTTTGTGATTTCGGCTATTTTAAGAATATGATCTTTAAATGCTTCGTCATAGTCGTAGACTAAGTTTTGATCCCGACCTTTGGAGAAATTATGCGCAAGGATAACCTTGTTTATTATGTTGTTAACATTGGTTTCGCCAAGCTCGATAAAATATCTGCCATATCTAAATTTGATATTATGGCCTTTTAACTGTGGGAGTTTATCCCTAAATTTTTCTTCATAAACAAGTCTTAAATGCTCGAGATCATAAAGGTCATCGGAGTTTGCAAAAATCAAAAATTCATCTATTCCAACCCTCGCTTGAATAAATGAAGCGAGCCCTGATTCTTTCCCTACATCGGCAAATGCACGGATAACTTCATCACCCATTTCAAAATCATACATTTCATTAATTGATTTAAAATTAACGATATCAATCTTGGCTATTATGTATTTTTGAGTTGGAGATTTACTTAAAATCTCGCCTATGTCCATTTTAAATTTTACAAGGTTTGGCACACCTGTTAAATCATCATAAAATGCCACTGTTTCAATCTCGCTTATAGCATTTTTTCTGAGTATCAGTATAGTGCAAATAAGTACAGCACATCCGAGTGTAATCACTATGTTAAAAATAGTTGTACTATTTATAATTGCTATGGAACTTGCGGCAACAACTTCATTTGGCACGGTAATTATAAGTGACCAGTCATTAAAAAGGATGGGTCTGTATTCAAGTAGCCAATGGGTATTATCAAGTTCATAACTAAATCCACCGGAAGTCTTTGAAAAAAGCAGTTCTTTTGCCGTGGCATAGGAGCTTCCCTCCGAGTATGTAGCACCTGAGAGTGTGTATAGGAGATTTCGTTCAAATATGCCATTATTATCATGTGTGGCAGCAATTACATCGCCATCACCATCTATGACAAATGCATAACCCTCTCCACCAAATGAAGGCTCTAATAGTGTATCCAAATACCCGAGCGGATACTCAGCCACAAGTGAACCCACATTTATGCCATTTTCTATTATAGGTGCCGCCATTGTGATGGTGAGATGATCGTCATATGCGGAGGCTACTGGGTCGGTGACAATAGCATCGCCGAGCTCGATGTCCATAAATTGGCTAAAATATTCTGCATTAACATATGTACCATCGCCCACAAGACCCAGCCCATCATCACCAACAACGATTAGGTTTTCGTAGCCATGGTATCGCTTGGCAATACTCAGATGCTTTAAAATATTTTCTTCATTATATCCCACCGTAACGAGTGTTTCAGCTGTGCTGTGGAGTATGGTGAGTTTAGAAGTCAGCTCAGAGTCGAAAGTAAACTGCTGTTGAGTAGCTATTTCACTGAGCGTTAATTCGGTGGCATCTTCAAGGTTTTGAGATATTGCCACACTGAAATAATATATGCCCGAGAATGTAATTAGCAGCACTAAAAAAGTGACAATGAAAACATAGCGATTTTTCAAGCGATTTTTCACGATGAGTACCTCGACTTTCTATTATTATAGAAAATTTGCGATGATGTACCAAACTGTGTGGAGAAAATTAATTTTAATAAATACTGGGGCAGTGATATATACTTTAATTACCATGATAATTTAATAATAGATTTCATTTAATACAAATAATCAATCATAATTCTATCACACTTTACAAGTTAAATTCAAGTAGAAGTATGAATTTAAAATAGTTTACTTAAAAATTTGTTATTTGCCTATGAGGGAAGTACCCCTATTCTCATTTTAACGCTTTAAGTATTTCTTTAGCTATGGCAATGGAGAGTAGCGGCGGTACCGCATTTCCAATCTGAAGCCTTTTAATAGTGTCCGAGCCATAAAATTTGTAATTGTCGGGGAAGCTTTGCAGTCTTGCGCCCTCACGAATGGATAAAGCCCTTGAATCCCTTGGATGAATACATCTCGACGAGGAGGGACAAGCAAAATTTCGTGTTACAGTCGTTGAAGGTTTTTCCCACCATAGCTTTGCATATGTATTGCCATATCCACTTTTAGGGCGAATTTCCTCGGGGAGGTCATTTTTTGATCCACCATCCTTTAAAGCTTGCATTATCTTAATTAAATGCTCTCCGTTTTTAGGTGAAAAATGTTCTTCCAGTATATCGGAACTACCCTTTCGCACAAATTCTAAAAATTCATTACCAACATCCTTATTATAATAATCCTTTTTTTCTCCGCTTTTAATCTCGGGCAAATCTCCGATTGCATCTTTAAGCGTTACAAACGGCTTTAAACCATCGCCATGAGTGGGGGTGGGATATGTAAAATTAGCTTCACCTTTAAATCCCACTAAAATCACTCGTTCCCTCTGCTGTGGGACACCGAATTCTACCGCATTGAGCACCTTGTAATTTAGAGAGTATCCCAAAGCCTGAAAATCTGATTTAATCCTTTCGAACAAATTGCCCTTATCCATGCTTAAAATACCTGTAACATTTTCAAATACAAATGCCTTAGGGCTGAGGATTTTTAAAATGCGGATATACTGCTTAAATAAATTTGCCTTGTCGTCCATCTGCCTTTTGCCCAATGTAGAGTAGGACTGGCAGGGAGGCCCACCAACAACAATATCCACCTTGCTACAGGATAAAGCCACATCGAACATCTCTTTGTTTAAATCGCAGATATCAAGGTTAAGCATTTTCACATTTGGGTGATTAAGCGAATATGCCGCCGCAATATCTTTTTCTATTTCATTTGCCAAGAGAATTTCAAACTCTGCCATCTGTGAAAAGCCATAACTGAGCCCACCTACTCCAGCAAATAAATCTATAACATTATACTTTTTCATATATCTTCATTCCTTTTCCACCATGTAAATATCCCTCTATTTTGGGATAGTTAATGTGGATATTTTGCTTCTCATTCATTATAACACATATTTATATAAAGTGGTATAGCAGTGATACAAAAGAAGCCATGTATTAATAATGGGAGGATGTATTACAAAAATTATTACAATAGATATACATCATAGAGCATTGAGATTAATTTGAAACATTATTTTCTCTGTGTTATACTTTGTGAAAGATTACTTATATTTTGCATGGTATGTAAAATAGTGAAAATTGAAGTTTTACTCGATTTTTTTCAAAAAATCGTGGGGTATGGGGCAAAGCCCTATAAATAGAAAGGCGAAAAATACCGAACAATTATTAAGAAAAACGCTTGAGGGGTGCGAAAGTGCCTCAGCTGAAATCGAAATATTTTCTGTTTCAAATAAAAGTCTTAATCCTTGTAAGGGGTGCTCTGCTTGTAAAACAGTCGTGAAATGTCCGATAAAAGACAATATTACCGAACTTTTAGAAAAAATGAAAGAGGCTGATGTTATCATTATGAGTTCTCCGATATTTTTCTATGATGTGACATCACAATGAAAAAGCTTTACAATCTGCTTTTAAGTTAGGTGTTAAAGCTGTAAATATGGCGAAAACATTAAAAGACGCACCGCACGACTTCGATATGCACAACCACTACGCCTATGGAACTCACACAAAATGAATATAACCTCTACAAATTAAAACTACCACTATCGAAAAAAAGATAGTGGTAGTTTGTTTTTTATAGGTAGCCGTACATAAATTAAGCTAATTTATTTAAGCACATAAATATTTACCGACTGCCTGCCGTTTAAACAGCTCTCAAGATAGGTTTCATAATAAAGGTCTACATCTATAATATCCTGCATCAGCCCAACGCCCGTATCCGCTGCAATTGCATAGCCATATACAAATGAATTGTCCGCAGAAGTGATATACATTTTTGTACCATATGGGATTTGGTCGGCTCTTGTAGCTACATACCCATAAAAAAGCTCCATACCGCTTGCACCCCAAGCACGTTTTCCTGCATTGTAGCCCGTTGCCACTTGATTGGTTAGCACATATTCATATTCTGTCGGAATACCATTTGCATCTAAAGTGTAGCCAAAGTCCAAATCTGATATCGCCTCACCCGGCGCTCCATATATTACCTCGGCACTTGTTGGTGAATACAGAGTTTCCTGTGATGTAATCATCCTATCGACTTCAACACCATCAATATATTTTACATTATAGGTAATCTCTCTTTGCCCAGGGATACCGTGATGAATAGTTCTTGAACGACCCTCTTTAAGCAGGCTCGAAGGGGTGTACACAGTTTCAAATGGGATTGATTCGGTTATACTCTCTTCTTTATAGCTTATCCTATTTATAATTATTTCAGAATTTGGGGTAAGCTCTCTATCAAGTGGAAGATTAATAATATCATCCCCCGATAGCTTAATATTTGCCATAGTGAGTGCTTCGCCAACAGTGGCATTACTTAGATAGAGGGAGTGGGTGCTGTCGTCGGCACTTAAGAAGACCTCAAACGCCCTATCTATTTTAATATGTGCTATATTGTTGTTAAACCCTGTGAAGCTCACAGTGTCTTCATCAATGGTTTGGATTTCTTCTTTGCTAAGTATATCCTCTACGGATTTTTCGGTGGTCA
This sequence comes from uncultured Oscillospiraceae bacterium, assembly GCA_964370185.1. Classification (GTDB taxonomy): domain Bacteria; phylum Bacillota; class Clostridia; order Oscillospirales; family Ruminococcaceae; genus CAYJEQ01. The sequence continues at coordinate 15,991 of CAYJIJ010000014.1, forward strand.
GTGCAAACTGCACATCTCCGCCATCGCTAATATAAACACCGTTCACATCCACAAGGGCGCCATAGAGAAAGAGCGACATAAAAACTGTTACCATGCCCATAAGACTGCCTTTGATTTTATTTGTCTTAAGCATATTAGCTATCTTACATAGAAATTCTTTTGTTAAATTCATTTATTACTCCGTTCCACGCTGCCATCACCCATAAGGGCTACTGCTATCTAATGCCAAGGACGGCATTATTTACGGTAGCAGATGAAGCGTTAATTTTTTATAATACACCGCAATAGAGCTATTAGAAGCTTTTGCGATATGGAAATATATCCCTTTGGTATTATGGCCGACTTTTGCAATTATATTCACAATGTATACAGGTGTCAAACAAAATAAGTGTAAAAAATTGGGATTTTAAAGCGGAAATTTAACATTATTTTGCCCAAATTTAAAAAAACCGTCTCAAAAAGTCTAAAAGTATATAACTTTTAATGTTATTTTTATGTTAATTGCACAATGTTCTAAAAAGAAATGGCATTTGTCTAATGTGATAATTTCTATCTGATAATTTACACCGAAATTGTATGTATTAGATAAGTAATGGGAAAATTTGTGCTATTTGCAAATGCTTTAGCACAATAAATTCTGTTATAATGCATAAAATATTTTTTGAGTATTGTGCAATATAGATATATTTGCAGTGCTTTTCATAAAAAACAAAAATTTAACGACCTTATCAAGAAAGTAAGTTTTAATTGCAATTAAGGTTTAATTTGTAGTATAATTATGATGAAATAGAAATCGAAAATTTCGGTAATTAACAGATGCAAAGGGGTACTACATTTTGTCTAAAAAGCAACCCATGCATAAAACTATAAAATACATATCCTTTCTCTCACAATTTGGCTTTTCCCTAATAAGCCCGATTATAATAATGATATTTCTCTCCACCTATATAAGGGACTATTTTGAGCTTGGGAATTGGGTGGTTTTGCTCGGAATATTTTTAGGGCTTGGGTCGGCATTCACAGCGGCGGTAAAATTCTATAAATATGCAATGAAAGCCGCCGAGGAGAGCGAACGGGAGGAAATGCTATGACGAAACAGCCACACGATGTGGTTATAAGTGAGCTTAAGCACCTTGCTAAAGGTGTGGCAGTACTTTATGTAATTTCACTGGGTATACTTCCCTTTATAGGTTATTTTGATTATCAAACAATTATAGGACTGCTAATTGGAAGTGCCTACTCGCTGATAAATTTTTTTCTTATTGGGCTCTCGGTTGAAAATGCAGTACAGATGGAAGACAGCGCCGAAGTAGCAAAGTATATGAATAAGCAGTATGGCTTACGCTACCTGCTTACCGCAGTAGTTATAATTATCAGCATATATGCTGATTTTATAAATCCGTTTGGGGTTATGATTTCAATCTTCTTCCCTAAATTGGTGATATTCTTTAATACTTTTATGGGAAAGGAGGCGAACTGATGAATGGTCCTAAGGTGATATTTACCATCCCGTTACTTGGAGGGATTCAGGTGACGGAAACGGTGGTAAATGCATGGATAATTATGGCTGTAATTTTAGCCACATGTTTTTATCTCACAAGGAATATGCAAAAAGTTCCTAAAGGCAGGCAAGTAATAGCCGAAAAGATGGTAAAAACATTGTACGATTTAGTAGAAGAAGTAATGGGCAAGGGTCGAGAAGCTTTTGCACCTTATATCGGAACACTATTCGTATTCTCTTTCATAGGCAGCTTGTCGAGTATGTTTGGATTTAGACCGATGACCGGTGACTACAATACAACACTCGGCTGGGCACTTGTAACATTCTTTTTAGTGCAGTACCACGGGATAAAGTCAAAAGGTGTGGGCGGATGGCTAAAAGGATTTGCAGAGCCAATAGCTGTAATTACACCGCTTAATGTAGTAAGTGAAATAGCAAACCCTATTTCACTCAGCTTCCGTCATTTCGGAAACATTGCAGCAGGTATAATTATTACATCCATGCTTTATTCGGCTTTGGGTGCACTTACATCAATGTTATTTGGAGGACTTCAGATTCCGATTTTAGCACTGGGCTTACCGGCATTTCTCTCCATCTATTTTGATGTGTTCACAGCGGCGTTACAGGCGTTCATCTTCTCAATGCTCTCAATGGTATTTATTTCAGGTGCGATGGATTAGCGCCAAAGTTAAAATTTTAAAATTGAAAAGAAAAATTTTAGGAGGATTTCATTATGGAAAAGGCAATTATTTTAGCGGCATCAGCAGTAGGCGCAGGTTTAGCAATGATAGCAGGTATAGGCCCCGGTATTGGTCAGGGTTATGCAGCAGGTAAAGCGACAGAAGCTGTTGGTAAACAACCCGAAGCTCAGTCTCTAATTACAAGAACAATGCTACTTGGTTGTGCGGTAGCCGAGTCCACAGGTATCTATGGTCTTGTTGTTGCGATGATCTTACTATTTGCAAATCCACTTATAGGTATGATGTAGTATATGACCTCTATCATATAAAAGGTTTTAGAAAGGGGGACTATTATTATGCCAAACGAAACATTTTTACCTTTCTTGTCCATCGACTGGACAATCGTATTCATGCTTTTAAACACACTCATACTCTTTTTACTTATGAAGAAGTTTTTCTTTGGGCCAGTTAAAGCTATGATTGATGCAAGGGAAAATGAGGTGCAGGGCATTTATGACGAAGCGAACAAAGCAAAAGAATCTGCCGAAGCTATGAAGGAAAACTACGACGAGAGCATGAAAAATGCCAAAGCTGAAGCGGCTGAAATTGTGAGCGACGCTCAGAAAAGAGCTGTGCAAAGAGCTGATGAAATCATCAAAGAAGCTCAAGAACGCTCCACCAACATGATGAAAAGAGCGGACGAAGAGATAGTCAGAGAAAAGAAAAGGGCTATGAATGAGCTCAAAGGTGAGATATCCGACATTGCTATGCAGATTGCAAGCAAAGTTGTAGAAAAGGATATAGATGCAAAGGACCACGAAAAGCTGATCTTAGGCTTTATAGATGGCGTAGGTGAAGTGTAATGGACGGAATAGTTGCACAGAGATACGCATTTTCATTTTATGAAGTAGGACTTGAAACAGATGAGCTTGATGCGATGTTTGAAGAGGTAAAGGCGCTTGCGGATATATTCGCAGAGAATACTGACTTTTTTAAGCTTCTCACAATACCATCGGTGGCAAAAAATGAAAAAGATGCACTTATAGCTGAGGTATTTGAGGGCAAGCTCTCGGTACACACATTAAACTTTATAAGGCTTTTGACTGAGAAAGGGAGAATGAATAATTTTCCACTGATCAAAGAAGAATTTAAAAAGCTTTATTATCAGAAGAAAAATATTAAAGAGGTAGAAGCGGTTACCGCTATACCACTCAAAGATGAATTGTTCCAAAAGCTCAAAGCAAAATTGGAGCAGATAACGGGCAAAGATGTGCTGCTTACAAATAGAGTTGATCCATCTGTTTTAGGTGGGGTACTCCTTAAGATGGACGATGACCAGACCGATGGCTCTGTTATCGCCAGACTAAATAGTTTAAAAGCACAGCTTGCCACTACAAAAGCTTAGAAAGTTGGTGAAACCATGCAGTTGCGTCCTGAAGAAATCAGCGGAATTATTAAGGAACAAATAAAAAATTATCATAATAAAATTGAGCTCAGCGATGTGGGCAAGGTTGTCCAAATAGGTGACGGTATCTCCCGCGTACACGGACTTGAAAAGTGTATGGCTGGAGAGCTCCTCGAATTCCCCGGACAGGTTTACGGTATGGCTCTAAACCTTGACGCGGAAAGCGTTGGTGTAGTTATGTTGGGCAGCGACGAAGATATTAAAGAGGGCGATACAGTTAAGCGTACAGGTAACATTGTATCAGTGCCAGTGGGCGATATGATGCTCGGAAGAGTTGTAAATTCGCTCGGTCAAGCAGTTGATGGCAGGGGTGCAATTGAATCAAGCGAATACCGCCCAATTGAATCCCCAGCACCTGGTATCATCGAAAGAAAATCAGTTCATCAACCACTGCAAACAGGTATTAAAGCTATCGACTCAATGATTCCTATCGGTAGGGGTCAGCGTGAGCTTATTATCGGTGACAGACAAACAGGTAAAACCACAATAGCAACAGATACCATCATCAACCAAAAAGGTAAAGATGTTATCTGTATATATGTAGCTATCGGTCAGAAGAGATCGACTGTTGCAAGAATAGTGGACACATTAGAAGCGGCTGGCGCTATGGAATACTCGATAGTAGTAGCGGCTACAGCTTCCGAGCTTGCACCACTTCAGTACATTGCTCCATATGCAGGCGTTACCATGGGTGAATACTTCATGGCAAAGGGTAAAGATGTACTTATCATCTATGATGATCTATCCAAACATGCGGTAGCTTATCGTGCGATGTCACTTCTTCTAAAGCGTCCACCGGGGCGTGAAGCTTACCCAGGTGATGTATTCTACATCCACTCAAGACTTCTTGAGCGTGCAGCAAAGCTTGACGATGCTTACGGAGGCGGTTCTATCACAGCACTGCCAATTATCGAAACACAGGCAGGCGACGTTGCGGCATACATCCCAACAAATGTAATCTCCATCACTGATGGTCAGATATTCCTTGAGTCAGAGCTCTTTAACTCGGGTATTCGCCCAGCGGTTAACCCCGGTATCTCGGTATCCCGTGTTGGTGGTTCTGCTCAGATTAAGGCTATTAAAAAAGTATCGGGTAGCTTAAAGCTTATCTATTCACAGTATAAAGAGCTTCAAGCGTTCTCGCAGTTTGGTTCCGATCTTGATGACGATACCAAGAGAAGACTTGCGCAGGGTGAGCGTGTGGTTGAAGTACTAAAACAAGGCCTTGCAGAGCCTATGCCTGTTGAACAGCAGGTGGCCATCATTTATGCGGTGGTTAATAATATGCTTATGGATATAGCGGTTGAGGATGTTAAGAGATTTGAAGAAGAAGTCCTTGCCTATATAGGAAATGCATATCCACAAGTGTATGCTAAAATCACCGAAACAAAAGACCTTGATAACGAAACCGCAGAAACTCTTAAATCTGCTATTTTGGAGTACAAGGAAAAATTCTCCGCATCAAAATAAATTAGAGGAGGGGTAAACTTATGGCAGCTGGTATGAAGGATATTAGACGCAGGATACGAAGCGTTGAAAATACCATGCAGATTACAAAAGCCATGGAGCTTGTGGCTTCCTCTAAATTGAGAAGGGCAAAGGACAGGGTGGAAAAAGCCCGACCTTTCTTCGACACACTCTATAAAACTATGGTTGAAATAGCTAAGGTAAACAGAGAATTTACCACCACCTACACACAAGAGCGAGAAGTGGTGAAAACGGGTTTAATCGTTATATCGGGGGACAGAGGTCTTGCCGGTGGATACAACTCGAATGTCTTAAAGTTTGCAATGCAACAAGGTAGTAAGGATGAAGCGATAATCATACCCATTGGTAAAAAGACGGGTGAATTCTTCGCAAAAAGAGGATATGAAGTTATAAAAACTGATTTTCCCACTGTGGAAGAAATGGGACTTGAAGAAACTTATGAGCTTGCAGACTTAGTTACAAGGCTATTTAAAAGTGGCAAAATTGATGAACTACGCATTGTTTACACAAAATTTGTGTCGATGCTAAATCAAGAGCCGGACAGCAAAAAACTACTACCGCTAAGATTTGACGACGCTGAGTTAGAGGCTGAAAATCTTGGTAATACGGATTTTGAGCCCTCCGCAGAATTTATCTTTGCCACAATAGTGCCACAGTATATAGGTGGGATAATATATGGTGCCGTTACAGAGTCATACGCCTCCGAGCAGGGTGCACGACGCACAGCGATGGAAGCGGCGAGTGACAATGCAGGAGCCATTATCGAAGACCTAAACCTTAAATTTAACAGAGCGAGACAAGCTGCGATTACACAGGAAATTACTGAAATCGTAAGCGGTGCCAATGCACTGTCGTAATTTCTAAAAAAATAAAAATGCAGATTATGAAGTGAGGAGAATAGCAGATGAACGAGCAAAATATTGGTACAGTCATGACGGTTGTCGGACCTGTACTGGATATACAGTTTGCACCTGGCAAACTACCAAATCTCCTTAATGCCATTGAAATTGAGCTAAACGGAAAGCGTTTGGTAGCTGAGGTTGCACAGCATATCGGTGACGATGTTGTGCGATGCGTGGCTATGAGCTCGACCGATGGTCTTGTAAGAGGAACAAATGCAGTCGACACTGGTGCGGCTATTAAAGTGCCTGTTGGCGAATGCACACTTGGCAGAATATTCAATCTTTTGGGCGAGCCTGTGGACAATAAGGAAGCACCAAAAGATGCAGAAGAATGGCCAATTCACCGTGAAGCACCAAGCTTTGAAGAGCAGGGTGCCGCTACCGAAATACTTGAAACAGGTATCAAGGTAGTTGACCTTATCGCTCCTTATGTTAAGGGTGGTAAGATAGGTCTTTTCGGTGGTGCTGGCGTTGGTAAAACAGTTTTAATCATGGAGCTTATCAGAAACGTTGCTCAGGAACACGGCGGTCTGTCGGTTTTTGCGGGCGTTGGCGAGAGAACCCGTGAAGGAAACGATCTTTACATGGAAATGCAGGAGTCGGGAGTTATTAATAAAACTTCACTCGTGTATGGACAGATGAATGAGCCACCGGGAGCGAGAATGAGGGTTGCGCTCTCAGGGCTTACCATGGCTGAGTATTTTAGGGATAGAGAAGGACAGGACGTGCTTTTCTTCATAGATAATATCTTCCGTTTCACACAGGCAGGCTCAGAAGTTTCAGCGCTTCTTGGTCGTATGCCTTCTGCGGTTGGTTATCAGCCCACACTTGCAACAGAAATGGGTGCGCTTCAAGAGCGTATCACTTCCACTAAGAAGGGTTCTATAACCTCGGTACAGGCTGTTTATGTACCTGCGGATGACCTTACCGACCCAGCTCCTGCTACAACTTTTGCGCATCTTGATGCGAAAACAGTTCTTTCAAGGCAGATTGCTTCACTCGGTATCTATCCAGCGGTTGACCCACTCGACTCCACCTCAACAATTCTAACCCCTGAAATAGTGGGCAACGAGCATTACGAAGTGGCAAGAGCGGTGCAGTCGATACTCCAGCGTTATAAAGAGCTTCAAGATATCATCGCAATCCTTGGTATGGACGAGCTTTCCGACGAAGATAAGCTCACCGTTGCAAGGGCGAGAAGAATTCAGCGTTTCCTATCACAGCCGTTCTCAGTTGCTGAACAGTTTACAGGTATGGCGGGTAAATATGTGCCTATCAAGGAAACAATCAGAGGCTTTAAAGAGATTATTGATGGTAAACATGATGATCTTCCTGAGTCGGCATTCTTATTTGTCGGTACTATCGACGAGGCGGTAGAAAAAGCTAAGAAGGGGGAATAATCCTTGGCGAGTTTATTTCACCTAAAAATAGTTACACCACAGGGAAATGTATTTGACAATGAAGTAGAAGGAATAATCCTTCGCACCACCGAGGGTGATATAGGTATACTCAAAGGTCATGCAGGACAAGTTTCCGCTATAAAGGCTGGGAGAGTAAAGGTAAATACCCCCGATGGAGTTAAATACGGTGTGGCAAGCGAGGGTTTTATTAGAGTTAATAAAGAAGAAACCAGACTTGTTGTAACCACCTTTGAATGGGCGGAAGAAATTGATGTAGCTCGTGCTGAGAAATCCTTAGAAAGAGCAAAAGCAGAAATAGAAGCGGCTGAAACACCGGAAGCCGCAGAAGTTGCAAAAGCAAAAGCTAAGAGGGCGAGGACAAGAATAGAAACCGCTGAGTTTAAAAAGTAATTATAATATTAAAAAAAGGAGAATGTAAGCATTCTCCTTTTTTGATATGGGTTTATGGTGATATGTGAGTAATAGCGAAGAATAAAGTTTTACACGATTTTTTTCAAAAAATCGTGGGGTATGGGGCAAAGCCCCAAAAATAAGTAGCAATTTTTGCGAAGCAAAAGAGCGTATATTATGCGGAATTTTAAATTATGCGGAAAATCCTATACTACCACCGTGGGGTTATACACAATCTAAATCGCCCCTGTGGGGATATAAATAAACGCCACGCTGTTCGCGTGGGGGATTTGGTTTGCTGAGAGTTTTAGTAGGGGGATTTTTTATCGCAAAAATTCCCCCTCTTTAAAAACAGTCCACTGGACTGTTTTTAAATTCATCCCCCTTAAATATCCTTGCAGTAAAAGGATTTTCGCTCACTGCGGTGAGCGAGTCAGGGCTTTGCCCTAACTACCCACAATTTTTTGTAAAAAATTGAGTAAAACTTTTATTTTGGCTCCGTGCCAATTCTTGGGTGAAATTCTTTGGGGTGTATTCCCTCGCCTTCGGCGAGGGAATACACCCCAAATATTATTATAGTTTCTTTTTAATCTTACAAATATCTCAAATAATACTGCTACTCATTAGCAGAGAGTTTCATCTCCTGCCATCTCTCACGGCTGATGAGTACCTGCCTTGGCTTAGAGCCCTCAAACGGCCCTACTATGCCTCTTTCTTCGAGCTGGTCAACAATTCTTGCTGCTCTGGCATAGCCAAGTTTTAATTTGCGCTGAAGCAGTGAGGTGGAAGCCTGCCCTGCTTCTACAACCACTTCGATCGCGGCAGGTAGCATTTCATCCTCATCCTCAAAGCCACCTCCATCGGAGGAAGAGCCTTTGCCCTTTTCGACTACTGCACGACGGTCGATTTCTTCAATAACCTCTTCGTCGTATTTGTGCTCTTCGCCCTCTTTAATAAAAGTGACAACCTTTTCAACCTCTTTATCACTCACAAAGCATCCCTGCACACGCACTGGTTTTGGATAGCCAACTGGATAAAATAGCATATCCCCCTTGCCGAGTAGCTTTTCAGCACCCGAGCCGTCCAAGATTGTGCGTGAGTCCACCTGTGAAGACACTGAAAATGCAATACGGGAGGGAATGTTTGCCTTAATTACGCCTGTGATTACATCCACCGACGGACGCTGTGTGGCTATTACCAGATGCATCCCTGCCGCCCTTGCCATCTGCGCCAAACGGCAAATCGCATCTTCAACCTCATTTGGAGCAGCCATCATCAAATCTGCGAGCTCGTCGATAATTATAACTATCTGTGGCATGAATGCAAGCTCGGGGGTGTTTTTAGCAAGTTTATTATATCCCTTAAGGTCTCTTACGCCATTATCGGCAAACATTTTATAGCGTTTTAGCATTTCATTTACAGCCCAGTTTAGCGCACCTGCCGCCTTGCCAGGGTCGGTAACTACTGGTACTAACAGATGCGGAATACCATTATATATTCCAAGTTCAACCACTTTAGGGTCAATCATCAATAGCTTTACTTCATCGGGTGAAGCCTTAAATAATAGGCTAATAATAATCGAATTTATACAAACTGATTTACCAGAACCTGTTGCCCCTGCAATTAGCACATGGGGCATCCCTGCTAAATCGGCTATTGCTAAATTCCCTGCAATGTCCTTTCCAAGTGCTACCGAAAGTCTGCTCTCGGATTCCACAAATGAGGTGGAGTCTATTATTTCACGCATTGCAACAGGTGTTATATTTTTATTTGGAACTTCTATGCCCACTGCCGCTTTATTTGGGATGGGAGCTTCTATGCGCACCCCTGCCGCCGCCAAATTAAGCGCTATATCGTCGGATAGATTTGTGATTTTGCTTATCTTTACACCTGCCGAGGGTTGTAGCTCATATCTTGTTACCGCAGGGCCACGGCATATTTCGGTAATTCTCGTCTGAACACCGAAGGACTGGAGTGTATCAACAAGCCTTTGCGCATTGGCTTTGAGCTCCTCGGATATATTCTCGTCGTCGGCATTTTCTCCCTCTTTGAGCAGTGTAACAGGGGGGAAGGAATAGGGTTGCTTATTCACAGCTTCTTTATCGAGGACTTCCTGTATTTCACTCGTAGCGGAGTCGATTGTTTCTTTAACAAGCACGGGGTTTTCCGAATTCTTTTGCTCAATGTCTGCCACCTCGGGAGTAGCCGAGGTGTCCATCGGAGGGATTGCGATTGGAGGAGCATCGGCAGGGGGGAGAATGCTGTGCTCAGCTGTGCCTTTGCCTCTGCCAGTCATATTTTTGATTATATCGTCTATGTATGCAACTTTGCTTTCAGCTTTAACTTCACTTTTTGCTTCTTCGGGGGAAGTAACAGGATGTGCAGGCATTTCTGAAGTGGGTTCTTTATCCTGTGCAGGCGCTTCTGGCTTTACAGCCTTAGTATTTGTAACAATTTTAAGTGGAATTTCTTCTGTTTCTTTCACAGGGTCATCTACGGGGACATCAATATTAAACTTGCTCTTTTTAGCCTTATTAGTAGTTTCTTTTGCAGGGGGTTTTTCCTCTAAAATTTTATCAACATAGGCTTTTTCAATCTCTTTAACAGGCTTTGCCGCCGCAAGATAGAGTCCTTTTAAAGTAGTGCCTGTAATTATCATTAGCATAATGAGGGAGAGGAGTACAAGGGTAATGGCGGCACCTGTTTTGCCAAAGAGAGCAAGTAGGGGAAGTCCTAAAGCGGCGCCAAGAAGTCCACCACCTTTTAAGGCAATTCCTGAGTTCCAAAGCTCGAGTATTTGATTCCAAAGACCTATCTCAATCGGTGCGCCGTAAAAAATTATCTGCACGCCACCACATATTAGCAGTATGAGTAAAGCACTTTGCCAAATTTTGCTTTTTTGCGAAAGTGTGGGTCTGTCCATTGCAGTAATAACCGCTATGTATATGAGGATGACGGGTATAAAATACGCCACTCCACCGAAAAGCCCAAACATCGACTTGTGAAGTATAGTCCAAAGACTACTTCCCTCGATAAAGACTATTGCGGCAAGCAGTATGCCAAAGGCAAAAGTGAATAGCGCATAAAGCTGCATCTTAGCTTTGCGCATTGCCTCCTTTTGCTTAGCAGAAATCCGCCCTGTATTAGTTGTTTTCTTTGTTTCAGCCATAGCCTACCATCCTTTTAGTTTAGTTATATAGGTATAATCAAAATCCTTTAATCTTTTTTAAATTAACCCCATCACAAATTCTTGCACGGGGAAGCCAAAAAATAAATCCACAGTGCCTATTATCAGCGTGGCTACTCCGAGCACACCTGTATAAATTGCAAAGAGTTTAAATTTATTGTTGGTCACAAGCCATTTTACTGCCTTTATCGCAATTACGCCAAAGATAAGAGAGGTAATAAATCCTGTTGCCATTACAGGGGTAGAAACATCCGCTACCATGCCGCCACTTACTATGTCGTACACTTCGAGGATCACTGCGCCAAGCACGGCGGGGATGCCCATTATAAATGAAAATTCCACCGCAAATTCCTTTGAAAGCCCCCGCATTAGCCCCACTGCAACAGTCGAGCCAGAGCGTGAAACCCCAGGAAGTGGCGCAACTGCCTGAATAGTGCCTATTAAAAGCGCATCGGAGGAAGTCATGTTGTCCGCACGCTTTCTGCCGCCCGAATTATTGTGCGCCATAAATAAAAGTTGGCTTGTAATTAAAAAGCAAATACCCTCGATGATAATATTATTATCCGTCGATAAAGCTTCAAATGTGTCCTTTAAAAATAGCACTGCAAAAAGTGGTAGAAGCGAAAGAATAAGCATGAAAATCATCTTTTGTTTTGCCGATATGTATCTAAAGTCAAACTTAAATCTCACTATGTCCCAAAGCATGAAAAACCCTTCAACAATAAGCTCAAGTATAGTGCGCCAAAAGGCTATAATTACTGCAAACAATGTGCCTGCATGGACGAGTATCGAGAAGAAAGCTCCTGTTTCGCCGCTGTTTCCAGTGAAATACTGTATTAGCGAGAGATGCCCAGAGCTTGAAACAGGTAAAAACTCGGTGAGCCCCTGTACAATCCCCTGTATAATGGCGTCAATAATTGTCATAAGTCCCCCAATGTTTAAGTAGTGAAGAGTGAAAAGTGAATAGTGAATAGTGAAGAGTTTCGGAGTTTCGCCTACGGCGAAACGATTTAAAATATGTGGCGTAGCCACACCGAAACCTATTCACTCTTCATTATTACTTTTTTAATTATAAATAATACTACGGATTATTTGCACCCCTACAAGGTGATTTACATTGCCTCGCTCTCGTCACTGCGTGACAACCGAGCGAATAGTAAATTATAAATAATGCAAAAGCATTATTTATAATACTCTCCCGGGCTGAATTTGCTATCTAAATATACCAATGGGTCGGTAGAAATGATACGAGAAATTTTCACCCCTTTATCATCCCTTACCCCCATAATAAAGCCTTTATCAAAGCTTATACATTCCCCCTCGGGGATATTCTGCTTTTCTCTTAAAAAATCTTCAGGCATAATAGAGTGTATAATCATTTCCTGCTCCCCCTGCTAACTTTAGCCGCGCTTGTGGTTTTGCTTTTTGTGGGAGTTTTAGCCTTAGTGTTTTTCGGAGGAGTTTTCCCCCTGCTTCTTTTACTCTTATTTTCTTCAGTGACACTTTTATTCTCTTCTATCAATGAATAAAGCTCATCTATTGCATCAGTAAGGCCGCCAAGCTTATCTATAAGCCCTACTTCCACCGCTTTTTGCCCATCAATAACCGTGCCAACATCCATTACAAGCTCACCCGTATTCATCATCAAATCCCTAAAGTCATCGGCGCTTATCTGCGAATTTTCGGTGACAAATCTTACAATTCGCTCCTGCATTTTGTCAAAATAGGACAATGTTTGTGGAACTCCGAGCACAACTCCGTTCATTCGCACAGGGTGTATCGTCATAGTGGCAGAGGGTGCAATATATGAAGTTTTGGCACTGCATGCAAGCGGTACGCCTATCGAGTGCCCCCCACCTAAAACAAGTGATACAGTGGGTTTTTTCATGCCTGAAATTAGCTCGGATATCGCAAGTCCTGCTTCAACATCGCCACCCACGGTGTTTAATATAATAATAAGCCCCTCAATGTCTGGGTCCTGAGCTATTGCTACAAGTTGTGGTATCACATGCTCATATTTGGTAGTTTTATTCTGTGCAGGCAATGTATAATGCCCTTCTATCTGACCCACAATCGTAAGACAGTGAATTACATACTTACCCTTAGCAGGCGTAATCGAGCCGGTTTTCTCTATTAGCTCGGCTTGCTCTGTCTGCTCTTCGCTAACCTCTTGCTGTGTGCTGTTTTCAGTCTTTTTTTTACTCATATAATAAAGCTCCTTATTTAAAAGTTTATTATCAAGTATTTCCAAAAAGCTAAAATTTATGCTATAATTAGCTATGTTTTTCGGTTGCCATAAAGATGGCGAGAAAAACAGTGCTCAAATAAAAGTATAATAATCCGCATACACGATTATTATAGCATCTTTAAGTAAAATAAGTCAAATAAATTAAGCGGTTTTGGTTGTCTAAAAAAGGAGGAAAAAATGCAAAAAATAGTTTTAAAAGCATATGCCAAGATAAATCTATCCCTCGATATACTCGGGAAAAGGGCGGACTCTTATCATGAAATAGAAACTATTATGCAAAGCATTTCACTTCATGATAAAATTAAAATCACAAAAACAACTGATGAAAATATAAAAATAAGCGGAAGCGATAAAGAGATAGAATGGGACGAAACCAACCTCGTGCACAAAGCCGCCGCCGCTTTTTTACATAAAATTAAAAGACCAATAAAAGGTTACGCCATTGATGTTATAAAAAATATACCCTCGCAGGCAGGAATGGGTGGGGGCAGTGCCAACGCCGCCGCCGTGATAATGGGAATGAATATAATGCATGGGAATTTGCTTTGCGAAAAAGAGCTCTTGGATGTGGGGCTCTCACTCGGGGCGGATGTGCCATTTTGTATCATAGGTGGCACAAAACTCTGCCGTGGAATAGGCGAGATAATGAGTGAAGTAAATTCATTTCCTAAATGCTTTATAGTGATAGCTAAGCCTACCAAAGGAGTGAGCACAAAGGAGTGCTTTGAAAGCTATCATAAGAATAAAACATCCCATCGTCCAAACACGAAAGAGCTAATAAAAGCACTCGAAACTAAAAATCTGCACGAAATGGCTAAAAACGCTATAAATGTATTTGAAGAACATGCTAAAATAGAAGAAATACACACCGCAAAGCGAATGATGAGGGAGCAGGGTGCTATTTTTACACTTATGACGGGCAGTGGCTCGGCGGTTTATGGGGTGTATGACTGCATGGACAAAGCCACCAAAGCAAAAAACGAACTTCAAAAAAATCTGCCATATGCAGAGATTGCCACGCCTAAAAATGCAGGGGTGGAAGTGGAACAGTAATTTTTTATTTCGCTTTATTATAGCCGAATAAAAGCAGTTTTGAGAATTTTAGAGATAATCGAAACTAAGCGGTTATATTTTATTTACTTAATAATTGCGAATCAATGCCAACAACTTAAGAAAACTATCCCGTATATCTTTTCCACCCCGTACGAGGTGGAAAAAATAGAAAAGAAGTGTTTTGCTTATGGCTATGAGAATTTTACAAAGGAGTGAAAGAATGGACATCACCTTTAAAACGGATATAAAATATCTAAAAGGAGTTGGCGAAAAGCGTGCTAAGCTATATCAAAAACTCGGCATAGAAAATGTAGGCGAGCTTATATGCTACTACCCAAGGAGCTATATTGATGCCACTTCACCCTCGGAAATAACCACCGCTTCAAGGGAAGAAAATTCCGTGCTAAAGCTTACAATAGAGCACAAGGGCAGTGAAAGAGTGATAAGAAAAGGGCTCTCTATCACAAAGGTAGCCGCATATGACGAAAGCTCAGGAGTGAGCATAACATTTTATAATGGTAAATTCACAGTGGATAAGCTCAAAGAGGGGGAAACATACTATTTCTATGGCAGAATAAGCGGAAGTCTGCTCCGTCCCGAGCTTTCCTCCCCAGTGCTTTTGGGTAATGAAGATATAAGTGGAATGATACCAATTTATCCACTCACAGCAGGGCTTACCTCTAAAATGATTGCTTCAAATATAAAGCAGGCATTAGAGAGGTTATCAGAAAAAATCCCCGACCCTCTTCCGCAGTCGGTGCGAAGTGAAAACAAACTCTGCCATATCGAATATGCCATAAATCATATACATTTTCCCACCGATAAAGAAGCGGCACAGATAGCGGTGAGAAGACTTGTTTTCCAAGAATTTTTTATAATGACCATTGCACTCTCCACTGTGAAAAAAAGGGACAACACCCTCAAGGCAGTATCGCTTAAAGATGTGGATATGACGGGCTATTTTGCGGCACTTCCTTTTGAACTTACAAAGGGGCAGGCATCAGCGATTGACGATATTATAGATGACTTAAAGCAGACACGACCTATGAGCAGGCTTGTTCAAGGGGATGTAGGCTCGGGTAAGACAGCCGTTGCGGCGGCGGCGGCATATTTTGCAAGGCAAAACGGTATGCAGTGCGCAATGATGGTGCCCACTGAAATACTTGCCACACAGCATTTTACCACAATGCAAAAGCTTCTTTCGCCACTCGGAGTGCGCCTTGCACTGCTCACTGGAGGGGCAACCGCAAAGGAAAAAAGGGAGATTAAAAAGCGTTTGATTGATGGTGAAATAGATTTTTGTATAGGCACCCACGCACTTATTACCGAGGATGTAATCTTTAAAAATTTAAGCCTAATTATAACTGATGAACAGCATAGATTCGGAGTGGCACAACGCACCGCACTTTCCAAAAAGGGCGAGGGTGTGCACACCCTTGTAATGTCCGCCACACCTATTCCAAGGACACTTGCGCTGATAGTCTATGGCGACCTCGATATTTCACTGATAAAAGAGCTACCCAAGGGGCGCACCCCGATAAAGACCTATGCGATAGATAGCTCAAAGCGCAGTAGGGCATACAATTATATAAAGCACTATATCGACAATGGCTTTCAAGGCTATATTATCTGCCCAGCTGTCGAGCAGGGGGAAGTGGACTTAGGGCTTAAAACAGCCACCGAATATGCTAAGGAAATCGCAGAAAAAGAGTTTAGCGGTTACAGGGTTGGGCTTGTGCACGGCAAACTAAAGCAAAAAGAAAAAGATGCAGTGATGAACTCCTTTAAAGAGGGTGAAATAGATGTGCTCGTCTCCACCACCGTGGTGGAAGTTGGAGTGGATGTGCCAAATGCTGTGATTATTTTAATCGAAAATGCCGATAGATTTGGAATGAGCCAGCTCCATCAGCTCAGAGGGCGAGTGGGCAGGGGGAGTGAGCCGTCAAGCTGTATACTGCTCTCAGATGCCAAAAGTGATATAGCCAAAGAAAGGCTCTCTGTGCTCTGCCGCAGTAGTGATGGCTTTGAAATAGCGGCGCAGGATTTAAAACAGCGTGGCGCAGGCGATTTTTTCGGTAGCCGTCAGCATGGCATACCGCAGTTTAAGCTCGCCGATATAAGCCGTGACAATGATATATTAGAGCAGGCGCAAACAAAGGCGAAAGAGTTTTTAGCAAAAGACCCACTCATAGAAGACCCCGAGCACAGGGGAATAAAAAGTCGTGTGAATTCAATGCTTAAAAGGGTGGGGTACAGGCCGAATTAGCCACACCATTTTCAATTGTTATCTCAAAAATAAATCACTAATTGACCATCACATTTATACTGCATATAAAAATGCAAAATCCAAGTCGGGTGTGGGAGGGTAGAGTTCGCTTAAAGGTGAAATTATCCGTGTATGTATCCCCCACCCACAGATGGCAGGGATTTACCCATAAAAATAGTGAATAAAATATTGCAAAAAGATGTCTAATAGTTTATAATTTAATTAACGACAAATTTTTTAGCCAAAAACAAAAATATGGAGGAATTAAAAATGTTTAAGAAAATTTTAGCTTGGGCACTTGCAGTGGCAATGCTTACGAGTATGAGCGTGACTGCTTTTGCGGCGAATGGAGTGCCGTCAATCGGCGAATTAAAGGTGGGTGACATTTTCTTTTATGATGGAATGCACGATGCAAGTGATGTAGGAGGTCCCTCTTTTCTTAACCCGTACTGGAATGTGGTGGATAATGACAATATTGTTTTAAATCCCGAGGATTCGATAATGCTCGGAACAGAAGATATTAAAGATTTAGAAGCAGGCGATAAGATAGTTGCGCAGTTATTCATGGTAACAGTTGCTGAAGACCCCGATACAGCGGATTTTGAATTTGACGTGACATCTCACATCAGAAAATCTGATGTGAGCCGCTATAAAGCCGATATAATCTGGGATACCGACGAGGGCGAAGAGCTTGTGGAAGCTATTACTATCGAGCCATTCACAATTTTTGGCAGTTTACAGTACTGTGTGGCAATCCAAATTAAAGATGATGTAGAAGTGGATATGGCTGATTTTGTGGGTAGATTAATTCTTTATAAAACAAGTAAAAGCAACCCTATTTCTGCGATGCAGCTAAATGCAGAGCATTTTGCCACAAGGGGATATGGAGCAATCGGCTTTAACGAGTCCGGCTTTGAAGAGATTTATCCCGAAGCTTTTGAAACAGCGGTAAGGGCAACGAGGGACATTTCATCGCTCGATTCTATCATGCACAGCACCTACCCCGTAAGAAACTTCGATGCGGCTGACGCTAATGACAGAGCCTCCTTCTACTTCACAGGTATCGGCTACTACCACACAAGGGTAATAGACACCGAGGGCGATAAATACATGGCGTTTAACACTGTTCCACACGCTGAAATAGAAGATGCAAACCCAAAAGCGCATATCGACTATGTAAACTTCCCAGGTAATATTAAATTCCATCAGTTCGGTGTAATGGAGCTCTTCATGGAAGAGGGACAGCACATCTACGCTATGGAAGACGGTGTGATGTACACACTCGAAGACTTTGCAAAAATGCAGAGAGAAAATCAAGAACTAATCTACGATGAAGAAGACCTTACAGTAGCATTCCAAATGAATGACTACCCAGATACATTCATCTACTCGGATATTGAGCTTGAAATGCCCATGGAAGACGAAGTAGTAGAAGAAGCAGAAAAAGAAATCCCTGAAACAGGCGGAGTTTTAGCTGAGTAATTTTAAATTAATAATTAACTAATAAGAGGTGTATTCCTCCGCCGATGGCGGAGGAATACACCCTAATTTATTTTGTAGGAGATGAGCTTTATTCTTGTAAATTATACTACAACAGTACCATAAATTACACGGCACATAAGTATTATTTATGGTTGCTTTTTTGGCTAAATTTCTCAAACCACAGTGATATTAAAATCCCTACTACTAAAAGCGGTATAGCCACTGCCATTTGCGACATATCAGAACCTGAAACAAATGCGTTTTCAAGCACGGGTATCAGCGAGCCTATCACCATGCCCAGTATGGCGTAATATGTTACCACGGGGAAGCGTGTTAGGCAGAAGTTAATCAGTATCGCACCTATTGAAAGTCCAAGAGCTACCCCTATGCCGACTGGGGCAAGGATTATTATGTTAAAGTTTGACACCGCAGTGATAATAGTAAAATACTGCCCCATTATAAGGAGGAGCATCGAGCCACTAACACCCGGCAGTAGCATACCGGTAGCGGCTATAAATGCGGCGACTATTAATGTCACTGCGTGGGAGAGGGTGAGCGTTTCCACTACTTCGGTGGAACCTGTATCACCAACTACCGCAAGTGCTACCATCATGCCACAGGCAAGTAGAAATGCTAAATAATGATAACTGCGGACACTGCCCATGCTTTTAGCCTTTTTATAAATCATCGGCAAACTTCCCACTATAAGCCCAAAGAAAAAGAAATTGGTGGGCATAGCAAAATAGGTGATTAGGTATTCAATGAGGCTGCCAAATAGCACAATTCCTATCCCAGCACCAATACCAACTGGCAGAAGAAATTTAATACTGCCCCTTATATCCTTTAAAAATCCGCTTATACTGCCAATAAGCTTATCATATATTCCTAAAACAACGGCGAGCGTGCCACCGCTCACACCGGGAATGGCGTTGGCAATGCCGATTATACCGCCAAATACCGTAAGACGCAAAAACTCAGCCATTATATTTTCTCCAATCGTTTTTTATCATTTATCTATATTGTACATCAAAATAGTTTACATTATATCACAATATTTTGCAAGCGGATTGGGCGGAGAATAATGCTCATTTGAATTTTTGTGTATATCTTCTCGATATAGCGAATAGAAATATTTCCCAAAGTATGCATAAAAATAAATATATATCATAAAATTATACTGAAACCCTTGACAAATATACATTAAAGCGGTATATTGATAAAAGAAATAAATATTAACCGCATAAAGACTGTGAAGAGAAGAGTAAGCTTAAATTTTAGTTACAGAGAGCCGATGTTAGCTGTGAATCGGTACAAAGTTTTAGCAGAAGAACATCTCGGAGTCGCTAACCGAAAGCATTTGCAAGTAGACTTAGCCGTTACCGATGCGTTAAATCGGTAGGCATCGACATTTTGCTGTCCGTGCCGATGAGTGGGCTTTTTTAGCTCAGTTGGGTGGTACCACGGAAGATTTTTTACAGCTTTCGTCCCAAGTTTTGGGATGGAGGCTTTTTTTATTTTATAGCAAAGGGAGAGTTTTTATTATGCTTAGAAGTATATACTGTGGCAGAATTACAGAGGGCGAAATCGGAAATATCCATACCGTCTGCGGTTGGGTGCAGACAAAGCGTGACATGGGCGGAATAATATTTATCGACCTAAAGGACAGGGAGGGTATACTCCAAGTCGTATGCGATGAAAAAGAACTCGGAGCAGAGCAGTTTAAAACTATCGAGGGAATTAAAAATCAGTCGGTAATTAAATTTGTGGGGGCTATAAGGCTTCGTGATGAAGAAACCATAAATCCCAAAATAGCCACGGGCACTACTGAGCTTTTTGCGAGTAAGGTAGAAGTGATGTCGATGGCAAGCGCCCTTCCCCTTTCCTTGGATGAGGACGCCAATGTAAGGGAGGATTTAAGGCTTAAATATCGCTTTTTAGACATTCGTCGCCAAAGTGTGCTCGATAATCTCCGCTTTAGGCATAAGCTTCAAAAGCTTATTGAGGATTATATGGACAGCGCAGAATTCATAGCTGTTGAAACCCCGATACTCACCAAAAGCACCCCTGAGGGCGCAAGGGATTACCTTGTTCCAAGTAGGGTGCACAAAGGCAGTTTTTATGCACTCCCACAATCCCCACAGATATTTAAGCAGCTTTTAATGGTAGGTGGAATTGATAGATACTATCAAATAGCCCGTTGCTTTAGGGATGAAGATTTAAGAGCCGACCGACAGCCAGAGTTTACACAGGTGGACATGGAGATGTCATTTGTTGAGCAGGAAGATGTACTCGCACATTTAGAGGGGCTTTTTAAATTCCTATTTAAAGGTGCGATGAATATAGAATTTTCCGAGCCTTTCCAAAGGATGACATGGCATGAAGCGATGGATAAATACGGTGTGGATAAACCCGACCTTCGCTTTGACCTACCAATAGTGGATATAACTGAGATAGCTAAGAGATGCGAATTCAGCGTGTTTAACAATGTGGCAAAAAGCGGTGGAGTGGTAAGGGCGATAAACATCAAAAACTGGCCTGATTTTAACCGCAGTGAGATAGAAGACTTAACTAAAAAAGCGATGTCCTACGGAGCTCGTGGAATGGCGTGGATTGCACTAAGACCCGACGGTGAGATTTACTCGATACTAACAAAATTCCTCTCAAAGCAGGACATAGACGATATATTAAAAGCTGTGGATGCTAAAGCGGGGGATATGATAATATTCTGTGCCGATAAGCTCTCGGTGGTAAGAAAGACTTTAGGTGCACTCCGCCTTGACTTAGGGGACAAATTCGGACTTCGCAAAAAGGGGGACTTTAAACCTCTATTTGTTGTAGATTTTCCACAGTTTGAATACTCCGAAGAGGAAGACCGCTACATTGCAATGCATCACCCCTTTACAATGCCATATGAAGAGGATATGCAGTACCTATTTTCAGACCCTGGCAGGGTGCGTGCGCAGGCATATGATTTAGTGCTAAATGGTGTTGAGCTTGGAAGCGGAAGTATTCGTATATATAAAAAGGATGTTCAACAGCAGATGTTTAAATCACTCGGCTTTAGCGAAGAGGAAATAGAAAGCCGATTTGGGTTTATGGTAAATGCATTTGCGTATGGTACACCTCCGCATGGTGGTTTTGCATTCGGACTTGACAGACTTGTAATGCTCATGGTGGGTGCGGATTCACTAAGGGATGTAATCGCATTCCCTAAAGTGAAAGATGCTTCCTGCCCGATGACCGAAGCACCGACACCAGTTGATAAAGAACAGCTTGAAATCTTAGAGCTTGCATTTGGGACGGAATCTGCGGAGCTAATTGCCGCTAAGGCTAAAGCGTCCGCTAAAATAGATGTTGAAAATGTGGCGCATCTTGCAAGGCTAATTCTATCCGAGGAAGAGAAAATCGCAATGGGTGATGACCTTGCGGATATTATAAATTTTGCAAATCAGCTAAGCAAAGCGGATACCAGTGGTGTGGAAGTGACCGCCCATGTAGTGCCGATGCAGAATGTGTTTAGAGCTGATGAATGCGAAAAATCCGCCGATAGGGAAGAACTCTTAGTAAACGCTCCAACACAAAAGGACGGATATATAACCGTACCTAAAGTATTTGAGTAGGGAGGAAAGACGATGGAACTTACAAAATTAACCCTGCATGAACTGAGCGATAAATTATCAAGCAAGGAAATTTCCTCGGCAGAGCTCACAAATGCATATATAGATAGTATAAAGAGAAAAGAACCCGAAATTGGTGCCTATATCTCTGTTTTTGCAGAGGAAGCAATGAAGTCCGCTGAAAGAGTGGATGAAAAGCGAGGTAGGGGAGAAATGCTTTCCAAACTCGCTGGAATACCCTGCGGTATAAAGGATAATATCTGCACAAGAGGGGTGAAAACTACCTGTGCTTCAAAAATGCTTGAAAACTTCATACCGCCATACGATGCCCATGTTATCGAGAAGCTTAAAGCTGCCGACACAGTAATGCTTGGCAAGATGAACATGGATGAATTTGCAATGGGCTCTACCACCGAGAACTCCTATTTCAAAGTGACAAAAAATCCAAGAAACACCCTATGCGTACCTGGTGGAAGCTCGGGGGGCTCGGCGGCGGCGGTTGCGGCGGACGAAGCGGTGTTTACACTCGGCTCGGATACTGGAGGCTCAATCCGTCAGCCAGCGGCGTTCTGCGGTGTTGTTGGCATGAAGCCGACATATGGCAGTGTTTCAAGAAATGGGCTTGTGGCATTCGCGTCCTCCTTAGATCAAATAGGTCCACTCACCAAAGATGTGAGGGACTCTGCAATAGTCCTAAACGCAATTAGCGGATATGATAAAAAGGATAGCACCTCTGTAAATAGAAGCTACACCGATTTTACCGCAGAGCTTGATATGGGTGTGGAGGGCATGACAATAGCACTTCCAAAACAATACCTCGGCGAGGGAATAAACGACGAAGTTAAAAATGCAGTGCTCACTGCGGCTAAGGTTTATGAAAAAATGGGGGCTACTATTAAAGAAGTATCCATTCCATCACTTGATTTGGCACTGCCTGCCTATTATGTAATCTCGGGTGCGGAAGCTTCCTCAAACCTTGCAAGGTTTGACGGCATACGCTATGGACACAGGGCGGAGAATTTCTCCGACATAGAAGAGCTATACAAAAAATCACGCAGTGAGGGATTTGGCAAAGAGGTTAAAAGAAGAATTATGCTTGGTACATTTGCCCTAAGCTCTGGCTACTATGATGCATACTATAAAAAAGCGCTTGAGGTTCGTACTATTATAATGAAAGAGTTTGCAGAAGTTTTTAGAAACCACGCCTGCATACTTTCACCAGTTGCGCCGACTGTCTCCTATAAAATAGGGGAGAAAACCGAAACTCCGCTCGAAATGTACATGGGGGATATATGCAGTGTGCCTATTAATATAGCAGGTCTTCCTGCACTGGCACTTCCATGCGGTGAAAATAGTGAGGGACTGCCTTTTGGAATGCAGTTAATCGGCAAGGCTTTTAGTGAAACTACTCTATATAGAATAGGTAATGCCTACGAGCGTGAAACATCTGCTTATCATCTGAGCAAATACACAGGGGGTAAATAGAGCATGATTAAAAATTATGAAATGGTAATAGGACTTGAAGTTCACTGCGAGTTAAAGACTGAAACTAAAATATTCTGCTCCTGCCCCACGGAGTTTGGTGCCCAGCCTAATACACAGGTGTGCCCAGTATGCCTTGGGATGCCCGGGAGCTTGCCCGTGCTAAACGAGCGAGTGGTGGAGTATGCAATAAAGGCAGGGCTTGCCACAAACTGCAACATCAGCAAATTTTCAAAGCAAGACAGAAAAAACTACTTCTATCCAGATCTCCCCAAAGCCTATCAAATTTCGCAGTACGACCTACCACTATCCCACGGAGGACACCTTGACATCGAAACAGAGGGAAGCACAAAACGCATAGGCATCACCCGTATTCATATAGAAGAGGATGCAGGCAAACTTGTCCACAATGACAAAGAGGGTACATTCATAGACTGCAATCGCTGTGGTGTTCCACTTATAGAAATAGTATCCGAGCCGGATATGCGCTCAGCTGAAGAAGCTGTTGCATACTTTAGAAAGCTTCGCGCCATACTATTATATACGGATGTGTCCGACTGCAAGATGAATGAGGGTTCGCTCAGATGCGATGTAAATCTATCTATAAGGAAGATGGGGGAAGAGAAATTTGGCACACGCACCGAGATGAAAAATCTAAACTCCTTCCAATTCGTACAAAAGGCAATAGAGTACGAATACAAAAGGCAGATAGATTTAATAGAGAGCGGTGGCGAAGTTGTGCAGGAAACCAGAAGATTTGACAGCACAAGCGGTAAAACATTCTCCATGCGTAGCAAAGAGGATGCAAATGACTATCGCTATTTCCCCGATCCAGACCTCGCACCAATAATCACAACCGAGCAGCGCATAGAGGAAATAAAGGCGAAAATCCCTGTGCTTCCAGATGAGAGAAAGGCTATATATATAAATGAGTACTCACTCACAGCCTATGATGCCGAGCTCATTATAAGCGAGCCCGAGATTTCCGCCTATTTTGAAAAGGCTGTGTGTAAAACAAAACATACTAAGGTAGTAGCAAACCTCATGATAGGCAGTATCTTAAAATCGGAAGAAGAGGGAGAAAAAATCTCTCCAACTGTACTCGGCGAAATTGCTGAGCTTGTAGGCGGGGGCTATATTAATAGTAGTGTGAGCAAAAAACTGATAGCAGAGCTTTGGACAGCCGAGGAAAACACCGATGTTCGTGCCTATGTGGATAAAAACGATATGGGGCAGATAAGCGACAGTGCACAGCTAAAAGCGATAATATCGGAAGTGCTCGCCAAAAACCAAAAACTTCTCGCTGACTACAAAGGCGGTAAGACAAATGCATTTAAAGCACTCGTAGGGCAGGTGATGGCAAAAACCTCGGGAAGAGGTAATCCCATTATGATTAACGAGATACTGACGGAGGAAATAGCAAACGATTAAAAAGAATATAGAAATCTATTATAGGGGTATGGCAAGACATGCTCCTGTACGATTTCTGAAAATTAACAAGAAAATAAAAAGGTGAGAAATTCACTTGGGATGCGCCTCTGTGAGGTTAGCCATGACCTAAGATTTAGCTTCTCTAATTCACTTAAATCTACGCTGTAAAATAAATACAAAAAATATGTAAAAAAATATTGAAAAACCTATTGACTTCTAAAAAAAGTTATAGTATAATAATCTACGCCGCTAAGATAAGCGGCTGATGTGGGAGCATAGCTCAGCTGGGAGAGCATCTGCCTTACAAGCAGAGGGTCACAGGTTCGAGCCCTGTTGTTCCCACCACATGGCCCGGTAGTTCAGTTGGTTAGAACGCTAGCCTGTCACGCTAGAGGTCGAGGGTTCGAGTCCCTTCCGGGTCGCCAAAAAATGCCTCTGTAGCTCAGTCGGTAGAGCAGTGGACTGAAAATCCACGTGTCGCTGGTTCGATTCCGGCCGGAGGCACCAAAAAAATTTAGAGGATTTTTTTGGTGGGAGATATAGAAAAATAAGAAACACTAAGGCAAAGAGAAACTGAAAAGTGAAATGCGGGTTTAGCTCATCTGGTAGAGCGCCACCTTGCCAAGGTGGA
>CAYJIJ010000015.1:0-40294 GCA_964370185.1 uncultured Oscillospiraceae bacterium
CCAGTATAAAAAACAAAAATATGGAGGAATTAAAAATGTTTAAGAAAATTTTAGCCTCTGCACTTGCAGTGGCAATGCTTGCAGGCATGAGCGTGACAAGCTTCGCATCAGGAGTACCAACACTCAGCGAATTAAAAGAAGGAGATCTTTTCTTTGAATATATTAATGGTTTCGAATTTAATTACGAGTGGTTCATAACGGACAAGGACAATATATTGCTTGATCTTAACGATGGAAGCAGGGCTCTCTGGTTGGAATTCGATGATATGCAGACATTAGAGGCAGGCGATAAGATAGTAACACCATTATCCATGGTAACAGTTGCAGAAGACCCCGATACATCGGCATTTGAATTTGATTATACATATAATATTAGAAAATCAGATGTAAGCCGCTGGAAAGCTGATATAATCTGGGATACAGATGATGGCGAAGATATTGTAGAAGCTATTACAATCGAGCCGTTTACAATTGACGGTGAATTGAGGTATGGTGTAGCAATCCAAATCAAAGAAGATGTAGAAGTGGATATGGCTGATTTTGTGGGTAGATTAATTATTTATAAAACAAGTAAAAGTAGCCCCACTTCCGAAGTGCAACTAAATGCAGACGAGTTTGCCACAAGGGGATATGGGCAAATCGGATTTGATGAATCAGGCTTTGAAGAGATTTACCCTGAGAAATTTGAAACAGCAAGGCTTGTAGATGAAACTAATTATCTATACCACTCCACCCCAGTAAGAAACTTCGATGCGGCTGATGCAAACGACAGAGCAGAATTCTACTTCACAGGTATCGGCTACTACTACACAAGGGTGATAGACACCGAGGGTGATAAATACATGGCGTTTAACACTATGCCATATGCAGAAATAGAAGACGCAAACCCAAAAGCGCATATCGACTATGTAAACTTCCCCGGTAATATTAAATTCCATCAGTTCGGTGTAATGGAGCTCTTCATGGAAGAGGGACAGCACATCTACGCTATGGAAGACGGTGTGATGTACACACTCGAAGACTTTGCAAAAATGCAGAGAGAAAATCAAGAACTAATCTACGATGAAGAAGACCTTACAGTAGCATTCCAAATGAATGACTACCCAGATTCATTCATCTACTCGGATATTGAGCTTGAAATGCCTATGGACGAAGAAGCAGTAGAAGAAGCAGAAAAAGAAATCCCTGAAACAGGTGGGGTTTTAGCTGAGTAATTTTTAAGATTTGATATTAAGATATAATGCTGTATTTTTCCGCTGCTGCGGAGGAATACAGCATTAATTCAATTATAGAGCCTTTTTAAGGGGTAAAAATAAGCGGACAAAATACCGAATAATATTAGTGCTTTCGGTAGCGAAGTTAGCAGAGTATTATAGATTTGTTAAATCATTATAAATTGCCCAAAGTAGAATATAAATATGCTAAATACCTATTGACAAATACCTTAAAACAATGTATATTAAAGTAGGTTAGCGAAAACTAACCTACTTTAATTAAATCACCGCTATAACGGCGGTTAATTTTAAGATAATAAGTTAGTCTTTTTTAACTAACTCGCCCGTGCGAGCCTTGTTTGCTAAGAGCATCTAAGGCGCATTTTCTACATATAAAAAATATTAGAGGCTATGTAATATGATAACTGAAAAAACACTTATAGAGCATTGCTCACTAACATTATCTTCACTAAAAACAGCAAGTTTGTTTGGGGTTAAATTCGAAAATGAATTTGACTTAAATGCCGATATATCATTTTGGAATGAGAAATTTTTTCAAAGTGGAGTAAAACTAAGGCTATTAAAGACGAGCGAAAATTTTGCGCTTGTATATATGTACAGGCAGGATATGCTCCTAAATGATATGAATGACGCAAAGGCAAGTGCCGTGCTTTCACGCTATGGGTATAAAGATTTAAGTGTGGATTTAGCAATAAAGCGATTGTCGCAAAGGCTCTGTGCCTACGAAGAATTCCCACACGAAATAGGTTTGTTTTTGGGTTATCCACCAAGCGATGTTGAGGGATTTATCTGCAATAAAGGTAGAAATTGCAATCTTTGCAGATACTGGAAAGTATATGAAAACGAAAGCGAGGCTTTGCTAAAGTTTGCAAAATATGATAAGTGTAAAGCCGTATACAAAAGGCTCTGGCAAGAAGGACAGGATATTTTAAGGCTTACCGTGAAAAAACGAGCGGTTGCCTAAATATATAAATAACAAAATTAATTTTAAAGGAGAATTTTATCATGAGCAAAGTAGCAGTAGTTTATTGGAGTGGCACAGGAAACACAGAGGCTATGGCGAATTTTATAGCCGCAGGCGCAAAATCCAAGGGAGCGGAAGTTGATGTAATGACTTCGGATAAATTTACAAAAGATATGGTTGCAAATTATACTTCGATAGCTTTCGGTTGCCCTTCCATGGGTGCTGAGGTTTTAGAAGAAACTGAATTCCAACCAATGTGGGATAGTGTAAAAGATAGCCTTGCTGAAGTAAATGTACTTCTCTTTGGTTCATACGGCTGGGGTGATGGCGAGTGGATGAGAAACTGGGAAGAAGAAACCACAGCTAAAACAGTCGAGTCCTATATGTGCAACGAAGCACCCGATGCAGAAGCAGAAGCAGCTTGCACAGCTTGCGGAGAAAAATTAGCGTAAAACTTACTTTAAATAAAGCGATGGAAACCTAAGAATATTATTCTTGGGTTTCTGCTGTTGGAGGTATATATGCAAAATGGAACACAATTTATCATAAATGTTTCAAGGCGGCTACTGCTTGAAACGATGCTCACTGAAAAACAAATCTCTAAGATGCTCTATGTATCTGAAACAACGCTCCGACAGCTCTACATACAAAAATTCGGTATGCCTCCAAAAAGATATATTCGCCATGTTAAATTATTCAAGGCACGCAGCATGCTGAGAACAACCAATAAGACAATAAGCGAAATTGCGTATAATATTGGATATATAAATACAAGTAAATTTGCGGCAGCATTTCGCACGGTATATGGCGAAACTCCGTCGAAATATCGCAAAAATTGCGGTTTTGGAGTGGAAGAAAAAGGACAAAATTTGGTAAAATAATATAAAATGACATGGAGGAAATATATATGATACATCTAATTACAAAAGAAAGAAAATGGATTTTTGCTGCAGGCGCTGCAACTGGCCTTGCTCTCTTAGGGCTTCTTAAAACTAAAAAAGCTCGTGAGCTTGCTGTAAAAGGCGTTGCTGGAGGCATAATGCTAAAGGATAAGGCTTTAGAAACTGCCGCTAATATCAAAGAAGAAGCTGACGACATTTGTGCCGAAGCTAAAATGGCTGCTAAAAATGAATGTACATGTGGTGATGACTGCGATTGCTCAGAGGAATAAAATTTTAGGAGAAGTTTATGAAATATCATATAGTTTATGATAAGCCCTCCCGCCTCAGAGTTCGATTTGGTAAATACATACTAACAAAGGAGCAGTGTTGCGGACTTTCCGACCTGCTCCTTTCTATTACAGGTGTAGAGAAAGCTTCGGCAAATGAGATTAACGGTTCTGTGCTTATCGAGTATAATGAAATCACCGCAAGGGAGAAAATCTTAAATAAACTATCTTATCTGTCGCTATCGGACATTAAAGATGGTGTCCCCACGGAAGAAGATCGTGCAACAGTTTTAGAAAACAAAATGAAAAAACGCATAGTAAAGCACTGTGTATTTCATTTTGCAAGGCATTTTTTCCTGCCCACATACCCACATAGAATTCATACTTTAGTGCGCTCCGCACCATATATTTTAAATGGAATGAAGGCGCTTGCAAATAAAAAGATAAATGTTGAAGTTTTAGATGGCACGGCTATATCCGCTTCACTGCTTTCGGCAAATTACAAAACAGCCTCCTCTACAATGTTCTTACTCGGATTATCGGATTTACTGCTCGAATATTCAAATTTAAGGGCAAAACACGCTTTAGCTCAAAGCCTCACAATAAGCGTGGACAA
Source organism: uncultured Oscillospiraceae bacterium (assembly GCA_964370185.1). GTDB lineage: Bacteria > Bacillota > Clostridia > Oscillospirales > Ruminococcaceae > CAYJEQ01. Next base: position 3,984 of record CAYJIJ010000015.1, read on the forward strand.
GGTCTGGCTTGTAAGTGACGGAGTAGAAACACAAGTGCATCACAGCGATATTGTGGTGGGTGATATTATTCGCATAAGAAAAGGCAGTTTAATCCCTATGGATGGCACTGTTGTAAAGGGCGATGCGCTTATAAATGAAGCCACAATGACGGGTGAGCCAATCCCCGTACATAAGGCTGTGGACAGCACAGTTTTTGCAGGCACTGTTATTGAAGATGGCGAAATTGATGTGGAAGTGCTCAGCCTACAAACTGATTCTCGCATTGCTAAAATAATAGATTTAATCGACACTGGCGAAAAAGAAAAAGCGGCAGTACAGGGAAGAGCAGAAAGACTTGCCGATGATATTGTCCCTGTAAGCTTTGGGCTTTTCTTCCTCACCTTAGCGCTGACAGGCAGTATTACACGAGCCTTGTCGGTACTTATGGTTGATTTTTCTTGCGCTATTAAACTAACAACACCTATTACAGTTATCTCGGCTCTCAAAGAGAGTGTTAATCATCAGGTGCTTGTTAAGGGTGGGAAATATATTGAAGTCCTATCAAAAGTCGATACAGTTGTTTTTGATAAGACGGGCACGCTTACAAATGCTGTACCTAAAGTGTCGAAAATCATTCCGATAGCTGAGGGATATACCGAAGAAGAAGTGCTTAAAATAGCCGCCTGTCTTGAGGAGCATTTCCCCCATAGTGCTGCATCATCAATTGTAAAAGAAGCCAAATTAAGGGGAATTCACCACCCTGAAGAACATGGAAAAGTTGAATATATCGTTGCACATGGCATAGCAAGTATATATAATGGGAAACACTCGATTATCGGCAGTAGACATTTTGTTTTTGACGATGAAAATGTAGAGTATCCCACCGATAAAGAGAGCTTTATAAGCGAAGAAATCGGAAGCGACAGTGCAGTTTATCTCGCTGTGGATAGCGAGCTTATCGGAATTATTTGCATAAACGACCCACCGAGGGCGGACGCTAAAGACACAATAGATATGCTGAGAAGCGAGGGAATAAAAGACATATTCATGATTACGGGTGACAGTGAAAGCAGTGCAAAACATACCTGTTCATTACTTGGAATTGATAAATACTATGCCTCTGTACTGCCCGATGGCAAAGCCGAAATAGTTGAAAAGCTAAAATCAGAGGGGAGAACAATCCTCATGGTTGGCGATGGCATAAACGACACTCCTGCACTAAGTGTTGCAGATGTATCACTCACTTTAAATGGTTCATCCGATATTGCAAGAGAAGTTGCCGATATTTCGGTGATTTCCCATGAGCTCACAAAGATAGTTGAGATACGCAGGCTATCTGTAAAGCTTATGAAGAAAATTTATAGGCAGTATGGAATAATAGTTTCTTTTAACACCGCTTTAATTGTTCTTGGCATTTTCGGTGTGATTACGGCTGCTACATCCGCATGGCTTCACAATGCATCCACTATCGCACTTACAGGGGCTTCCACAAGACCTGTAATGAAAAAAGAAGATTTAATCATAATGGAGGACGAAAAAAATGAAACAACATAAATTTTGGTCATACCTTGCGGTTTTTTCGATGATAATGTGCATTTATACTGGCTATAAGCATAGATAGGGTTTAACTATTGTCGTAAACGGGGTGGCATCTCTAATGTAAATTTGCTTTGTGAAAGTTTAGCGGAGCTTATAGCTATGCAAAGCCTTATCTAAGGCGAAGTATTGCCGCCCAAGGCGAAAAACTGCCCAAAAGGTGATTTTATCGGATGTGAGTGTAGGAGTATTCTCATCCAATCCCCACCCAGCTCACATAAAATTCTCTACCTAAAACTAATAATTTAAGCCTAAAACTGCACTGCGCAAAATGCACGGTGCAGTTTTTTCTTATTCCCATATTTTATACTTGACAGTGGCAAAACTATATGCTATCATTATTACGAAATACGATAACGATTTTCGTAATAATGATTATCCAAGGAGAAATAAATGAATAAGTTAAGTTTTTTAAAAGATGTTTTAATATGCTCACTCGGAGCTTATGGAGGGCCTGAGGCACATATTGGGGTGTTTTTAAACCAGCTCGTCAGCAAGAAGAAATACCTGTCAGAAGAGGAGCTCATTGAGCTAAATGCCCTATGCAGTATTTTACCAGGGCCAACAAGCACACAAACTATTGTGGCAGTAGGCTATAAAATGGGTGGCAAATCGCTTGCATTTTTAAGCATGGTAGTTTGGGCATTGCCAGTTATTTTATTTATGACGGCACTATCCTTTTTATATCCACTTCTCGCACACTACAATATCTCAAGTGATTTTATTAGATTTATCCCTGCTATGGCGATAGCGTTCATCTTAGTTGCAACCTACAAAATATCAAAAAAGGTAATCAAAGACAGAACAACGCTTATTTTAGCAGTACTTAGCACGATGATTATTTATTTTATCCGAGATCCATGGATATATCCTTTGCTATTAATTTCGGGTGGAGTGATTGCCTGCCTTATTTATAAGGAAAAGAATATGTGGAATTATCAAAAAGTTAGCTTTCCATGGATTTATATAATTGTACTAATGGGAATTGCGCTTGCAACCTTTGTTTTAGCCACTGTTTTTGATAATTTATTCTATGAACTAATCTATCATTTTTATCGCTTCGGATATTTAGTATTCGGTGGAGGGCAGGTGGTTGTGCCTTTAATGTTTAACCAACTGGTGGACATTTCAGGAGTAATGACCTCGGAAGAATTTTTAACAGGCTATGGCTTAGTGCAAGGACTGCCGGGGCCGATGTTTAGCTTTAGCGCCTATGCAGGCGGTATGGCAGGTAGAGAATTTGGCATTATCGGCCAGACTGCCATGGGATTTTTATCGGGAATATTGATTTTCCTACCGGGAAATCTGCTCATTTATTTTGTATATCCAGTGTGGAATGATTTAAGAAAAATGAAGGGCATCAAAATTGCATTAAAGGGAATTAACGCTGTGGCAAGTGGTATGATATTTGTAGCTTCGCTCATTTTGCTTCAGCAAGTAGGAATTGCAATTGATAATATTTTAGTTATAGTGGTAAGCAGTATCATTCTTTTATGGGGCAAAATCCCTGCACCACTTTTAGTATTGGCTGTTTTGGGACTCGGATTTATAATTTAGGAGGTTGTTATGGAAGATCAAGTACTTAGAAAACTTTTTTTAGGCTTTATTCAAATTCATATTCTCCATCACGCAAAGGAAGAGCCTATTTTTGGATCGTTCATGATGGAGGAGCTAAAATCACATGGCTATGACATCAGCCCCGGAACACTCTACCCAATATTTCACAATTTAGAAAAATCGGGCCATTTGACAGTGGAGAGTAAAAACCATGAAGGCAAAGTGAGAAAATATTACTCCATCACCGAAAGAGGGGAAGAAACACTCAGGGAGGCAAGAAAGAAAATTAAGGAGCTGACGGGTGAATTATGAGCAATGAACTGCGTGGTGAGATACTAAAGGATTTTCAGATAAAAAAATTCTGTGCATACGGATTTCTAAAAAACTTAAAATTCTTCGAACCATATCTGATTATTTATTTGATGAGCAGTAATATAAATCTTTTTCAAATTGGCATTTTGATATCCATTAGGGAGATAATTGTAAATCTATTCGAAATTCCATCTGGATTTATTGCCGATTATTTCGGCAGGAAAAAAGAGATGTATTTCTGCTTTGGGTTTTATATAATTTCATTTATCGTCTTCTTTTTCACAGATACTTTTACCCTCGCCGCAGTGGGAATGGTGTTCTTTGGCTTGGGTGAAGCCTTTAGGTCGGGGACTCATAAGGCGATGATTTATACTTATTTGGACTTTAAAAATTGGCAGAGCGAGAAAACATTTGTATATGGCAGAACTCGCTCATTTTCCCTAATAGGAAGTGCTATAAGCAGTCTGCTCGGCATATTTTTAATACTCAGTGTGCCGTCCGATAGCTATATTTTCTTATTTTCGGTAGTGCCATATATTTTGGATTTATTTCTGATTATGAGCTACCCAAAATTCTTAGATACTTCCGATAAAAAGCATGGTACATCATTTAAAGAGATGGCGAAAGATGTTATCAAAAGCTTTCGCATAAATAAAAAGCTGAGAAATATCTTAATCGAAGAGGGTATCGCCGAAGCTGGATTTTCCTATGTGAAAGACTTAATACAGCCTATTTTAGAAATAATTATAATAGGCAGTGGAATTTCGCTGATTGCTTCCCTATCAGTCGACGATAATCTAAAGGTGATATTGGGGTTAATTTATGCTTTGCTCAATCTATTTGGCTCATACTTTTCAAAAAAAGCATACTTGCTAAAAGGGGAAAAAACAAGTTTAGCTTGCCTATCGCAAATACATATGGCTTATGCGCTTTCATGTGGACTACTTGCATTTTTTTCAGAGCAGTATTTGATGGTATGCTTAATTTATCTCTTCATCTACATTTTGCACAGTATTCGCAAGCCCATATTTGTTGACGAGATAGATAATAATATTGATAAATCGAATCGTGCCACCGTCATCAGTGCTTCTGCGCAGTTAAAGTCGCTATTTCTGATGATTTTTGCGCCCATGCTTGGATTTATTGCCGATAATGTCGGGATTTCGGTGGCGATGGCAATTATATGCGTGGCATTTGCGGCTACCTTTCCACTGCTCAAATTTACTGCTTTGGATTAGTGAGTAGCCGCCATAAATGCAAACTATAAAACCTATGTATTAGCATCTTGTAGCATATATTCCTAAAACACACCCCTTTCACAGCATAGAAAAAAGACGCATTAAAATCCAGTCAATTCGGCTGGATTTTAATGCGTTTAGAAAGAGAAATTTTCTGCATACAATATCTGGCGCGCAGAAAATTTGCAGGCAACATATTTTACACTTCAAATTCTTATAGAGCAATAAAATGGGGGACAAAAAAGCGTTTTAATGCCACTATTAGCAGAGATAAAACTCAGCGTATTTTTTGCATAAAAGCTATTGACAAAAAGTGGTATCTTGAATATAATAATGATATACCCCTTACGGGTATAGAGTATAGGAGGAATTAAAATGATACAATGCATGGATGTAGAGGCTATAAATAAGCGTCTGAAAAAAATTGAAGGTCAAGTGCGTGGTGTGAGCAAAATGGTCAATGAAGATAAGCCCTGTGAGGATATCTTAATTCAGATAGGTGCCATTAAATCCGCACTGCACAAAACAGGACAGCTCATCCTTGAAGGGCATATGCACCACTGTGTTCTCGATGGTATAAACAGTGGGCAGGAAGAGGAAACAATCAAAAAGCTAATTTCAGCACTCAATCAATTTTCTAAAACAATATAGGAGAGCGCAATGAAAAGTTATATCATGAAACTAAACTCAGTCCCAATGCTCATAATTTCGGGGGCATTCCTATTTGCAAGTTTTATCACAGAATACATACTGCCACTAATGGATATATCTTTTGAGTTTGCTATTAATCCAGCGTGGGTTTCACTTATAATTTCTGGTATTCCTCTTGCTTATCTCGCGGTAGCAAATACTTTAGATAAGCGAATTACCTCACCGCTTTTAATAACTATCGCAATGATTGCCGCTGTTTATATAGGCGATATCTTTGCAGCAGGCGAAGTTGCCTTTATTATGGCAATCGGTGAGCTTTTAGAGGACAGAACAGCCCAAAAAGCTAAAAAAGGCATTGAAATGCTTTTAAATCTTGTTCCTGCACAGGGCAGAGTAATTACTGAAAACGGCGAAAAAATGCTCGAAGCGAAAGACATTAAACAAAATGATATAATCAGAGTACTACCGGGTGAAAGCTTCCCAGCGGACGGCGTTATTGTCCTTGGCAATACAACTGTTGACCAAAGCATTATGACTGGCGAGAGTTTACCTGTGGATAAAGCGGAAGACGATGAAGTGTTTACAGGCACTATTAACCGCTTTGGCTCGGTGGATGTTAGAGTAACAAAGTCTTTTGCAAATTCCTCGCTACAAAAAATGATTAAACTCGTAGAAGATGCCGACAATCAAAAAGCCCCAACGCAAAAAATTGTTGATAGATGGGCTGGTTATCTTGTTCCTTTAGCATGCATCATTGCGATAGTCACCTATATAATTTTTGCCTTTGCATTAGATAGACCCGACGATGCACTCATTCGTGCCGTTACAATTTTAGTTGTATTTTGCCCCTGTGCATTAGCTTTAGCCACCCCAACTTCAATTATGGCGGCTATCGGCCAAGCGACAAAAAACGGTGTCTTGATTAAATCTGGGGAAGCCTTAGAGCGAATGGGGACGGTCTCGACTGTTTGCTTTGATAAAACAGGCACTATTACACAGGGCAAACTTTCTGTGAGCGATATTAAAACCTTTAATTTTGATGAAAATATGCTTTTAACTCTTGCGGCGTCGGTTGAAAGCCGCTCTGAACATCCAATCGGCAAAGCCATTATCAGCTACAGCAAAGCAAATGATGTAAGTTTTTCAGATATGAAATATTTCTCAATGGTAGTTGGAAAAGGTGTTACAGGCACTGTAAATGGAGAAGTAATTTTCTGTGGAAATGAGAAGCTCATAAAAGACAATGCAAAACTTGCCACTCAAAACGAAGTTTTAGCCACTGTTTCGGCTTTGAGAGAGCAGGGAAAAGCTGTGATTATTGTGGCGGACACTAAAAAAATTATTGGTGTTATCGGACTTTCGGACGAAATAAAAGACACCTCAAAAATAGCCATCGAAAACCTTAAATCGGCAGGAATTGATAGAACAGTGCTCCTTACGGGCGACAATGAAAAGAGTGCTAATTTCATAGCTAATAAAGTTGGAATAAGCGAAGTTAGATCCTCACTTCTTCCCGAGGGGAAAGTTTTAGTCGTGAGTGAATTTATGGAAAGTGGAAGTGATGTTTGCATGGTGGGGGATGGTGTAAATGATGCCCCCGCACTCAAAACTGCAAATGTGGGAATTGCCATGGGCACAATGGGCAGTGATATAGCTATTGATGCCGCCGATATTGCAATTATGGGTGATGACATATCTAAGATTTCATACATCAAAAAGCTATCAAATGCAACTATTTTCTCCATTAAATTTAATATCATAATGGCAATGACATTTAACTTTGCTTCAATTATTTTATCGGTTATGGGGCTTTTAAATCCTGCAACAGGAGCCTTGGTTCACAATGCAGGCTCGGTACTCGTTGTGCTAAATGCGGCAAGACTTTATGATAAAAAGATAGTTTAGTTATAAAATTTAAAAAGCCAAAAGCAATTTCTACATAAAATTGCTTTTGGCTTTTTTGTTATGATTTAATATTTCATCTATTACTATTTAAAGAACAATGGAAGTGGCGCTAAAAAGAATATGTCGGTTCTCTCTGCGGCATCACCCTCGGCTAAAGCGGCGCATTTGCCACATATTTCTCCACCGGATTTTTTCACAAGCATCTCAAGTGCATTTAGTGATTCACCCGTGCTGATTACATCGTCAACTATCAGCACTTTTTTGCCCTCTAATCGCTCTATGTCGATTTGATCCATGTATAAAGTCTGCTCTTTTGCAGTTGTGATGGATTTTACATCCACCGCAACAGGGGATTTCATATATAGCTTTTGGCTTTTTCTCGCCAAAATATAATTCTTGCCCGACTGCCTTGCCATCTCATAAGCAAGCGGTATGCCCTTTGACTCCGCCGTGATAATAACATCAAACTCAGGGGCTTTCTTTAAAAGCTCCTCGGCGCAAGCAATGGTTAACTGAACATCGGAAAACATTACAAATGCCGCAATATCCAAATTTTCATTTACAGGGCATATGGGAAGCTCCCTTGTGAGCCCTGCTACTTTTAATGTATAAAATTCTGACATTTACTTTACCTCTCTTTAATATACTTAAAATTTCTTCATCCTACAAACCACTCGGTTAACCTGGAGGCCATGTGAGATTTCTTCCTCCGAGCAGGTGGAAATGCAGATGGTCAACTGTTTGTCCACCATCACTGCCACAATTGTTTACTACTCGATATCCGTCATTTAAGCCTGCATTTTTAGCTATCTCTGCTATTTTAGAAAAAATGTCCGATATCACCGACGCATTCTTGGAATTTATCTCGTCACAGCTTTTAATATGTGTCTTGGGGATAATTAAAATGTGCACTGGGGCTTTAGGGTCAATGTCGTTAAAGGCGAAGATGTTTTCATCCTCGTACACCTTATTCGAGGGGATTTCGCCCGCTATAATCTTGCAAAAAATACAATCCATAATAACACTCCCTTTATTTTAGTGAATAAGTTATAGCCATGAGCAAAACTTTTCTTTTTCATCCAGCACGGGGTGGAAAAGATAGAAAAATACATGGTATTCGCAATTATTAAAGCAAATAAAATATAAAAGCTTAGTTTTATTATCCAATGGCAACAACTTAAGAAAATTATCCCGTATATCTAAATAAGCTATAGTGAGGAGTGAACAAGTCTATCTTACCCACTCACTATTAATATTTAGCCCTATTTCATCATGTCTTTAATAATCTCAGGTGCTTTTGCTATTGCTTCGTCAATTTTAAATATCTCGGTTGCACCACCCATTGCACTGTCGGGCCTGCCGCCGCCGCTTCCGCCTACGAGTGCGGTAACCGCTTTAATAAGCTTGCCTGCATGCACACCTGCTGCTATTGCATCCTTGCCACAAGCCGCAAGCAGGGAGGCTTTATCGTCGTTAATTGTTACAAAAATAGCTACCACATCCGCTTGATTTTCCTTAACTCTATCGCCGAGTACTCTTAGACTTTCAGGTTTTGCGCCTGTGAGTGTGGTGGAAATAAATCTAATATTGCCTATTTTTTCTGCATCGCTGAACATGCCCTTCATCTGCATGTCTGCGGCTTTTTGATTTAGCCTGTCTATCTCTTTTTCTTTTTCTTTAAGCTCGAGGGTTAGTATTTTTGCTTTTTCGGCAATCTCATTTACATTGCCCACTTTTAGGTTTTCGGCGGTTGCCACCATTATGGAGTTCATTCTATCTATAACGCCGAGCACTCCTCTGCCTGTAACTGCCTCAATTCTTCTCACGCCAGCAGCAACGGAGGACTCTTTTAAAATCTTAAACAGCCCTATACCACCCGTGCTTTTAACATGGGTACCGCCGCAGAGCTCTATGCTTCTTTGCCCAATATCACAAACACGCACTACATCTGAATATTTTTCACCAAATAGTGCTATTGCGCCTTTTTTCTTAGCGTCATCTATATTCATCTCAGAGGTTGACACTTCGTAATCTTTTAAAATCATATCATTTACGAGGTATTCAGTCCTATCAAGCTGTTCTGGCGTCATAGCGTCAAAATGGGAAAAGTCAAAGCGGCATACTTTGGAATCAACATATGAGCCCGACTGGTGCACATGGCTTCCAAGCACCTCTCTAAGCGCTTGTTGGAGCAGATGGCATGCGGTATGGTTTCTCATTGAAGCTCTTCTATGAGCTGAATCTACCTGCACTGTAACTGCATCATTTATCTTAATTACACCAACTTCAAGCTTACCTATATGCATAATCTGCCCCGTGGGGGATTTCTTAGTATCCATTACCCTAAAGACATTACCACTTACCATAATTGCGCCTATGTCACCAACCTGTCCGCCACTTTCGGCGTAGAAAGGTGTTTTAGATAGGATTATAACGCCTTTGTCACCGTCATTCATCTCTTCGGTTAACATTCCATCCGTTACCATTGCAAGCACTTTTGCTTCCTCTTTCATTGAGTGATAGCCAGTGAATTCAGTTGATATATCCATTCCTGCAAGGAGATCGTCCTCCCAGCCTTTATCGCCCATAGCAGCGGTTGCGGCTCTCGCTCTTTCCCTTTGCTCGCTCATCTTAGCTAAAAATTCATCTTCATCAAGGCTAATGCCCTTTTCTTCTAAGATTTCACGTGTTAAATCAATGGGGAAGCCAAATGTATCATAAAGCTTAAATACATCCTCACCAGAGAGCATTTTTTTATCGTTTGAGATTGCACTTTGGTCGAGCTTGTCTATTAGTGAGGTCAATAGCTCCATGCCCTGACCAATTGTCTTTTCAAATCGCTCTTCCTCGGTTTTAACTATTTTTATAATATAATCTTTATTCTCGCTTAGCTCTGGGTATGCTGAGGTGTTTTCCTCTATTACAGTAGCACAAACTTTATATAAAAATGGCTCTGTAACACCGAGCAATCTGCCGTGCCTTGACGCTCTTCTAAGAAGTCTTCTAAGCACATAGCCCCTGCCCTCGTTGAGAGGCATTACACCGTCGCCAATCATGAAAGTCGTACTTCTGATATGGTCGGTGATAACTCTAAGCGAAACATCGGTTTTTTCATTTGCAAGGTAGGTTACACCGGAAATTTCGCAGATGTGCTTCATAATCTTTTGTACTGTATCCACTTCAAAGAGATTGTTTACTCCCTGTGAAATACAAGCAAGCCTTTCGAGTCCCATTCCTGTGTCGATATTCGGTTTTTCAAGTGGGGTATAATTGCCCTCACCGTCCGAATTAAACTGTGTGAAAACTAAATTCCAGAACTCTACATATCTGTCGCAATCACAACCTACTGCGCAGGTAGGGCTATCGCATCCATGCTCCTCGCCTCTATCAAAATATATCTCTGAGCAGGGGCCACAGGGGCCTGTTCCGATTTCCCAGAAATTATCCGCCTTGCCAAGCCTTACAATTTTATCAGGGGATACACCCACTTCTTTTGTCCAGATATCAAATGCGTCATCATCATCAAGATAGATCGACACCCAAAGTCTGTCCACGGGCATATCGAGCTCTTTTGTGATAAATTCCCATGCCCATGCGGTTGCTTCATGCTTGAAGTAATCTCCAAAGGAAAAGTTTCCGAGCATTTCAAAATATGTGCCATGTCTTGCAGTTTTACCCACCCTTTCGATATCGGGGGTTCTAATACATTTCTGGCAGGTGGTCACCCTTTTATTTGGGGGTGTTTCAAGGCCTAAAAAATACTTTTTAAGCGGAGCCATTCCAGAGTTTATAAGCAGTAGCCCTGCATCGTCCTTTGGCACAAGGGGTGCACTTCCAAGTATTGTGTGATTTTTTCCCTCAAAAAACTTTAAATAACGCTCTCTGAGTTCATTTACTCCCATCCATTGCATAATTATTACCATTCCTTTCTAAGTTGCACAAAATAAGTATTATATAGTTGCTCTTGTACCATGTTTCTAATATATAAAAATAAAAAATCCCCCATCCCTAAACAGGGACGAAGGCATAAAACTCCGCGGTACCACCCAGATTGCAATAAAAATATTGCCTCTTAAAAGACTTAACGCGTCCATTCGGCTTTCGTTATTTCCGAAAACAGCTCGGGGGTGGCTTCTCGATATCGTCTGTGGACAGCTTTCAGCAAATGCCGTCCTCTCTGTGGCAGATTTAATATCGGGTGATTCCCGTCATAGCCTTTAATATATGGGATAAGTTCTAAGGGTGGCAACACTCGAACCCGCACAGGTTTTAGTGGAATAATTTTCACTAATACTACTACTTCAAACCCTTTGGTAATACGCAAGTATTACCTGCAGCGTTTTCATTGTTTTAGCAAAAATTCTCTCCACTAAAACTGCTCTGCACCGATAAGGGCAGATTTTTGAGTAGTTTTTTGTCTGAGGGATGAAGCCTTACTCGTGTAAGGCGAGGAGTGAAGGCGAAAAAATGCCAAAAAGATGCTTTTATCGGCTGTGTGTGTTCGAGTATTGCCACCCAACAATGAAATTATAAGTCCTAAAGCGCTAAATGTCAACATTTTTTTAACAATCTGTGTAGATAATAGCTCCTATTTGATATTTTGCCCATCTTTTACCGCCACTGATGGATGAAATAGATGCTGATATGCCTTTTAGTGCTTGTTTTATAAGGCTTCCCCCTTAATCATACTGCGACGGCATTTTTAAATAATCTATTATAGCATTTGCGATGCTGCTCGATACTTTATAGGACTGCATGGGATCTATGAGCTTAATATAGTCCTCGGGATTTGATACATTTCCCACTTCTATAATCACAGAAGGGCAGAGAGTGGTGCCTATTGTGGGCATATATGCAAGGGTGTTTTCCTTCTGCGCCCTATTTGCACCCTGTGAAATTTCATAGGCTATTTCCCCAGCAAAATCCATATGCATTCTATACTGATAATAAACATTCACACCGCCTAAATTCTCGGGGTTTTTGCCATTTTGCGTGCCACTGTGATTAATAGAGATGAAAAAGTCACCCTTTGCGCTATTGTTAGTCCTCACCCTGTCAAACTCATTAATATAAGTATCTTCACCACGTGTTAAAACCACATCTGCACCGAGCTCCTCGAGCACTTCTTTAGTGTTCAGTGCGAGATTTAAGTTAAGCTCTGCTTCGCTCGGGCCGAGTGTGCCGACTGCTGTTAAATCCCCAATATCTTCTTCGCCACCGCCACCTGCATCTATTACTACTCTTACATCTTTTAGAGGCTCTCCGTCTGAAAAGCTTATTTCGGGAGTGTATTTAATATATATTTCTGTGTCCCTGCTGTCGGTTCCTGTGTAGTTTATATCATATCCCCAAAACTTGCTATCTTCAGCAAAAACAAACCTAAGCTCATAGGTATTATTCTCTCCGGGCACTGCGATGATTTCCTCAAAAACCTCCTCAGAGGCTGGCAACATCTTTGGCATGTCTATGGTATTGTAAAACTTAACTATAAGCTGATTTTCGCTTATTTCAGTCTTTATTGGCGGTGAGGTAGTGCCTTTTAAAAGGTAGATTTCACTGCTTTCATCATTTTGAACATAGTATTCGGTGTATTCACCCTCGGCGGTGGTGAGGTTTTTTTCAATCTCTACATCGTCTTTGTTTATATAGCCACCGCAGTAGAGTTTATAAAAATCGCCCTCTTCACCCACGATATAATCCTTTGCACCATTTTTTAATATAAACGAATAATTTCCATTGTCTATTGGCTCGGCACTCACACCAGCCTTGTAATCAACAACACTCGCAACGGGGACTCTCGCTTCGGAGAGCTGTACCACACTTCCCCTTGAACGCACTATTGAAACAGTATTCCTATTTGTGAGCGCATAGGAAATTTTGCCTAAATCGGTGATTTCCTCATCCGCATATGCAGGATTATATGGAATTTTGCCGATGTATTCCACTGGCTTTCCTATGGTTTGCTCCTCTTTTTGCTGAAGACTTACACTCATTCCAGAAAGGGTTGCCGTCACCGATGCACCAGCAGGCGCAACACAGCTCACCTCTATGCTTCCACCAAAAGCAATGGCTTTTGTGGTGGTTGGGTATGCGCTGTCGGCTATAATTTCAGCTATTCTCTCTTCATCTTCTTTTGGCTCTTCATCACTGCGTATAATCAGAGTTTGGCGCAGATTGCCCTGCTCAAACACAAAGCGGTTAAAGCTGTCTTCCAAGGCCAAATCTATCCCAAATATTCCATTTTTCGCTACATTCTCCACCAAAACATCGTTTACATAAAGAGGCTCAGAAGGATCTGACACACCCGATACATAATAGCTATCCGCCGTGCTTATTATATTGTTTTCTAAAGTGTTAAGGCTGAGCGAACCCTCAATTTTATATTCCGTTGTTAGTGGGAGAGCTTCCGATTTTAAAAGCGGAGAAAGCCTGTAATTTATAGGCGAGAGTTTATCACTAACCGACCACAGACTATCCACGCAAAACCCATTAATCCCCATCATAGTATTTGTAATATACTGATAGTTCATCTCATATGGGTTTGAGTACATATTTTCATCACTCGTCGGCCTTGAAGTTTTAGAAGCCTTATTAATTGTGATAAGCTTTGTATCCACTGAGTCGGAAAGCTCTTTCCAACGCTCTAATTCGCTCGTATATTCACCACTATCAACACTTTTAAACATGTAGGGCATAATAAAATCGAGCTCAGTTTGAGCAGATATAGTCTTTATTAACTGCTGTGCAAGTGTGGTGGTGTTTGAGCTTGAGTTGAGCAGTATCCCCACTTCCTTGCCCCTGTCTTTTATGTTTTCAGCCGCTAAGGATACCATCTCGGTTATCTCTTCATAGTAGGCAACTGTCGATAAAAGTCCGCTATTGTCAAGACCACCGAAGACTATTCCCTCAATGTCGTATTTAGTGGCGAGCTCATGGCTAATTCTTGCTATATATTTAGAAACTTCCTCACTTGTCGGGTTTAAAAATAGGTCTTCATCCTTTATAAAAGTGTGTGTGGGATTTTGGTATGCATAGCTATTTTGATTAATTTCTTCCTCTTCATTTGAGATGTAAAATGGGTCTATCACGCAGTAAATATCAATCCCTGCTTTTTTGCCCTCTTCTACAAATATTGCAAGTGGGTCTGGAGCTATTAAAAAGCCACTCCCTTTATTTAAAAAACGGCTAAATGGTATATCTTTTGAGGTATACATCGCTTCACCACCGGTGACACCCTCAAAAAACACCGTGTTATAGCCGTTGTCTTTAACAAAATTTATTATATTTGAAATCTCTTCCCTCAGCTCTTTACTGCTCATGCCACTTTTAGCAGGGAAATCTTCATTGTATGCAGTATTGATAAACACCGCCGAAACAAAATCCTCCTCATCGCTTTGCTGTGCCAAGCTTGTATAAAGAAAATCGCTACAAAGTGGCAAAATGATAAATATCGCCAGAAGTAGTATAAGCTTCTTTTTCATTTCCCACCTCACATAATTTTTCTACATATCACCAACTGCAAAGCTTTGAGCATCTAACTGCGGTAAATCTCTACGGTACATAGCGTGTTTTATATTCCATTCAGATATTTTACTCCATGTATTTATTAAAGTGAAAAGTCCGACGGATCAAATTCGGGCAGTTTATTCATTCTTTTGGGTACTCTTTTAAGAGGGTCGTACTCGAATTTTTTGCAGGAATAACCTGCGTCCACAATCCCTTTTCTCTCACAGAGTATTGCTGTGGAGGAGGAAGACTTCCTGCCTCTTTCACAGTATTCGCATCTATGCTCTATATCTTTTCCAAAAAATCTATTTTTAGCCACTGCCCCACCTGCTTTCGGTTAGTTTTTTAAGGAGTGGAAAAAGTGAAAAGCTGAAAAGAAATATCCTGCACATCTTCCTACACCGCAGGGGAGAGAAGATATGCAAAAAATCAAATTCACTGTCCACACCCATTTATTATGTGTTGTTTATTTTTTAATATTCTAATGTGATTTTAGTATTCTAAAAATATGATATAATGCCCCTGACGAAAAATTAAAGGCTTGTATTTTGCTCATGTTGGTGAGCGGATATAGGTTTTATTTTTAGAAAGCTCTAATTCGTGGCAAAATCCGTTTTTAGCCTTAATCTTTATCCATTGCCTTTATTAAAAGGGAATAGAGCGCACTTTTTTTAACGCCTAAATTACTCGAAACTTCCTTTGCCGCCTGAGATGCGGACATTCCTCCGTCAATCAAGCTCTTCGCTATTTCCATTGCCTGCTCCATAGTGATTTCAGCTTCTTTTTCTATCTTTGCACCCTCAACCACAAGAACAAATTCACCCCTTGGCGCTCTCTCGGTGAAAATTTCTATCGCCTGTGTAAGAGAGGTAAAGATAATCTCCTCATGAAGCTTTGTGAGCTCCCTCGCTATCGAGATTTTTCTATCACCAAACACTTCGAGCATATCGCCGAGTGTTGCAAGTAGTTTGTGGGGGGCTTCGTAGAATATTAGCGTTCTATCGTCCTGTTTTAGCTTATTTAGATGCTCGCTTCGGCTGTTTTTCTTCACCGATAAAAAGCCCTCAAAGGCAAATCTGCCCGTCATAAGTCCGCTTGCGGCAAGTGCAGAGATTACCGCACTTGGCCCCGGCACAACTTCGAGCTTTATCCCCATTTCATGGCAGAGCTTTACCAAATCTTCCCCAGGGTCTGAAATGCAAGGCATCCCAGCATCCGTTACTATCGCACAGCTTTCTCCCTGAAAAATTCTATGGCAAATCTGCTCGCCCTTTTCCCTTATATTATGCTCATGATAGCTTATCATCGGCTTTTTTATATCAAAATGATTTAGTAGTTTAATCGTTACCCTTGTATCCTCCGCCGCTATAAAATCCACCTCACTAAGTGTTTTCACTGCACGGGAGGACATATCGCCTAAATTGCCTATTGGTGTGCCCACTATGTATAGTTTTGCCATTTGATTAATCTCTCTTTCTCGGCTAATTACTGCCCGTTACCATATATCCCCATAAGCTCGTCCGAAAACTCGCCACTTTCGCCCTGTATTATAAAGGGAGCTTCCACCTGTAAAAACGGCTTTGCGCCTTTTTTGCCCTCTATTAAAAACAACCATGGGGCGCTGTCGCCTCTTTTTTGCACAAACCGAAGTCTTTTTGGCTCTATTTTAGCCTTTCGCATGGATGCCATCACATCCAGAAGGCGCTCGGGGCGTTGGCATATGCATAGTCTACCGCCAAATTTAAGCAGCTTTGCAGCGGCGGCAGTCACATCGTCTATATTGCATAGCGACTCATGCTTTGCTATTTTATCGGCATTTGTTTCGCTCATTATTCCTGTGTCCATAATTTTATATGGTGGATTGCAGGTAACGGCGTCAAAACTACCAAGTGGAAGTGATAAATTTTCTATCTCTTTTAAATCCCCCAAAACCGCAGTAATCCCATCGTTTAGGTTATTTTTATCAATGGTGATTTTAAGCTGTGCTATCGCTTGCTCCTGTATATCCACTGCATAGGCTTTTTTCGGGGTGGTGCTTTCATTCCTCAGCCAAAGTAGTGGTATAATTCCACAGCCAGTGCCCAAATCGCAGGCCACATCTTTTTTGCGCATTTTAATAAAATCGGATAATAAAAAAGCGTCGGTACCAAATTTATGCTCGGGGGTAATGCATATTTCTATTTTATCCCCTAATTTTTCAAATTTATATTCAAAATTCATCTTTAACATCTTCCTGTGTATTTTTAATTAAAATTTCGGTGGCATCTTCTATACGCCTTATTTCGTCACGAACCACATTTTCAAACGGGAAATTTTTAGAGAGCTTTTTAAACACTTTATCCCATTTCTCAGACTGCTTCTTATCAAAGTCGATATATTTATAATAGAGATATGCACTGCGTGCTACACCTATTTCGCTTTTTAGCACTTCCACCATCTTTTTTGTGCGCTTGTCCATGTACTGCTTGCACTGCTCGGATTTTCCCGTCATGATTAGTGAAAACATCATTTCGCAAATTATCATTACCCTTACAAGCTCCATCATCTCTGGGGCGTTTTTCAAAAGCTCGTTGCCGTATTCTATTGCTTTGTCATAATCGCCGCACTCAACATAATAAGTAACTACATTCGCCGCCACATTTGCAGAAAGAGGGTCGTTTTTAACTTTGTCGCAATCTGGATGCTCAAACCATTCCTTTGGCATTTCGGGGAGTGATTTCCCCTGTGCCTGTGCGGCATAGACCTTTAGTATCTTCCAAAGGCTGTGCTTGTTTGAGGCATCTTTTTTCATGCTCACTATATTATAGCCATCATTTGAAAATGTTTTGCTTTTAATGGGGATTAGATTGGTAAGCGCTAAATACACCCCCACGCAGACAAATGTAATCATCACAAAATCAAAATAGGCGTTGTCCACCACTAATACAGAAATATATCCGAGTATGGCAAAAATTAAGTTTGAAAAACCGCCTGCAAAATTATATAGCAAAAAAGGGTAATCGTTCATATCATTGGGCGGTGATAAAAGGCATTGCCCCCCAGTGCCTTTTATGGAATATCTTTTGAGCTTAATTCCCTCGTTTGTTTTAATAAATATAAAGCTCGACACCCTAAAGGAGACAAATTTATAACCGCTTAAAAGCCCTGCTACTAAATGTCCGCCCTCGTGCAAAATTATATGTATAAAAAAGCTGAAATAGAAAGCTAAATAAAACACTATTAAAACAAAAAATATATTTGTGGACATTTCTCTAAATCTATCCACCACTGCAATAAAAGGTATCACCGCCGTGAGTATTGTTGCAATCGTCATGCAGAATATAAATAAAGCACTTTTGATTTTTTTCATCTATTTAATCTCTTTCTTTTTAGTCTTTATCAAAATACATTGTATCACAAAACCTTTTTTGTGTCATTTCTATTTTGCTAAAAAAGCATTTTTCTATCGCAATTGAACGATTTTCTTATAAAATCGTGAATAATGGTTAAATTATTTAGAGTATTGCTCTATTTTGTTTGACAAAGGGCATACTAACAGTTAAAATAGTAATGTTATAGATATTCCCTGTCAATAGTCTTAACAGTGGAATATTTTCTGTGTAATTCATACCAACTGTGGGAAGATTTTCTAAAGTCACCCAAATTGTGAGGGGATTTAGATTTTAAGCCTGTTTGAATGGCTTTTGTCGCCGTATAAATTTATGGTTTATATATAAGAGGTGAGTAGTATAAAATTGTTTTAAACTACATCCTCAAAGGGGCGATGTGCAGGGTGCATGCCACCCATAATGCACAAAATGCTCTTACCACTTTGCTAATCATAGGATAAGAGCTTAGTTTACTTATTATTTTGTGCCGACGCTGTGCGGCAGAATGGAGCATTTAAATGAAATTTTTAGACAAACTTTTCGGTACTTACTCCGAGCGTGAGCTTAAAAAAGTTACTCCCATAATGGAGTCGGTGCTCGCACTTGAGGAGAAGTATGCTGCTTTAAGCGATAAGGAGCTTAGAGCCACAACCAATACTTTAAAAGAAAGACTCTCCGCAGGAGAAACACTTGACGACATTCTACCAGACGCTTTTGCCGCCTGCCGTGAAGCCTCCTATCGTGTGCTTGGGATGAAGCATTTCCCAGTGCAGATTATCGGTGGTGTGGTACTGCATCAAGGGCGTATTGCCGAAATGCGTACAGGTGAGGGTAAAACTTTAGTTGCTACACTCCCAGCATATCTAAATGCACTATCGGGCAATGGTGTGCATGTTGTAACAGTAAATGATTACCTCGCTAAGCGTGACTCCGAGTGGATGGGTAAAGTTTACCGCTTTATGGGGCTTACAGTTGGCCTTGTAATTGCAGGGATGGACAATAACGCTAAGCGTGCCGCCTATGCCGCAGACATCACCTACGGTACAAACAACGAATATGGCTTTGACTATCTAAGGGACAACATGGTTACCTATAAGCAAAACTGTGTGCAAAGAGGATTTAATTTTGCCATCGTCGATGAGGTGGACTCCATCTTAGTCGACGAAGCAAGAACCCCTCTTATCATATCGGGACAGGGCGATAAATCCACCGATTTATATCAGCGTGCGGATAAATTTGCACGCTCACTAAAGGTGCTAAGAGTAAAGGAAAGCGACGATAAAGAGCACGACCACGATATTGACGCCGATTATATAGTTGATGAAAAATCCCGTCGTGCCACCCTTACAGAAAGAGGCGCACAAAAGGCTGAGAGCTATTTTGGAATAGAAAACCTCACCGACCCCGAAAATAGCACACTTTCCCACCATATCAATCAGGCTATCCGTGCACATGGCATCATGCAGTCGGATATCGACTATGTGGTTAAAGATGGCGAGGTGCTTATTGTTGATGAATTTACTGGCCGTCTGATGATTGGTAGGCGATATAATGAGGGTCTTCACCAAGCCATTGAGGCTAAAGAGGGAGTAACAGTTGCGAGGGAGTCCAAAACTCTTGCCACAATCACCTTCCAAAACTACTTTAGAATGTATAAAAAGCTCTCGGGTATGACTGGTACCGCCCTCACCGAGGAATCCGAGTTTAGAGAAATTTACCGCTTGGATGTAATTGTAATACCTACAAATAAAGAAATTCAGCGTAAAGACCTCGATGATGCAGTGTTTAAAACAGAAAATGGCAAGCTAAAGGCTATCTGTGACGAAGCAGAAGAAGCGCATAAAAAAGGACAGCCGGTGCTTGTAGGTACTGTTTCGATAGAAAAATCCGAAAGAATTTCTGGGATGCTTAAGCGCCGTGGAGTAAAGCATGAAGTGCTAAATGCTAAGCATCACCAAAAGGAAGCGGAAATCGTATCACAGGCAGGTAAGCTCGGAGCAGTTACCATTGCTACTAACATGGCAGGCCGTGGTACCGATATCATGCTCGGTGGTAATGCCGAGTATCTCGCTAAGGCACAGATGAGAAAGCTTGAAATGCCCGAGGAGCTAATTAATGAAGCTACGGGTTATTCCGATACTGAAGACGAAGAAATAATAAATGCAAGAAATAAATACAGCGAACTTTATAATAAATATAAAGCTGAAATTGATATAGAGGCGCAAAAGGTTAAGGATATAGGCGGACTCTACATCATTGGTACGGAGCGCCATGAATCAAGGCGTATTGACAATCAGCTCAGAGGGCGTGCAGGGCGTCAGGGTGACCCAGGTAGGACACGCTTCTTCCTCTCACTTCAAGACGACCTAATGAGGCTTTTCGGTGGGGACAGAATGGAAGCCATGATGAATACCCTCAAAATTGATGAAGATATGCCAATTGAAGCTAAACTGCTCTCAGGCTCGATTGAATCGGCTCAGAGCAAGGTTGAGGGAAGAAACTTCTCCACAAGAAAAAATGTCCTAAAATTTGACGATGTAATGAATAAACAGCGTGAAATTATCTACACTCAGCGCAGGGATGTGCTCGACGGCAAGGATATTTCAGAAGTAGTTAGAAATATGCTTGATGAAGTTATAAATAAGGCTATTGATGAATACATCGGCAATATAGAAAATCAAGCCGAGTGGGATTTTGTGGCTTTAAGGGAAAAATTCAAAGGCTGGGCTATTCCTGAAACAGATTTGCAGTACAGCGAAGATGAGCTAAAAACCTTGACTAAGGAAGATGTGGCTAAGCAGATAAAGAGCCGTATGGACTTTGTTTACAATACAAGGGAAGAGAAATTCGGCGAAAAAATCATGAGGGAAATAGAGCGTGTGGCACTTCTGCGTGCGGTGGACACCCACTGGATGGATCATATCGACGCTATGGAAGAGCTCAAAAAAGGTATTTACTTGCGCTCGTATGGACAAAAAGACCCCGTTGTGGAATACACACATGAGGGCTTTGATATGTTCGACGAAATGATTGCCGCAATTCGTGAAGACACTATCAAGATGGTACTAACCGTACAGATACGCTCGCAGGAAGAACCAAAGCGTGAGCAGGTGGCACAACCAACTACCTCGGGTAGAGGGGGCGACGGAAGCGTGGCACAAACTCCCGACAGAGTAACTAATAAAGTCGGCAGAAACGACCCCTGCCCTTGCGGAAGCGGCAAGAAATATAAGAAATGCTGTGGAGCATAGTAATAAATGACTTCACTATAATTTAAAAAAATCAAGTCACAATGAAAATTGTGACTTGATTTTTTGTGTATTAGAAATTATAAGCTATACCTAAAGCCATTGAGGATTATGGAGGTTACACTTAAACACAAAGAAAATCCCCCAGCCATAGGCTGAGGGATTTTAAAAAATACGCTAATTAATATTGCTTTGAGAATGTTGGTTGCTTTGGTGATGGGTTGTCAGTAACAGTTACAGTGGAAGCTGTATCTTCACCCGGTGCTAAAAGCTTAGCTTGAACTACAAGGCGTTGTTCCTTATTGTTTTCACCGCCTGGGAATACATAGGTGCAGGTGGAAAGTGTAAGGATTTTATCACCCGAGTCAACATCCACATCGTAGATGTGCTCAGAACGCTCAATACCGCCATCAATTATGCCCTGAAGTGTTGCCGCATCGGGTTTTTCAAGATGGTACTGGAAGCTTGTGTCTGTGTAGAATATAGAGAACACTTGGAATACCATTTCATCGGTTTCAGTAGAAACATAGATGTATGGGTTGTTTTTTGCAAACTCAATGTCAAGATAGTTTGTTAGCTGTGCAAATTTCTTGCCATTTGGATCGTCATCCATGTTGTGTCCATAAATGATTGTATTTGCAGTTAGTGAGTTTCTATCTGTGAGCACATTGCCCGCATCTAAGAAGTAGCAACCATACCAGTTATAAGCTTCTGTGATGTCCCTTCTCTCGTAGTAGAGGTTTCTGTCCACTAAAGAGAGGTTTGGATTTGTGTTTTGTAGGATTTCATTGTCGATTTCTGTGTTAGGAATTGTAATCCAACCCTTAACATCGTCATTTTGTGCTATTGCCGCTTCTAATTTGTTTAAGGTTTCAGCTTCTGGCTCTTCTGGCTCAACGCTTTCGGAATCCTCGGAAGCGTCTGGCTCGTCAACATCATCGCCTATTGGCTGGGATGTTGAGCTTTCGTCGGAAGTATCGGAGGAAGGGTCTTCCTCGTCCCTGCTGCTACATGCTGTGAAAGAGAGTATAGTCGCCGTAGCGAGTATTGCGCATAGTAATTTCTTTAAATTTTTGCTCATTTTTTAATTTGCTCCTTTATTCTTTATAGGTGTTGATATATTTGAAACGATACCTTTTTTAGCATCAAGCTTAGCGGTAGTACCGTTTTTCAATATTTGTGTAGCCTTATTTGCACCCACAATAACGGGTATGTTTAAGGTCTTGCCAAAGTTTGCCGCATGTGAATATGCGCCGCCCTCTTCGACTACAAGCCCCGAGGCACGCATAATTATTGGGATAAGAGAGTCCTGTGTTCTTGGTAAAACTAAAATATCGCCCGAGTTAAATTTCTTTGATACATCCTCAGCAGTTTGGCAAATACAAAGCTTGCCTATTACGCTTTCACCTGCTATCGGAGTACCTGAGACGAGTACATCACCCACCATTTGAACCTTTAAAAGATTGGTGGTGCCTGTGATACCTATCGGAACACCTGCGGTGAGTACAAGCAAATCGCTGTCACGACAAAGCTCAGCTTCCTTTGCGGCGGCTATTGCCGAGGCGAAGAGGGATTCATAATCGTTTTTCTCTTCAATCATGAGTGGAACAACGCCCCACGACATACTCAAATGATAAAATGTGCTTATTGATGATGTGCATGCCACTATCGGAATGCCAACCCTAAATCTTGAACACATCCTTGCAGTATATCCCGACTCTGTAACAGTTACAATTGCCGCGGCATTTACATCATAAGCAGTGGTGCAGGTGGCATGGGAGATAGCATAGGTAACATCCCTTGATTTATTTATATCATAATTAGGTGAAAAATAACGCTTTTTATAATTTATCGCCTGCTCAGTTCGGCTTGCGATGGTCGCCATAGTTATTACCGATTCAAGCGGGTATTTTCCTGCAGCTGTTTCGCCTGAGAGCATAATAGCACTTGTGCCATCATAAATGGCGTTTGCCACATCGGTAGCCTCAGCCCTTGTAGGTCTGGGGTTTTTCATCATTGAATCAAGCATTTGAGTGGCGGTAATAACATGCTTTCCAGCACCATATGCCTTCTTTATAATCATCTTTTGAATAATTGGTACTTCTTCAAATGGGATTTCCACCCCCATGTCACCTCTTGCAACCATTATGCCGTCGGAAACATGAATAATTTCATCTATATTTTCCACGCCCTGCGCATTTTCAATTTTAGCGATAATTTTAATAGTCTTACACTTATGTTCATCCAAAATGTGACGAATATCCAAAATATCTTGTGCAGTTCTTGCAAAAGATGCGGCTATAAAATCAAAGCCCGTTTCAATGCCAAATTTTATATCGTTGTAATCTTTATCACTTATATAGGGAAGTGATAGTGAAATGCCAGGAACATTTACACTTTTTCTGTTTGATACATTGCCTCCATTTACAACCGTGCAAACAATATCACCATCTTTTATTTCGATAGCCTTAAGCTCTATCAGTCCATCGTCAATCAATATGCGCTGGCCAATACTGATATCTTCCCATAGCCCGTCATATGTGATTGCGGCACGCTCTTCGTTTCCGATTACCGAAATATCATTTGTAAGGGTAAAGGTATTGCCTGCAAGTAATGTGATTTTGTCGTTTTCAAATGTTGTAAGCCTTATTTCAGGGCCTTTTGTATCGAGCATGGTGCCAATTGGAAGATTTTTTTCCTTGCGGATTTTATCCACATCATTAAATTTTTTTAAATGATCTTCATAACTTCCATGGGAAAAATTAAATCTCGCAACATTCATACCGGCGTCAATAAGTTGTGCTATTTTTTCACTGCCGTCAACTGCGGGGCCAAGGGTGCATACAATTTTTGTCTTTCTCATAATAATGCTCCATTCTAAGGCTAAAGTTTGAGGAGTATGCCCGATTTATCAAAGAAAATAAATTAAACCAATATAATAATAATCTAAAATGACAAAAAAATCAATCCAAATAACAATATTTTAATATTTTTCTATAAAAAACTTTACCAAATTAGTCGATATTTAAGCCTATTTTACCGAAAAAAACCTATTTTAACATTTTATACATAAAAAGTATTGGACAAAAAACTCCCAGCAGAACCTGATTTTATACAGGAGCTGAGAGAGTTTTTTGCAAATATGTTTAAGAAAATAGGAATGGTTAAAAAGATGGTTCAAATATATAGTGTAAAGTTTTAGCGGATTTACTGCATTTTTTTTAAAAAAAGTATTGACATATGAAAAAATGCATTATATAATGACAGTACTAACTGTTCTATTTCGATTAATACAGTTGAAGGAGGTAAGTGAATGTTCCTACTTGACTACAAAAGTAGTACCCCCATCTATGAACAACTCAAACAAAAAACGCTTGAGCTCATAATGGCAGGAGTGATTTCACCAGGGGACAAAATGCCCTCGGTGAGAAGTTTAGCAAGGGATTTAGGTGTAAATCCAAACACAATACAAAAAGCCTACACCGATTTAGAGCGCGATGGAATAATAGTTTCGGTAAGTGGCAAAGGGAGCTTTGTGAGCGAAGACTTACAGCCGAGTAGACAGCAGATAGACGAGAGTCTTTTGCGTCTTAGAAAATCTGCATACGAGGCAAGGCTCTATGGCGCACAGCTTGCAGAATGTGAAGCGGTGATAAAAGAAGTTTACTTAAAGGGGGTAGAAAAATGATAATAGCATCCGATTTAAATAAACGTTTTGATGAGGAAAATGCCCTTGTCAGTTTGAATTTAGAGATACCGAAAGGCTCAATATACGGACTTGTAGGGCCAAATGGCTCGGGGAAATCCACCTTTCTCAGATGCATAGCAGGAGTGTATAAGCCAAGCTATGGTAGCATTAATATCGACGGCGAAGAAATATTTGAAAACATGAAGATGAAAGAAAAAATATTCTTTGTATCGGATGATATGTTTTTCGACTTTCCTACAATTCGTGATGTCGCCAATTTTTACAGGGGAATTTACCCCACATGGAATGAAGAGCGATATAAAAGTCTTATGGAGAAATTTCCGCTCGACGATAAAAAGCGTATAAAAACTTTCTCAAAAGGTATGAGAAGGCAGGCGGCACTGATAGTGGCAATGGCATCAGAGCCTGAATATATGCTGCTCGACGAAGCCTTTGACGGACTTGACCCCGTGATAAGAGTGGGTGTTAGAAAACTGCTCTGCGACATGGTTTATGAAATAAATATGTCGGTCATAATAGCTTCTCACAACCTAAAAGAATTAGAGGACTTGTGCGACACTGTTGCAATTATCCACAAAGGAAATAAAATAGTTGTGCTAAGCACTGAGGACATATCGGAAAACTTCTGTAAAGTACAAGCTGCATTTAAGCCAATGATTGAAAAAGAAGCGCTTGGAATGGAGAATATTATCTCATTCACAGCTCAAGGAAGCATGGTGCAGATAGTGGCAAGATGCTCACGCGAGGTTATGGAGAAGAAAATATCTACTCTAAACCCTGCCATAGCGGACTTTTTACCAATAACCCTCGAAGAGGTATTTGTATATGAAATGGAGGCGGTAGGTTATGACTACAACAATGTCCTATTCTAAAGAAAGTATTTCAAAGCATCTTTATAAAACTGCGCTGAAAAAGCTTATGGGCATGGGGATATTTTATTCAGTGGTGAGCTTCATACTCTTCCCACTCCAGTATATACTCCAAATACCAAAATCACAGGTGGTAGGGGTGTATTCCTTTCCATACTTCCATGGAGCCCCTGAGATATACACAATGGTAACAGTGGTTTTCTACATTGCATTTTTGCTTTTATTCGGGATAGTAATGAATATTTCCCTAAATTCATATATGCACAACCGCAGAGCGGTGGACACATACCACGCACTGCCCGTTGAGCGTCATATGCTACTCAGAGCAAATCTTCTTGCAACAATCACATGGATGATAGTACCGCTATTTGTTTGTTTTGGAATAGTGAGCATGGCCAATTTTGCAGTACAGTCAGCTTCATTTTCCGCTATATGGCTTGAGTTTTTTAAACTTGTATGCATAGTGCTTGCGATACAGGCGATTACCACATTTTCAGGTATAATGCTAAATGGCGCAGCAAATACAGTGCTTGGCACATTCATCCTAAATTTTGTGACAGTGAGCTTGCTCGGCGTAATACTTATTATGTTCACAGGATTTTTGCACGGATACAACCCCGAGACTGAAGCTGTAATTTTGGAATATGGCATATGGTTTTCGCCTATGATGCTTGCATATACCTCGCTATTTGAAACTAATTTAACCGAATATTATAATGTCGCAATAGCTTGGGGTGCGGCGTCGGTGCTAATACTCATACTCTGCGAAAAGCTATATAAAATGCGCCCGAGTGAACAAGCACAGAGCAACAACACACGCATACCGCTATACCGTCTAATCGTGATTATCACTACATTTATAGGTGCACTTGGTTTTTCAATGATTGTGGTAGCTATGATGAATGTCTATGAGGGCGAAGCTACATTTAATACACTTACAATAGGCATGACATTTGCAGGTGCTGTAATTTCCTATGTGGCGGCAAAAGCGATATACAGCCACAGCTTTAAGCTTCAAAAGAGCGATTTAAAATTCGGTGCTTTGTGCATTAGTGCACCGATGATATTCTTAGCGGCTGTAATGACCGGTGGTCTTGGCTTTGAAAGCCGTGTTCCCGAGCTTTCCGATGTGGCAGATGTGAGCATTGATTACAATGGTGAATACTCGTTAGTGAATGCTTTAGAAGAAAACTACATGGGTGGATACTATTACCACTCATATAATGAGCCCACTATTTTGGCTTCGGACGAAGGCAAAGCACTCATCGTAGAAATGCATCAGAACATCATAGATGAGTATAACCTCCCTGAAGAAGAACAGCAAAACAATCACAGAAACAGTATCATAATTAACTACACCCTGCAAAATGGAAGCGCAATGACAAGGCAATACAGGGGCTTTTCAGATGAAGTAGCATTATCTGCATTTAATACAATAAACGACATGCCAGAATTTCTAAATCAAAATAGCCCCATTCTGAAAGAAACATCGGAAGAAGTGGACAGCTTTGGTATAGTGGGCGCGCTTAGTACCGAGCTTATCCTACTCAATTTAAACGAGGAGGAAAAAGCTAAGCTATATGAAGCTATTGGTAAAGACACCTTAGCGGTGAGCATGGAAGATAAACTTGCCGAAAGAGGTGGCTATCTTGCCACAATCAATGTTTATTACAAGGAAGAGTATCAGCAATATGCCGATGTGCAAGGGTATAATAGTATAAATGACGCATATGCAAAATATCAAAATGTCCTATACCATGTAAACAGCCATTCCTATAATACAATCGCTGTCTTAGAAGATTTAGGATATGGCGATATGCTAAAGCCCGATTACTCAAATATATATGAGGTAAGCCTGCTATATGCCCCCTATGATTATTACAGCTTCGGCAGATACTCCGACTACCCATATATAATGGTGGAAGGCTTTGAATTTGCAATGGAATATGGGATGGACACGGAAGAGTTTATACAATACAATTTCGGAGATAACTTTTATGTAAAAACAATCGAAGATGAGAATGAAGTAGCGCACTTATTGGAGAATCTAACCGCTTATCGTGCCGAGGGCGGAGAAGTGCTTGTAGTTTTGATTAGAATTAATGATACGATAGATGCCACGGACACGATAGTTTACTTTATTGAGCATGAAGACCTACCATATGAGCTCGCAGCCTGGGTTGAGGAAAGGGCACCTGTCTTAGAGGAAGATATGAGATGATTATAAGAAAATATTTTTATATACCTTGACGCAAACGAAAATCTCTGCCTATTAGGCGGAGATTTTTGTACGGGCTAAAGACCAAGCAAAACAGCAAAATTAGCCTCATGGACAGCCTAATAACATAAGACTAATTGTTAAATTCACTAAATAATTTGCTGCATAAATGTATAGATATCCGAATATTTATTTTTTATGTAAAAACTGATAAATTTGTGGTATAATTGGTAAAAAATATATCCTAAGTATTTTAGGCGTTCTCGCCTATTGTGACTAAGCTTACGGATAAAATTCATTACCGAAATTATTAAGGGGGATTATTTATGAAATGCTTACTCGACATGACCACGAATTATGTAAAATCAAGCGACTGGAAGGACTTATCAATCTTCAAAACCTGTGCGATATCATTCGGCGTACTAATGGGACTCACTGTTAAGAAAAACTGGAAAAAAACAGTTGGGGTGATATGTGGTTTAGCATTTGTAGCAACATATATCTACATTATCATAGATTTTTTCTACAAGGGATGCGGATGTGGCGAGGAATGTGAAAAATTCTGATAAAAAACCATGGTTTTATGGCGAAAAATGAGATGTGTGCTACTTTTGAGCTATATTATTGCACCACTTCAGGATATTTTTGTAACTTTTTTGTAAAATTGTACAACCCCCTTTTATTTTTTGAAAGTTTGGGTTATAATGTAAGAAATGATAGCTTTGTTAATTTAAAATGAAAATACTATCCATTCTTTTTCCCTTCTCCATCAAATGTTAGGAGGAGAAAAAGGGATTAATAATGCATATGAAACTATTTATGATGCCTTTTTAAACTAAACAATGCTATAATAATTTATTAGGAGGATAAATAATGAAAAAACTTTTATCGGCGGCACTTGCCGCTGCCATGGTGCTTGGAATGGGCACAACAGCATTTGCAGCTGTAACCACAGGCACACACGCTCTTTATATTGATGTAGACTCTGGAACAGAGCTAATACCAGGTGTTACATACACATATGATGTAAGGCGAGTGTATAATGATACCGACAGATATGTATCAAGGGATGTAATGTCTTCACTTGATTATGACATTGAAGTGAATCATAGCGAACTTGACGACAGAGATATATCAGTGTCCATTCGTGCTTCGGGCGATAGCTATGTAGCACAGGTTAGAGCTTCCTCATCGCTAAGAGAAGAAGATTATGATAATGTTGAAATAATTATTACAACTTATGATGATGACGACGATATTAAGCTCGGAGAAAGCTTAGTGCAATTCGATGTAAGAGGTGCGTATAACTACACAAGTAGTGGTGAATTCACAGTCTATGAAGACGAAATTCTGCTCATGGAATTTGACACTGATGTAGAAGAAGTTGCAATTGAATTTGACGACTACGCTATATACGAAGGACAGTTCACAGGAAGCAGAAAGAAAACTCTAAGCTTTGACACAGAAGAAAACGACGATATACTTGATGATAACCCAGATGCGGAAATCGAATTCTACAATTTCCCAAATGCGGCTTCATTAAAATACGGCCAGCTCACAATATACTCCGAGCTTGAGTATGTTTATGAAAGAAGTGGCGACAGCCTAAAGAGAATTGACGCAAAGATTGATAGTCAAGACGAAGAAGTGATAATCAGAACTGATACACTCGATGATTATGTGCTTTCCGATATTCCACTTGAAACAGATGCAGACTACGAAGATGACGATGTAGATGAGCCAGATGATGATAACACATCAACATCAACATCAACTTCCTCTTCTAAAGTAAGCTTAACATCAAGTATTATCAACAACGCTAAGAGAAGTGGTTCTTATGCGATAGTTAACACTACTGAAAATGCATACACAAGCGGAACAGACCTTGTAAATGCAGGTAAATACCTAAAAACAGGCGAACAACTAATACTAAGATATGTTGACGACGGCGCAGTACAGCACCAGTGGTACTTCGATGCTAAAAATGCTGCATACGCTTCCTCAAGCCTAAAACTTGGTATGACAAAGAACTACCAAGCAACAGAAACTTTCTTCGAAAAATACTTCTCAAATGATGTAGAAGTGTTAAAAACTGATCATGTTGGCAATCTTGGTGTAACTGCAAATATAGCTGTTAAGATGGATCTTTCCGACCTTAACACAAACACATTAAGAGCATATATGTACTACCCATCAAGCAATTCGTACCTACCTATGTCCAACACAAATATCAGAGTGGACGCAGCAGGTTACTTGCGCATGAGCATTAGCGAGGGCGGATATATCGTTATCACAGACGCGGCACTCAGCTAATAAAGCTCCCTTATTTGCATCCAATTTAAATTAAATATTAATTTAATCTGAGGGTATCTTCCATTTCGGAAGATACCCTCATCAGATTGCAGAGATAGTCTGTAATCTGTGAGACTTATGTGAGAAGATGAAATACAAGGAGCGAAACTTTTAAATAAGCGAATAATACGGGGGTATATGAGCATAATTTGAAAGTTTTAAGCGACACAGTAAGTAAAAAATCAAAGATTTTCTTGCGATTTCGTTTTTGGCTTAAGTCTGATGAGGGTATCTCCCATTTCGGGAGGTACCCTCATTATTTTGTTGTGATTTTGTGTCCGCATTTTTATAATCCGAACATATTTTATAAAAACACAGTGGAGCTTACAGATGCCAGCAAAAGCTTTGCGATAATCCTCTTTATTTTTTATCCTTGAACACTTTATTAACCAAATGTTAAAGTACACAAAAATTTAATAGTACCAATATTAAATACTATTGAATTAAATAGACTTAAATAGTATAGTTGAGTTACACAAAGTAATCAGAGGCAGACGCTGGGAAGCTTTGGTGGTCAGATATTTTTTCGTATACTTTGTTATGCCTATGAAGATGAAAGTGTATGGGAAGATTTAACGGGGAATGATAAAGGAGGTACTTAGATGTTTAAGCTGAATAAAAGTGGAGTTTTTATTGTGATGATGGTGCTTATATCAGCCTTATTACTACAAGCATGTACAGTGAGCAGTGCACCAGCAGAAAAAGCAAATAATGCAAACGATACTAATGAAGAAAAAGTGGTGATTAACGAAGTGAAAGTGGATATAAACGCTTTGATTGAAGAAAAGAATTTAAGCACTATATACTTAGCAGGTGGATGTTTTTGGGGTGTGGAGGAGTATATGTCGAGAATTGCAGGGGTATATGATGCGTTTTCGGGATATGCAAATGGTGACACCGAAAACCCAAGCTATGAGGATGTAATATATGAAGACACAGGCCATGCAGAAACTGTAAGAGTCGTATACGACCCCATGCAGGTGAGCCTAAAGGAGCTTTTAGATAAATTCTTTAAAGTGGTAGACCCCACCACAGTCGACAGGCAGGGGCCGGACATCGGTTCTCAATACCGCTCGGGAGTTTATTATACCGACGAAGCGGACAAAGCTGTTATTGATGAGGCTATAGCGGAGCTTGCGAAAAATTATAATAAAGATATAGTGGTGGAAGTATTGCCGCTTGATAATTTTTATGATGCCGAAGAATACCATCAAGATTATTTAAAGAAGAATGTAAATGGATATTGCCATATTGATTTGAGTGTTGCCACCGAAGAAACTGTAATAGAGCACAGCAATTATCCACTGCCCAGTACAGAAGAAATAAAAGAAATGCTCTCTCCGCTTCAGTTTAATGTAACACAAAATAACGACACCGAAATAGCATTTACAAATGAGCTCAACGATAATTATGAGCCGGGGATATATGTGGATGTTGTAACGGGGGAGCCGCTATTTTTATCAAACGATAAATATGACTCAGGCACAGGCTGGCCAAGTTTTACAAGGCCTATTTCGGAAGAAGTATTAATAGAAACACCCGAGGAAGAATTTGCTTTTCCTGCTACCGAGATTAAAAGCCGTTCGGGAAAGAGTCATTTAGGGCATATGTTTACCGACGGGCCAGAAGATGATGGGGGCCTCAGATACTGCATAAATGGAGCTTCACTGAGGTTTGTGCCATACAACTCAATGACTGAAGAGGGATATGGATACCTCAAGCATTTAATTGAAGCAGATGAGTCGATAGAGATAATTAAAGCGGAGTAATATGCTAATAAAAGGTTCATAGGCTGTTGCATCGCACAAAGCTAATAACTAAATTTATGCTCTACCTTCGCTGGCGAAGGTAGGGCATAAAAAATGAGTGCATTTCGTATAGTTTATTAGTGCGTCAACAGATAGTAGGCTGAAAAGTAATCTACAAATGATACTTATTCTTTAAAAGCTCGGGGAAGGCTGATAGGTGTGGTTTTTTATCAAAATTTAATGCTTTGCGGTATACCACGGATAGTGAGCGTGTATATGAGAAATCGGTTATTGGAATGGAGATAATTCCACTTTCGAAGAGTGAAGAGCGAATAAGCCTGCTTGCAAGAATTGTCACACCTATTTTATCATGCACCGCCATTTTAAGGCTGTCTATATTACTAAAACACCCTCCGACTGCATAGCTTAGCCCCGCATCATTCATAACCTTTTCGATTAATATTCTGGTAGGATTATCAGTTTCTCTGAGCAAAAAGATTTCATCCTTTATTTCACTGAGCGCAATACTGCTCCTATCCGCAAGGGGGTGCCCCTCATAGCATATAAAAGTGTAGTGGTCGGTCAAAAATGGAATGGAAATTAGATCGGGATGTATAATATATTCCTCAGTAATAATAAAATCAAGGGAGCATTCAAGAAGCTTGAATTTTAAAGCGTCGCTTTCATCCACCGAGAGCCTGCTTTTTACTTCGGGGTAGCTTATATGGTACTCAAACCACACCTCATTTAGTATACTTGATGCAGCGATAATTGTTGCTCCAATAGAAATGCTCTTCTGCCTTGAGTGCTTGAGAGAAAATTCCATTTTATTATGCAAATCTACAATTTGATTGCAATAGTCAAGCAGTATAGTGCCGTCGTTTGTAATAGTAAGTTTTTTTGGTGTTCTCTCAAAGATTTTTATTTTATACTGATCTTCAATAGATGAAATAGTTTGGCTTATGGTTGACTGTGATATATACAAATTTTTCGCAGCGGCAGTCATATTGCTAAAGCGCGCAACTTCTATTAAAATTTTCATGTCACGAATTGTCAAAAAATCACCTCCAAGATAGCACTTCAAAACGGATGAATGTCTGTACTTATTATATAAAATTAGAAGTTTAAAGTCAATAATTTACAAATTGGATGTGTAAATAGTAGTGCCTGATAATTTTTGTATATCATCATCTTTAAATAAGTTGAGCGGTGCTACCTCTAAAATCATCATAAGCTTTTTATTATTGATTGATTAATAATAACTATTTTACAATATTCGTACAAAGGTGTAAAATAAAGTCAAAGAAAAAAACATGTAAAAGGAGAGGCATTATGGAAATATTATACTTAAACGCAGAGGATATCGAAAAGATTAATCTATCAAATGACGACATTCTATCGGCTATCGAGGAAAGTTTAAAAGCACAGGGCGAGGGCAAAACAAAAATTGAGCCAAGAGTTCATCTAAACCCCAATCCAGAATATCATGGGCATTTTAATGTGCTCAGAGGATATATAGAGCCAATGCAGGTAGCAGGGGTAAAAATCGTAGGGGACTATGTATATAACTACGAAAAAGATTTACCATCCGAGCTTGCACTGCTCAACTTATTTGATCCCACAACTGGTGCACCATTTGCGGTGATAGATGCGACGGCTATCACCTCAATGCGCACCGGAGCAATTACCGCAGTGGGCGCAAAATATCTTGCTAAAAAGAAGAATAAAATACTCGGACATTTAGGATGCAGAGGGACAGCTTTTTGGAATGTAGTACTTCTTGACCATCTATATGATTTTGACGAAATCAGAATTAATAGTAAACGCCAAGAATCAATGGAAAAATTTGCGGCAGAGCTTGAAGCAAAGCTCGGCAAAAAGATAATTATAGCACCCGACAGTGAAGCCTGCCTAAAAGGTGCCGACATCATGGTAGAAGCAACACGTCTGATGGAACCAATGCCACTGCTTAAAACAGAATGGGTACGCCCAGGTTGCTTTGTGGTGCCTTATGGTACAATCAGTGCTAATGAACTGAGCCTAACCGATGTTATGGATAAAATTGTTGTTGACGACTGGGGTCAGTGTAAAGAGGGTGGAAAGCTCGGAAGCCTAAGCCCACATGTAAGAGCTGGAAAACTCACAGAGGAAACACTGCACGGCGAGCTTGGCCAAGTTGTTGCAGGGCTTAAACCAGCAAGACAGAGCGAAGAAGAGCGCATATTGCTATGGCACAGAGGACTTTCCACAAGTGATATTGCACTCGGACAAATGTATTATAACCGTGCACTTGAGCTTGGAATAGGCACAAAGCTAAAATATCGCTAACAGGATTTAGTGGGAATAGTATAAGTAATAGTGAAGAACGGAAAAAATATTACTTCGCCTTGAAGAAGGTAAATATCAATTTCAGTGATGTATGATTTTTTTGATGGGGTAAATTAAGTATAGGATGTCAGGCTTGATTATGCTTATCGAGTGGCAACTTAGCCTCGTTATAGTTTCTTTCAGAGCTCTCACATTCATGGGGTGATGGGAGCTCTGTCATAGCATTTAAAGTTTCTTGTGTATTATTAGTGGGAAATATGTGTGAATGGAGGGTTGAGAATGCTTACAACAGAAATACTTCTTTATTTAATGGTTGCATTTGTTGCCACACTTCCGATAATGTGGCGTGGATTCTATGTTAAAAAGAATATTTTAGGAGTGTTACTTGCCTTTGGAGTAGGGTCATTGGCTTATTTCTTAGGGAAACAGGTGCCTCTTATCGGAGGAGCGGTTTTCGGAATTCTTATAGGCATGATATGCGCCTCTTTTATTAAGGGTAAGAGTTTTGACGCAGGAATTAAAGCTACAAGCAAAAAAGTGCTTCAAGCGGCAATTGTACTGCTTGGATTTGAGCTTAATTTAAACAATGTGCTTGCAGTGGGAAGCCAGTCGCTTCTAATCATGGCTGCAACCCTCACAGCTTGCTTTATAACAGCTTATTTTGCAAGTAAAGCACTTGCAATACCGAATAAAGTAGCCACTTTAGTTGCTGTGGGTACATGCATATGTGGAGGAAGTGCCATTGCGGCAACTTCACCTGTAATAGAAGCCGACGAAGAAGAAGTAACTACTGCAATCTCAACAATTTTCCTCTACAATATTTTAGCAGTACTCATATTTCCAGCAATCGGAAATATGATGCAGATGACGGATATGGGATTTGGAGTATGGGCAGGCACGGCAATAAACGATACCTCGTCGGTTGTAGCTGCTGCATACACTTTCAGTGACACAGCTGGAGGCCTTGCAACAATAGTTAAGCTCACCAGAACACTTTTAATAATCCCCATAACTTTTTCACTTGCACTTTACCGCTCAAAAAGCCAAAAAGATAGTGAGGCAAAATTCTCTATAGCAAAAATATTCCCTTGGTTCATTGTCTACTTTATACTCACAAGTATAATAAACACATTTGAGATACTTCCTTTAGACATGACCGACTACATAGGCTCTTTGAGCAAATATTTGATAGTGGTGGCTATGTCCGCCATAGGACTTAGCACGAATTTTGCAAAGCTTATAAAGAATGGGAAAAAATCACTGATACTTGGAGCGTTGTGCTGGTTTGTAATTGCGGTGACTTCACTGCTTATGCAAGGTGCATTAGATATGCTTTAAAAAATAAATAGTAGTCATTTTTTCATAAATAAAACCCCACGCCACGGCGTGGGATTTTAGATTGCAGACGAAGTCTGTAATCTAAAAGACTTATGAGAAAGGATGAAATACAAGGAGCTAAATTTTAAAATAAGCGAGTAATACGATGGTATATGAGCGTCATTTTAAAGTTTTAAGCGACACAGTAAGCAAAAAATCAGTGAGTTTTTGCGGTTTCGCTTTTCTCTTTAGTTTAAAAACCCCACAGTCGTGGGGTTTTATTTATAAAGTCATTTAATATGAAAATGCTATCCGTGATTAAGTCAAAACACTTCATATATAGCAGTGCAGTCATCGGAGTATTTTAATCTGGGGAATTTTTGAGAGTCTTTGTCCTGTGCTTGTGCAT
>CAYJIJ010000016.1:0-23044 GCA_964370185.1 uncultured Oscillospiraceae bacterium
CAGAAATAGCTACTGCAATTTCATTGAGTGAAGCATGATCGAGCTGTTTAACAATTGCTATTTTATAGCTTTCTGCTTCCGCTCCCCCCACTTTTTCTATTGTACTGCTACTTGAAATTTCTGCATCGCCGTCTTCTGCCGCCGTGCATCCTGCAAGTGGTATCATAGCCGCCGCTAAACATATCGCTGAAAAAACCTTTAAAAAATTTGCTTTTTTCATTTCTTATTCCTCCAAAAAATTTTTTAAAACAAATAAAAAAGACTTCTGTCCCCTGTAAGGGACAAAAGCCTAAACTTCTGTGATACCACCCAAATTGATGCAAAAATGCATCCACTCTATTCATCCACTAACATGGATGCCCGATGGATAACGGGTGGGTTCCCGTCGGCATCTACTGAGATAATAAAATCTGTTCAAGCCGCCCTCAAAAGTCCATTCGTCGGATATCTCATACCTCATTTCCACCATCAGAGGTTCTCTATAAATTAATATTCCGATTACTTCTCTTTATCAAAGGTTTAACTTATTTGTTTTTTGTATTATATACCATGAATTTACTAATGTCAAGTTTTTTCACAAAAAAATAATTTTTTCACATTAAACTAATTTTTTAATCCGCATCACAGCTGTAACGCGGATTAAAACTATAAGTAATTAATTATATACTATTCAGCTTTTGCAATTTGGTTAAAAACTGCAATATATCTTGTGGGTATTATTTTATCAATATGATATTTGCCAAAAAACCATTTTTTAAACTGAACATTTTCAGATATGTACTTAAGCAAATCGTTAAAAGTATTTTCAGAGGTATTTTTAGCTAAAAGGCCTGATTCTATTTTTGGGTAAGCTTGATGAGTGATTATATAATCCACTTTATTTTCTAAATGTGAAAGTCTTGTGATAGTATCACTTATTTCTTCTTCACTGGGCATTTCACCCTCCCACCATGTACCAAGGCTCATCCTCGTATCAATATCATCACTTTCACCGCCACCGTGAACAAAGACCTTTTTATCCTCAATTGTAAAAACATGTCCATTTGAGAGTGCATAGAGATTCTTAAAAATCTGCCTCGCTCTGCCCTCCATATAATCTGCTTCAGGATATGAGTTTATTATATCTAAATTATCATGCGTTCCATGAATAAATAGTGTGTTAAATTTCTGTTTGCCGATCCACTGTATGGCTTTTTGCTCTGTTTTAGAATTATCCCAAAGAAAACCAAAGTCACCACAAACTATAAGGGTATCCCCTTTTTTTAGTTGCCTTAGATTTCTCTTTTTAAATCCCTCTAAGTCGCCGTGTGTATCCCCTGTAACATAAATCATTAACTTGCTCCTTGATGTAGTTTTAACACTATTATTGAATAGATGTAGCTTCTATGCAAATGCCTTTGCAATAGCCGCTTCTAAGTCTGCAATTATATCTTCTGCATCCTCAATCCCAACCGAAAGCCTTATTGTACCCTCGGTAATGCCCGACTTAATTAGCTGCTCCGCTGTTAGCTGGCTGTGTGTGGTGGAAGCTGGGTGGATTATGAGTGTTCTCACATCGCCCACATTTGCAACATTTTTAATTAGCTCTAAATTATCTATTATTTTGCCACCCACTGTGCGGTCGCCATCTATTTCAAATGTAAATACTGAGCCTATTCCCTTTGGCAGATATTTTTCTGTTAAAGCAAAATACTTGCTATCTTTCAGTGCTGGACAGTTTACTTTTGTGATGTATTTATTACCGCTTAAATAATTTGCTACCTTTTCTGCATTTTCGCAGTGCTTTTTCATTCTAAGTGAAAGTGTTTCCACCCCTTGGAGCACCATAAATGCGTTAAATGGTGAGCAGGTAGCGCCTAAATCCCTCATAAAGAGTACTCTAAGCCTTGTAATAAAAGCTGCATTTCCGCAGTCCCTTGCGAAAATTAGTCCATGATAGCTTGGGTCGGGTGTATTGTAGCTTGCAAACCTTTCATTTCCCTCAAATTTAAAATTACCACTGTCCACAACTATACCACACATGGAAGTACCATGACCACCTAAATACTTTGTAGCGGAGTGGATAACTATATCTGCACCATGCTCAATTGGTCTTATTAAGTATGGCGTTGTAAATGTTGAGTCAACTATTAGCGGTATGCCATGTTTGTGAGCAATATCCGCCATAGCTTTTATATCGGATACATTTGCATTGGGATTTCCCACTACTTCGGTAAATATAGCTTTTGTTTTTGGGGTAATTGTAGCTTCAAGCTCTTCTAAATTATCAGGGTCTACGAATTTAGTAGTAATCCCGATATTTTTCAGAGTAACACCAAGCATATTTATCGCACCGCCATAGATGCAAAGTGAGGATATTATTTCATCCCCTGCTGTGGCTAAATTTAAAATAGTGTTAAATATTGCGGCATGTCCCGAGGAGAAGCAAAGTGATCCCACACCGCCCTCAAGTGCTGTAATACGGCGTTCAAGTGCGTCAGTTGTGGGATTTTGCAGTCTTGTATATATATTGCCTGCGGCTTTTAAATCAAAAAGATCTTTTGCATATTCAGTGCTTTCGAATTCATATGCCGTTGTCATATGTATGGGCATTACTATACTTTTTGTAGTTGGGTCACTTTCTATTCCCGCATGTACTGTGAGCGTGTCAAAACGATAATCTTTCATAATAAACCTCCAAAAATTAATTTTATGTAGTAAAAATATCTTTAAAATATCTAATTTATGTGTTACAATATCTCAGTATAATTTCTTTAGATAGAAACTCTCTAAAGTATTATACATAATTTCAGTGTTTTTTTCCATAGATTTGAGTATTTTTTTACATTTTAGCCAATAAATTTATTGTTGCAGTTATTAATTTAAAACTTTTTTATAGATATACGGAGGTAGGGATGAAAAAATTTTTAAGACATATATCATTATTAATTACTTTTTCCATTATATTTTCACTTGTAGCATTTGCACAGTATCAAACTGATTTTCAGCTCTCAGCTTCTTCTGTTTACTTAGTAAATACGGATACGGGCGAAGTAATACTTGATATAAACTCAGATGAAAAGATAAACCCAGGAAATATGACAAAACTCATGACGGCAATTGTAGTAATTGAAAACACCCCGAAACCACTTGAAGAAGCAGAAGCTTCAATGACTATTGGAATACAAAACTATCTTTATAATACACGAATTAGTGGCGTTTCGGTGCCTTTGGGTGGTTTTTTAAATGGTGAATTCACCACTCTTGACAAACTTTTATACGCTATACTCCTCCCAGGTGCTAATGATGCTGCAATGATGGCGGCAAACTATGTGGGTGATAATTCTGAGGGGTATTTTGTTGAGATGATGAATAAAAAGGCTCAAGAGATAGGCGCCCTTAATACGAATTTCGAAAACTCACATGGGCTTGAAGGTGAAAATCATTATACTACCGCCTATGATATGCATTTAATAATTGAGTATGCACTTGATAACCCTTTAATTGCGGACATACTCACAACGGCTACATACAATGGCGGTCCCACAAATATGCATGACACTCTTCATTGGAATAATTCTAATCGCACTGTGATAAGTTCTTCTCCGCACTACTCCCCTTCAATTGTAGGTGGAATAGAGTCTAAAGGTGGTAATTCTACTGGTTTTGTAGAGGGACGCGGATATTCATATGCATCTAAAGCTACAAGAGAGGGATATAATTACATCCTTGTGGTAATGGATGTACCTGCTGGAGACGATGATAATCATCCGGCATTTGTAGAAACCAATAAGATTTACAACTGGGTATTTTCTGCATTTAAAGTAAAAACAGTTGTAGATAAAGGTGAAACACTCACAGAAGTCCCTCTTCGTCTCGCCTCTGAAAATAAAGATCATCTTAAGCTTATGAGTGGTGAAATGCTCACCGCACTACTTCCTGAGTCGCTCGATGTTGAGAGCGTAACAGTCGAGCTTGATCTTCCCTCTGCTGTTAACGCTCCTGTTGAGCGTGGGGATTACATCGGTACTGCAACATATTCTTTAGCAGGCAGAGAAATTGGAAGTGTTGAAGTTGTTGCAGCGGAAACTGTAAATGCGAGTAGCTTTGAAACATTTATAGACGAGCTATGGGGAATTACAGATACATTTATGTTTAAATTTGTTCTAATACTTGTGGTACTTCTATTGGCTGTGTATATATTTTTTATCTTCTATATAAATAAAAGAAAGAGACGATATCGCAGAGGAAGATAAGCTTTTAGCTACTAAATATTTTTATCCAACTTAAAAGAAAGAAATGGTCATTACTATGTTTAAGAAATTTTTTAAAAATAATAAGCCTGCAATGGGTTCTGTTGACTATATTGTTGTAGGACTTGGAAACCCTGGCAGTAAATATGAAAATACTCGTCACAATGCAGGTTTTTTAGCAGTGGATGCAATGGGTGAAAAGTTTGGATTTAAAGTGGATAAGCTTAGGTTTAAATCCCTTTGCGGACAAACTGTTATTGGTGGAAAAAAAGTTTTATTTATGAAACCTACTACTTTTATGAATTTATCCGGCGAAGCTGTCCGTGCGGCAATGGAATACTATAAAGTATCCCTATCCAATGTGATTGTAATATATGACGATATATCCCTTGAGCCTGGAAAACTCAGAATTCGCAGAAAAGGTAGCCATGGCGGGCATAATGGAATTAAAAGCATCATATATATTACAGGTTATGATGAATTTCCAAGGATTAAGCTTGGTGTAGGCGCAAAGCCCCATCCTGAATATGATTTAGCCGATTGGGTGCTCAGTAAGTTTACTAAAAAAGAAACTGAGGATCTCTCCATAGCACTTAAAAACTGCGGTGAAATAGTTTCACTTATTAGTGAGGGCAATATGGACGAAGCAATGAACAAATATAATTCGTAGCTATAATTATGGCACTTTCACTTCAAAGTCAAACTATATAAATCAACTAATTTTTTATGCTCATACCCCCACAAACAGCGGAGGGTATGAGCATAATTTAGTTATTAGCTTTGTGGCAGTATCACAGATAGTGAAGTGACAGCCTTTTATTTATTTAATTTTTTCTCGGTTAATATTCTGCTAAAAACTATTGCTGCAAAATATGGAAAAAGTAGCAGGATGAAAAATAAAGCGTGTATATACTCTGGCGAAGCATTTTCATTAGCCATTGATAAAAAAGTAGGTAGTAATATGAATAAGCTGATTAAAAGATAAAAGCCTCCACCATATAAAGAGTATTTGCCATAGAGATTTTGCGCTAAAAGCCAGTTACTCTCATTTTGAGCTGCTCTCTTAGAGCCATAATGGGCTCGACTTGGACTGTTAGCTTCATTATGTGGAACTGGAAATTTAAGCATTATATATCCTGCTCCGAGCTGAATTAGCGATAGGACTATAATAAAAATATAAATCATATATATTCCCCTACACTGCACCCATAAACATTTTTGTAGAGAATTTCCCTGTATTGGTTAAACTTTTCCTCGCTCAGCTCTGCTCCACTGCTCATAAGCATTAAATCAATAATGGGTGCGCCATTGTAAAGTGGTGGTTGCAGGTATTTATACTCATTTAGAAAAAAGCCGTTTCTTTTGTAAAATTCTATTCGTCTTCCCCGTATTTCTTCAGTAGGTGGTTCAACTTCTAATATTATTGGTATTTTAATTATTTTTGATATTTCACTCAAAGCTTTGCTGCCCAAGCTTCTATTTCTAAATTTATCGTCCACCGCTAAATGCTCAATGAATGCAAATTGCTCAAATTGCCATACTGCCATAAATCCCGTTATATTATTGCTATCTTCTATTGCAAAAATGCTGTATTCTTCCCTTTTTAAAAGCGCAAGCTGATTTTCATAGGGGCGGTGCTCTTCTATGGGCAGACTATTATCCATTATTTCATATACTCTTCCAAACTGCTCTTCGTTTATTTTTTTAAGCATATAATCGCACTCCCTCATAGCATTTATTTTTTTCTTTTCGAATATTTTTCATAGATGTGTATCAGAGTGATAAGCAAAGACTTTAAATTAAGAAGCAATATAAATATAAATAGTAGTAGCTGTACGAGCCAGTTGTGCTGCACCTGCACTAAAGTGGATACAATTTGCAAAATTACTGCCAATAAATTAAACATTAAAACAGTGTAATTAATTTTTAATTTAACAAATCTTCTGGTATCAATCACTCTAAATACAAACACAGAGAAATAACTGATAAAGGTTGAAACTGCCGCACCCTGTGCTCCGATTATCGGTATCATTAGTATGTTTAGCAGTAAATTCATCACAGCTCCCACTAAAGTGGTTACAAGTGACATATTGTTCTTTTTAGATGCCATATAAAAGCTTGAATAGAAGGTGCAAAAACAGCTAAACACCATCGCTAAAACAAGCACAACTGCAGTTTGAGTTGTGGAGTGGTATGACGCCTCCATTAATATGAAAGTGAATGGTTTGATAGCTAATATTATAAAGGAAGCAGCAGAAAATACCGCCGACATTAAAAGATTAAATACTCTTGAGTAA
Source organism: uncultured Oscillospiraceae bacterium (assembly GCA_964370185.1). GTDB lineage: Bacteria > Bacillota > Clostridia > Oscillospirales > Ruminococcaceae > CAYJEQ01. The sequence continues at coordinate 6,530 of CAYJIJ010000016.1, forward strand.
AACTTGTCCTTGTCTTTTTGGTCGTATTCGCTTATAGCGGAAAGTTGCCATGCTTGGGTGAAAATAGAAGAAATTAAAAAGATAATTGTAGGTATTTTATATGAAGCAGAGTAAAGACCCATTGTGGTTGCATCGGTGAAATACTCTACTAAATATCTGTCCGATACATTCATTATCCACCAAAATATTGTGGTGGGTATAAGTGGCAATGCGTATGAAATCATCTGCCTGCGTACTTTTTTGCTGTAATTAATAGGTTTAAAATATCGGTGAAGTTTTGCAGATAATGCTAAAAACAGCACCGATATTAGATTTGAAAATATAATTGACAAAATATATCCTGTAACTCCAAGTCTAAACACTACCATAAATATAACATTAAATATTAAAATAGTAATGGTTGCAAATACACTGTCGAACGCATAAAGCCTTACATACCCTATTCCCCTTGTGAACTGAGTGCAGACACCTCGTAGGCAAGCGGAAATGACATATAGGTAGATATATATTATGTAATCAGCAGTGTGCTCGTATAAAGTTAAAAGCGGCAATAGGAGTAAAAATGCTACAAATCCTTTCAGGCAAGTGGTTATACCAACGGTGAAGACATCGCTTTTTCTCACCGATTTATCTAAACTGTAACGGATTACAGCTTCGCTCATTCCAACAAAAACAAGAGGAATAATCAAATTTGAACTTTGTACTATAATATCCATTACCGCATAATCTGCAGGGGTTAAAAGCCTTGTATAGAGGGGCATTAAAAGAAACACCATGAGCTTTGAGCTAATAGTGGAAATTGCAAATATAAATGTGTTGTTCATTAAAGATGTGTATTTATTTTCAGCTTTCATTTAGCACCAACTTTTATTATAATTTTATAGATTAGTTAATTTGCAAAAAAGTTTATCATAAGGTTATTGCCATTTTACAACCAATATATTCTACCACAAAATTACTCTAAATAAAATACTTGTTGCATAATTATTTATTTAAGTATAAAATAGAGAATGAGTTAATATGTATTTGAGTTTATTAGAATGAGGTAAAGATATGCAAAAAATTCTTGGGTATCTGCGCAAAGCAGTAACCGATTATAATATGATAAGTGAAGGAGATAGAATAGCTGTTGGTGTGAGCGGTGGTAAGGATTCTGTGATACTTGCGGCTGGGCTTAAAAAGCTTAGTAGATTTTTAGGGGTAAATTATGAGATTGTAGCAATTACCCTTGATCCATGTTTTGACGGTGTTCACACAGATTACAGCACGGTTGAAAATTATTTTAAAGAGCTTGAAATAGAGTATATAATTAAGCGCACTGAAATCGCAGAAGTTATATTTGATGTGCGAAAAGAAAATAATCCTTGCAGTCTATGTGCCAGAATGAGACGCGGTGCACTGCATGATGCGGCTAAAGCGGCAGGATGTAATAAAATCGCACTTGGTCACCACTATGATGATGCGGTGGAAACCTTCGTAATGAATTTGTTTAATGAGGGACGTGTTGGCAGTTTTGCACCTGTTACATATATGTCGAGAAAAGATGTAACTGTTATAAGACCTCTAATTATTGCCGAAGAGCGTGATATAATCAAGGTGGCTAAGGCTGAAAAAATACCAATCGTTAAGAGCAGTTGCCCCGTGGATGGTCATACAGAAAGACAATGGACAAAGGACTTTTTATATAAGCTTGACAAAGAAAAAAAAGGTGTAAAAAAGCTTATATTTGGAGCAATGGTTAGGGGCGACATAAGCGGTTTTGGAATAAAAAAAGATTTAAAAGAAAAGTCTTGATAAAGGTTACACATTTATAGTTATATACTGTGATTATTCTCTACTTTTTCAGATTTATCAATAATAAATATTATCAAAAAAACAGCAAAGCTCTCCCCTGCGCTTCTTTGCATTGCAGGCTTGGAGAAATATATGAAAATATTTGACTGCTAAAACTATAAACATCAGAAAGGAATATTTATAATTATGAAATTTGTATCATGGAATGTAAATGGATTTAGGGCATGCCTTGGTAAAGGCTTTAATGATTATTTTTCAGAAATAAATAGTGATATTTTTGCACTACAAGAAACAAAGATGCAACCAGGACAGGCTGATTTTTCACCGGATGGTTATCATATATATGAAAACTCTGCTGAAAAAAAAGGTTATTCGGGAACTGCTGTCTTTAGTAAAGTAAAACCAATTTCAGTCGAGTTTGGTCTGGCAATGCCTGAGCATGACACCGAAGGCAGAGTTATAACCGCAGAATATGAGAATTTCTATTTTGTGACTGTATATACGCCTAATTCCCAAAAAGAGCTCGCACGGCTTTCTTACCGAATGGACTGGGACGATGCATTCAGAGAATATATAAAGAAGCTCGACTTAGTAAAACCTGTTGTAGTTTGTGGAGATTTAAATGTAGCCCATACAGAAATTGACCTTAAAAATCCAAAGACAAACACAAAAAATGCAGGATTTACTACTGACGAAAGAAATAAACTAACTGCACTGCTCGGCGAGGGATTCACCGATAGCTTTAGATACCTTTACCCCGATTTGGAAGGCGCATATAGTTGGTGGTCTTATATGTTTAAATCCAGAGAAAAAAATGCTGGTTGGCGCATAGACTATTTTTTAGTTTCTAATAGAATTGCAGATAAGATAAAATCGGCTGAAATTCATAAGGATATTATGGGAAGTGACCATTGCCCCGTATACCTTGAAATTGATATTTAATAGAAGTCTGATATAAATTCTCAATTTGCTTGTTGTTACAAAATACCGAGCGCAAGGGTGAGATAATCAGTCCTGTGAGAGCTCATATGATACATCATTTCCCAATAGAAGTTTAAATTTATATCTTCCTACGCCAAGGACAAAAAAACAGGATGATATAAAAAATCTTTTACAATATGCATCTAATATTTAATGATTTAAGTCTAAATTTATAATACTAAGGAGCTGAAAATATGTTTTGCAGTGTTCCGAGTGTGGGTCTTTTAGGAATTGAGTCCTATCTTATTAATGTGGAAATAGATATTTCAATGTCAGTGCCTGCTTTTGAAATAGTGGGTCTTGCCGATATTGCTGTAAAAGAATCAAGGGACAGAATTCGTTCTGCAATGAAAAATAACGAATTTCCCTTTCCCAAAGGAAGAGTTGTGGTAAATTTAGCACCTGCAGGCACTAAAAAAGCAAGCACCTTATATGATTTACCAATACTTATCGGACTTCTAAAATCACAGGGTATAATAAAAAAAGACCTAAGTAGCAGTGCTTTTTTAGGTGAAATTTCCCTAAATGGTGAACTGCGCTCTGTAACTGGTATTATGCCGATGCTTCTTGAATGCAAGGCACTTGGCATTACTGAGGCATATATACCAATAGGAAATATAGCCGAGGGTAAAGTAATTGAAAATATTAAAGTATATGGTGTTAGCAATATAACAGAGCTTGTAAAGGCTCTTAGAGGTGAGGGTGAACTTCCTCTTGCTAAAAATATTCCTGAAAGTATAACCACTTTATTGGAAGCTCCAGACATGCGCGATGTTAAAGGGCAAAAGCAGGCAAAGAGAGCCCTTGAAATTGCGGCGGCTGGAAGTCATAATCTTCTTTTAATTGGCCCCCCTGGTACTGGGAAGAGTATGCTTGCTAAGCGTCTACCCTCGATACTCCCTCCATTAACTTTTGAAGAGTCACTTGAAACAACAAAAATTCATTCGATTGCAGGTATACTTGATTCAGGTCATGGAATAGTGTCTCTGCGGCCATTTAGGTCTCCACATCATACTATATCTTCGGTTGGATTATCCGGTGGTGGTTCGATACCAAAGCCCGGTGAACTTTCACTTGCTCATAATGGGGTTCTCTTTTTAGATGAGCTCCCCGAATTTTCAAGGGTTACTATGGAGGTACTAAGACAACCGCTTGAAGATGGCAAAGTAACTATATCACGAGCAAATGCAAGATACACATACCCAGCTTCTATAATGCTTGTTGGTGCAATGAACCCATGCCCTTGTGGATATTACGGTCATCCTGTTAAAGAGTGCAGTTGCCAAAAAGGCGCGGTGACAAGATACCTAAACAAAATAAGTGGCCCACTCCTTGACAGACTTGATATACATATAGAAGTTTCACCAATAGATTATAATTCACTCTCCTCTACTCAAGAAGAAGAGTGTTCGGCTGATATAGCTAAGAGAGTGTACAAAGCTAAAGAAATACAGCTTTTGCGATATAAGGATATTGGCATCACAGCAAATAGCCGTATACCCGCCGGAAAGCTTGTAAAGTATATCAACCTTACAGACGATGCTAAGAAGATGCTAAGCCTTGCTTTCGATAAAATGGGAATGTCTGCAAGAGCGTATGATAGAATACTAAAAGTAGCTCGTACAATAGCAGATTTAGAGAGCTCAGAGTGTGTGGAGATGCCACATATAGCTGAGGCAATACAGTATAGAAATCTCGATAGAAAATACTGGAATACAATATGATATATATTAGGAGAATATTTTAATGTCTTGGATTATTAAGGAAAAAAGTTTTTACAAAAATATAGCATTAATTGCAGTCCCTATGGCTTGTCAGAATGTGATAAGCCTTGGCGTAAATTTAATGGACACAGTGATGATTGGTAGATTGGGTGACATTTCACTTGCTGCAAGCTCTATATCAAATCAGCTCTTTTTTATAATGACTGTACTTATTTTTGGTATAAGCAGTGGTTCAAATGTAATGTCCGCACAATACTGGGGCAAGGGTGATAAAGCTATGGTTAGATCCATCTTTTCCCTTGCACATAAAATAGCTATTGCATTAGCACTCTTTTTTATGTTCTCAGCCATCTTCTTTCCCGAAGAGATTTTGTCCATTTTCTCAAATGACCAAGCAGTTATAGATGAAGCTGTGAAATATTTATCGGTAGTCTGTTTTTCTTATGTGTTTTATGCAATTAGTAGTAGCACAATTATGATGCTTCGCTCAACGGGCAATGTAAATATGTCGGTAATTGTTTCCGCTATATCACTTGTGACAAATGTATTTTGGAACTGGGTGCTGATATTCGGTAATTTAGGCGCTCCCGAGCTTGGGATAGTCGGTGCCGCTTATGCAACAGTAATAGCAAGGGTTCAGGAATTAATAATAGTGCTTTTCTACACCTTTTATATAGACAAAAGCTTAGAATACAAATCAAAAGATTTCTTTACTTTTGATTTCTCAAAATTCAAAACATTTATGGTAATGGTAACACCTATTTTGTTCAATGAATTTTTGTGGTCAATGGGTGCTTCTATGATAACTGTGATTATAGGCAGGCTGAGCACTGATTTCTTAGCAGCCAACAGTATTGTGAGTGTGATTTCACAGCTTGTGAATGTTGCTGTTATGGGTGTGACCACAGCCGCAGCAGTAGTTATAGGAAATAATATTGGTGCAGGTAATTATGAGCAAGTAAAAATAATGGCTAAAACCCTTATAATTATTAGCTTTTTCTTAGGACTGATGGCGGCTACTGCACTGCAAATCATTCGACCATTTATACTTGGATTTTATGATAACCTTTCACCTGCTACTTTGGAATATATAAGTATATTAATACATATTATATCCGTCGTTACTGTCTTCCAAAGTATTACACTCACAAATATGATGGGAGTGCTCCGTGGAGGAGGCGATGCAAAATTTGTGCTCTTCTGTGATATTATCTTTATGTGGGCAATATTTATTCCACTTGGATTTTTATCCGCATTCGTCTTTGGATGGAGTGTGCCAGTAGTTTACATAATTATTAAACTTGACGAAGTATGCAAAACAGTTCTCTGTACTTGGAGGGTTGTTAGTGGAAAATGGGTAAAAGATGTAACTGTTTAAGAGTCTTTTTAGATTTTATTTTAATTATATATAAATATTTGGTAATAATAACTAATTATTTACATTTACTTTAAAATTAAATAACTAAAAAACTCTTATAGTATTGACATTTATCACTTTTACACATATAATTAGATAGGTTGATAAATGTTATTAGTTTTGAGGTATATATGGATATAGTTTTTCGTGAACTTTCCGATGAAATTCTAATAGAATATTATGATGAAAATTCAGATGTTGTACTTGCAGAATTCGTCATCAGATATATGCCACTTATAACTTATAAAGCAAGATCAATCTCCGCTAAACATACAGATATTGATGATGTAATTCAAGAAGGTCTTATTGGACTGTTTTATGCAGTTAGAAAATTTAGTACCGAGCGAAAAACACTTTTTAAAACTTTTGCTACATATTGTATTACAAATCGAATTATATCGGCTGTTAAAGCTAATAAAAAATTTGCCACTCGTAAATGCGAGATTCCCCTATCACTTGATGATGATACCCTATCGGATATTTTAGAGTACAATTTGGGAAATAGTAATGACCCACAAGAATTGTTTATTCAAATGGAAGACAGCGATTTAAAACGGCAAATTATCAATAAATTACTCTCAAATTTTGAAAAAGAAGCACTTAGCTTATATTTAAGTGGACATTCTTATAAAGAGATTGCAGAAGCACTTTCATGCAGTACGAAGAATGTTGATAACACATTACAAAAAGTTAGGAAAAAACTCAGAGAGTAAACTTCTACTTTATATTTTTAGTTGATTGGCCGCGCTGGCTTTTCATATATGCCCTGTTTCCCCTAATTGTACAACTGAAATTAATTAGTCATTTATCTTTAGGTGCCACGGGTAAATCTAACCAACAAGCGAGGTAAAAAAAATGTACGCAGACAGAAATCTAAAATGCAAAGAATGCGGTGAAGACTTTGTTTTCACATCCGGTGAGCAAGAGTTTTACGCTGAAAAAGGCTTCACAAATGAGCCACAAAGGTGTAAACCATGCCGCGACTCCAGAAAACAAAGCGCAAGAGGCGAAAGAGAAATGTTCGAAGCTACTTGTGCAGATTGTGGAAAGATCGCTAAGGTTCCTTTCAGACCACACGAAGAGCGTCCTGTTTATTGCAGCGATTGCTTTGCAAAAATGAAAGAAGAATAATAAAATATTCGCAGTTAAGGCATATCGTTTGATATGCCTTTTTTGTTTATTTTATAAAAGAGTTTTTTCCTATTGCTATTTATTATTTTTTTTGCTAAAATTGTAATTGAATAATTTTGTAAAAGGAGTGACGGAATGTCGGAGAATAAATTTATAAAGTCCACAGCCTTTGGAGGTTTTGACAGAAAATCCGTTCTTGCATATATTGATGAGATTACAGCTAAATCTACAAAAACAGAAGCAGAGCTTACTGCCAAGCTCACTACACTCACCTCGGCAAATGATGACCTCTCGGCACAAATTGCAGAGTTTAACAATCAGATTTCCTCTCTTGAGGGCAGCATTAAGGATGAGCGGGAAAAAATGCTTAAGCTCACTTCCGAAATTGATAGCCTAAACTCAAATATACTCGCCCAAACTGCAAAGATTAATGAAGACAGCAGAGAAATACATCTTAAAGAACAACAGACAAAACTTCTAATGGATAAAATTGAAACTTTAGAAGATAAAAATAATGAGTATAATCGCACTCTTCAGCATGTAGGTGGGATAATAGCCGAGGCTACTACCTCCGCTGACTCCATTATAGAAAAAGCCATGCGTGAAGCCAATTTAATAAAGGAAAATTCTCTCAGTAAGCTGAGCTTTATTTCTGAAGAAATTGATAATTTTAGGCATAATGTGGACAACCTACGCTCCACTGTATCGGAAGTTATGACTTCAATCTCTATTAGGCTTGATACTTTAGTTGAGAGTATTGATGAAGTTGATGTTCGTTGCCAAAAAATCACCACAGCTTTTGATGAGGCGGTGGAATACACTATCTCCTCCGATGAAACCCAGCCTATCATGCAACAAAATGTTATTGAAACTAAAGCATGGGACTATGTTGCTGAAGTAGAATAGTACATAAAAATAATTTTACCATATCCCAAAGCATATGTAGTGGGATATGGTAATTTTTATTTGTTATCTTCTTTTCTTGTTTTTAAATGCTAATATCCAAAAGAACATTATTAAAAAAATATATGCGATATAGATTATATATGTAATTATATTACTCTGTGGAAATGAAAGCTCTGGATGACCCAAGGCATATATAAAAAATACAATTGCGAAAGTAAGCAATCCACTCCCGATTAAGGTGTATTTTAAAGACTTTGACATATTAATATTCACCTCACATTAATTTGCAAGATAAGTGCAAATCTCTTTTATATGCTTTTCTACGGTCTGTGGTGCAGGGCTACCTGTAATAGTTCTATCATTTACGCATTTTTCTAAATTAATAGCAGTGTAAATTTCTTCATCAAAAATTTCCGACTGTTTTAGATACTCAGATAAAGGAAGTGATTCAAGGGTTTCTCCCCTGTCAATGCAAATTGCCACGAGCTCACCCGTGATTTTATAAGCTTCCCTAAATGGCAAACCTTTCTTTACAAGATAATCTGCACAGTCGGTGGCATTTATAAATCCTCTCGCCGCGGCATTTCTCATATTCTCCTTTAAAACCTTTACAGTGTCAAGCATTGGGATGAATGTTTCAATGCACAGTGATACAGTGTCCAGTGCATCGAATACGGGCTGTTTGCACTCCTGCATATCTTTATTATAAGCAAGCGGTATTCCCTTCATCATTGTAAGTATATTCATTAGGTCGCCATATACCCTGCCTGTTTTTCCTCTTATAAGCTCTGCGATGTCAGGGTTTTTCTTTTGGGGCATAATTGAAGAGCCTGTGGAGAAAGCATCGTCGAGCTCAATGAATTTAAATTCCCATGAGCACCACATAATTATTTCTTCGCAAAATCTTGATAAATGCATCATTATTATAGCCATTGCAGATATTGCCTCAATGCAATAATCCCTGTCTGAAACGCCGTCCATGCTGTTTCTTGATACCGAGGTGAAGCCCAGTGCATTTTTAACCATTTCCCTATTTAGTGGGTATGTAGTGCTTGCTAAAGCACCACTTCCAAGGGGCAGGACATTCATCCTTGAATATATCGACTCCATGCGCTCTACATCCCTATAAAACATCTCTGTGTATGCCATTAGATGGTGGGCGAATGTGATTGGTTGTGCCCTTTGCAGATGAGTATATCCAGGCATTACTGTATTAAGATTTTCGCTTGCTTTATCACATAAAACCTTCATTAAATCCTTTGTGAGCGATATAATCTTTTTAAGCTCTTCCCTTACATACATTCTTGTGTCAAGTGCTACTTGGTCGTTGCGGCTTCGTGCAGTGTGAAGTCTTTTTCCAGCTTTGTCTATTCTTTTGGTGAGCTCTTCTTCAACGAACATATGAATGTCTTCACTATTCATATCAATTTCAAGTTCACCACTTTTAATTTCGTTTAATATCTCTTCTAAGGTTTTCACTATGAGGTCTCCCTCGGATTTTTCAATAATACCCGAGGCGGCGAGCATTGTTGCATGAGCCATGGAGCCTATAATATCATGCTCATAAAGTCTTACATCCTCATAAATACTTGAATTAAAGTCATCAAGGCGTTTATCCGCTTCTTTTTTAAATCTTCCTGCCCACATTTTCATTTCTTTATACCACCTATATTTATTTTAGTTTTACAAAGTCTATAATTTAAGCTACTAAGTATTTTGCTTGGGGTTTTCTTAGACTACTAAGATTATTTCACTATCCATGCATAATAATAACATATTTCGGGGTATTTATTCAAGATATTTTTCTTTTATGTTGACCTTTTTGCAATATTCTATTACAATTATAATATTAAAAGTTTAAGGAGGGGTTTATGAGTAGTCAAAGATTTTCCGATGCACCGAGCTTTTTAAAAGATTTTCTTTACTATATGCTTACAATAAAAGGACTCTCTCCTAAAACTGTGGAAGCTTACTATATAGATTTAAGAGGATTTCTCCGTTATTTAAAAGCTATTAAAGACAAAACTAAAATAATCGACATTAAAGATATAGACATCTCTGATATGGATAAAAGCTATTTAGAAAAATTTACTTTATCCGATGCCTATGAATATCTTACATATATGATGGAAGCGCATGGTAATCGTGCTTCTGCAAGGGCGAGAAAGGTTTCAGCGCTTCGTTCATTTTTTAAATATCTCACCACTAAGTCCCACCTACTAAGCGAAAATCCCATAAAAGAGCTTGAAGTCCCCTCACTTAAAAAAAGCATGCCAAAGTATCTTTCTTTAGAGGAAAGCTTAGAGCTACTCTCTGTGGCTAATAATGGGCTTAATCTAAGGGACTACTGCATACTTGTTTTCTTTTTAAACTGTGGTATGCGCCTTTCTGAGCTCGTGGGTATTAATTTAACCGATATAAAAGGAAACTCCCTTACCCTACTCGGTAAAGGTAATAAAGAGAGAATTGTTTTTTTAAATAGCGCTTGCATTTTAGCATATGAAAATTATTTTGCTGAGAGAAAGCTAATAAAGGCAAAACCTGGGTCGGAAAATGCTCTATTTCTCTCAAAGCAAGGAAAAAGGATTACAGGACGCCGAGTTGAGCAGATAGTTAAGGATTATTTTCAAAAGGCAGGGATAAATAGTGAAGGTTATTCACCACATAAACTTCGCCATACTGCTGCAACACTGATGTATCAGCATGGTGGGGTAGATATTCGAGTGCTTAAGGAAGTGCTTGGGCATGTAAGCATTGCTACTACTGAAATATACACCCATGTGGCAAACAAGCAAGTAGAAGCGGCGATTGATAGCTCCCCACTTGCAAATATTAAAGCAAAAAAACAAAAGAAAATCGAGTACTAATACAAAAATATTATTGTGGGGTGAAATTTTTTGAGCAAAAAGAAATTATTACTTACTCTTAGCATATTTTTTACTGTGTTGACATTTGTGGGTATAGGTTATATTCATCTAAATAATGGAGAAGTTAGTGCTGGATATGCTGTAATACCTATGATTGCACAATTAGGCTTTGTATCGTCTTATAGAAAATGTAAGTAAAGCTGTAAAAATATATTAAAATAAGGCTAAATTTTAAGGACTTTTACCCGTGATATGCAGGTAAAAGTCCTTATATAATTTCATCTAAATTCGGATATCTGCGAATATCTCCAATTATTTAAGCTTTGCTGTATATTGCATCTGCAAAATTTCTAAATATAGGAAGCGATACATCCCCTTCTTTAACCACTTTAAATATTGCATAAATTGACATAGTAAATACTATCAGCCTCACAATATTGATTGCGAGTGCCGCTGTGCCAATGAATATGAATCCGATTAAAGGAATGCTCGAAAACCATAATAAATTTGTGGCAACTGCCATGAGTATTGTTTCAAATATCGCTACACAAAGTGCCTGTATTACAATCTTCCCTGCCCACACGCTCTTCTCTAAAAAAACTACCGCCGCTAAAATAAGCGAAACTGTAATTATACTGCCAAACATTGCAAAAAAGAATGCAAGAAAGACATATATCTCTAATTTAATTCCAAATCTACCACTATGCATTATATTACCTCAATTCATGAAAATTAAGGGTGCATGTTGTCACCCTTAATTTAAACATCTATTATTAAACCACTATATATTATTTACTATTATGCTACCCATCTCTTTAGTGCCAACTTGCTTCATGTTTGCACTCATGATGTCCGCTGTTCTGTATCCATCGCCTAAAGCTTTAGCTACTGCATCCTCAATAGCTTTTGCTTCAGTTTCGAGGTTAAATGAGTATTTTAGCATCATGGCTGCGGATAGAATGGTAGCTACTGGGTTTGCTATGTCCTGTCCTGCAATATCTGGTGCTGAGCCGTGAATAGGCTCGTAAAGTCCATTAGTGGTTGCACCAAGGCTTGCAGATGGTAGCATACCAATTGAGCCTGTAATCATGCTGGCTTCGTCTGAGAGAATATCCCCAAATATATTAGAAGTAAGCATTACATCAAACTGGGACGGATTTTTAATAAGCTGCATTGCTGCATTGTCCACATACATATAATCAAGCTCAACTTCTGGGTAATCCTTAGCCATTTCATTTACTATTTTTCTCCAAAGTCTTGAGCTTTCAAGTACATTTGCTTTATCAACACAGGTTAGCTTTTTTCTTCTCTTCATAGCTGTGTCAAATCCGATTTTAGCTATGCGGGTAATTTCCATTGGGCTGTATCTTTCGGTGTCGAATGCTTCTTCGCCGTATCTGCCCTCTCTGTAGCCTCTGTCCCCAAAGTAGATGCCACCTGTTAGCTCTCTAACGATCATCATGTCAAATCCATCGCCAACGATTTCACTCTTAAGCGGACAAGCATCAATTAGAGCTTTATGTGTAATAGCAGGCCTTAGATTGCAGTATGTACCTAAATGCTCACGGATTTTAAGCAGGCCTTTTTCGGGTCTTTGCTCTCCTGGGAGATTATCAAATTTAGGGTCGCCTATCGCACCCATTAAAATACTGTCGCTCGCTTTACAGATATCCACTGTTTCCTGTGGTATTGGTGTCCCTGTTTTATCTATTGCCACGCCACCTAAAAGCACATCTGTGAAATTAAATGTATGATTATATTTTTCACCTATTTTATTTAGCACTTTGAGTGCTTCGTCCACAATCTCAGGGCCTATTCCGTCTCCTTTAATAACTGCAATTTTATAGCTACCCATTTTAAACTACCCCTTATTTTCAATTTTGTTTTTAGTATAATTTACAAGTCCATCACTTTTCATAATATTTTGAATAAATGGTGGGAAAGGTTGTGCTGTATATGTTTTGCCTTTTGTTATATTAGTGATTATACCGGTATCAAAGTCAATTGCCACTTCATCCCCTGCTGAGATGTCGTTTGCAGCTTCTTCACATTCGAGTATTGGCATACCGATATTAATTGCATTTCTATAAAAAATTCTTGCAAATGTAGCAGCAATTACACAGGAAACACCTGCAAATTTAATTGCAAGAGGTGCATGCTCTCTTGAAGAGCCACATCCGAAATTTTTATCGGCAACTATAATATCACCTTTTTTTACATTACTTACAAAATCTTTATCTATATCAATCATACAGTATTTTGCGAGCTCTTCACCAGTCGATACATTTAGGTATCTTGCAGGGATTATTACATCGGTGTCAACATTATCACCATATTTAAAAACGCTACCTTGTGCTTTCACAGTTTTTTCCTCCTCTTATAATTTACTTGGGTCAGATATTTTACCTGTAAGCGCTGAAGCCGCTGCGACTGCCGGACTTGCAAGATATACTTCCGACTCAACATGCCCCATTCTGCCTACAAAGTTTCTATTTGTTGTAGCAACTGCTCGCTCGCCTGCCGCAAGAATACCCATATGACCGCCCAGACATGGGCCGCATGTAGGTGTGGAGAATACTGCTCCTGCATTAACAATGTCTTCTACATAACCAAGTTTGATGGAGTCGAGGTAAATCTTCTGTGTGCCAGGGATAACTATTACTCTAACACCCTTAGCTACCTTTTTGCCCCTTAGTATGTCTGCGGTAATCTTCATGTCGGTTATTCTGCCGTTTGTGCACGAGCCAATGATAACTTGGTCAATCTTCACATCGCCAACTTCGTCTATTGTCCTTGTATTATCGGGAAGGTGTGGGAAGGACACTGTGGGGCGAAGTTCACTTAGATTAATTGTGTATTCTTCGTCATACTGGGCATCTGCATCTGCTTCAAACACTTTGTATTCTTTAGTTGAATGCTCTTTTACATATTCTATTGTTTGCTCATCTACTGGGAAAATTCCGTTTTTAGCTCCTGCTTCAATAGCCATGTTTGCTATGGTAAATCTATCGTCCATAGTAAGGTTTTTAATACCCTCGCCCACAAACTCCATTGACATATATCTTGCACCATCAACGCCGATTTTGCCGATTATATGAAGTATTACATCCTTGCCGCTTACATGCTCGGAGGGAGTTCCAATTATATTGAATTTAATAGCGGAGGGCACTTTAAACCAACCTTCGCCAGTCGCCATACCAATTGCCATGTCAGTGCTTCCAATACCTGTGGAGAATGCACCGAGTGCACCATATGTACAGGTGTGGGAGTCCGCACCTATTACCAAATCACCTGGCACTACAAGGCCTTTTTCGGGAAGTAGCGCATGCTCTATCCCCATTTCACCAACATCGTAAAAATTGGTGATGTCGTGAAAAAAGGCAAATTCCCTACAAGTTTTGCATTGCTCCGCCGCTTTTATATCCTTATTAGGTGTAAAGTGGTCGAGAACAATTGCAATTTTATCCTTATCGAATACTTTTTTTGCTCCAGCTTTGTTAAATTCGGGAATTGCTACTGCTGTGGTTATGTCGTTTCCTAAAACCAAGTCAAGATTAGCATTTATTAGCTCCCCTGCTTTAACTTCTGAAAGTCCTGCGTGTGCCGCTAAGATTTTCTGTGTCATTGTCATGCCCATTAGTGGATATCCTCCCTATTTATTAATCATTTTATTAACTGTACTTACTACTGCTCTGAGTGAAGATTTGGTTATACTGCTTGAAGTACCTGCACCGTAGTATTTTATACCATCAGTGCCCATTGCTTCAATATAGGAAATAGCCCTTGCTTTTGTGCCATATTCCATTGAGTGCTCACGATAATCCATAATATCCACATGGACACCAAAAGCATTTTCAATTGCATTGCAGAATGCCGCTATTACGCCATTACCTACGCCTTTTATTTCTCTCGCTTCACCATTATACTCCATTTTTGCCTCAACTTCAACCTGTGCATCAGAAATCATTCTTTCATCATACCATTTTAGCACAATTGGAGCCCTTATATCCACATACTTTTCTACAAATACTGCATGGATTTTATCACTTGTGAGGAAGGACTGCGTTTTATCGGAAATTGCAGTTATCACCGCACTTAGGTTTTGCTGGAATGGTTTTGGTAGGTATAGTCCATAACTTTGCTCAAGTACAAACGCTACTCCGCCCTTACCTGACTGGCTGTTAATTCTGATAATTGGGTCATAGTTTCTGCCCACATCCATTGGGTCGATAGGTAGATAAGGCACTTCCCATAGCACATCTTTATCTTTGATTTTATCCATACCTTTTCTTATTGCATCTTGGTGGGATCCTGAGAATGCCGTATATACAAAATCCCCTGCATATGGGTGCCTTGGATGAACGGGCATTGCTGTGCATTTTTCATATATTTTGATAATTTCGTTTATCTCGGTAAAGTCAAGCTCTGGGTCAACGCCCTGTGAAAACATATTTAGCGCTATTGTGAGAATATCGGCATTGCCAGTTCTTTCGCCATTTCCAAAAAGTGTCCCCTCAACTCTGTCCGCTCCTGCTAAAAGAGCAAGCTCGGTAGCGGCAACCGCTGTCCCTCTGTCGTTGTGTGGGTGCAAGCTCACCTCTATGCTGTCTCTGCAAATTAATTTGCCACACATGTACTCGATTTGGTCTGCGTAGATGTTTGGAGTGGACATTTCAACCGTTGCAGGTAGATTGATAATCACTTTTTTATCCGGTGTTGGCTTCCATACATCAATTACAGCATTGCATATCTCCGCTGCAAAGTCCATTTCGGTGCCTGTGAAGCTCTCAGGTGAGTATTCAAATCTAAATTTAGTTTCAGGATATTTCTTTTCTTCCTCTAAAACTAATTTTGCACCCGAAACTGCAAGCTCAATAGTCTGCTCCTTGCTATTGCCAAATACCACATCTCTTTGAAGTATCGAAGTGGAATTGTATAGATGAACAACCGCTTGCTTACAGCCTTTTAAAGCTTCAAATGTTCTCTCTATAATATGATCCCTTGATTGGGTAAGCACCTGAATTAATACATCGTCTGGAATTAGATTATTATCAATTAGATGCCTTGCAAATTCGTATTCGGTATCCGATGCCGCTGGAAATCCTATTTCTATCTCTTTAAAGCCCATCTTTACAAGGAAGCTAAAAAAATTAAGCTTTTGCTCTAAATTCATAGGAATTTCGAGTGACTGATTTCCATCCCTTAAATCAACACTGCACCATGTGGGTGCTTTTGTGATTACATTATTCGGCCATTTTCTGTTTGGCATATTCATTACTGGGTATTGTCTGTACTTTTGATAGTTCATAAATTTTCCTCCATAATTTTTATGACATTTTAGTAGATGGTAAGGATAGCCTTATCTTTAAAAACAAAAAATCTTTCGTCTTTTAGGCTATAACTAACCTAAGAGACGAAAGATAAAATTCTTCCGTGGTACCACTCTAATTCTTTCAAATGAAAGCACTCATACGGTACGGGCTAAAAGCCGATACCTTGTCGCTATAACGGTCGACATCCGTTTTTGCCTACTTCATCTTTTCAGCAAACCACTCAAAGGTGAGTTCGGCATTTTTGTAGGTACTGTCTTGCACCATACGACAGCTCTCTGAAACCACATGAAACGCTTACTATTCCTTATCATCGTGTTTAATGATATATTTAGTTCTTTATTAATTTACCATATAAATTTTAT
>CAYJIJ010000016.1:23144-34528 GCA_964370185.1 uncultured Oscillospiraceae bacterium
TCATCGTGTTTAATGATATATTTAGTTCTTTATTAATTTACCATATAAATTTTATATTGTCAATAGTCTTTAATCTAAAATGCTTACAATCTTTAATTCATTAAATTAGACTATCATCATTTAGCTCTTTATCTATGGACTCTCGCTTTTTATATTCTATTCTAATCATTATGACGCGTGACACAAAAGTGAAAACAACATATACTACAAAATACATTATCAAACTACTGATTTCATAATCATCTGCAACAACTCCATATGATATTACAAGTGCAATTCCTGATAGAAGTGCGATTTTAAATGTCTCCATCATTCCATGATCTGATGGATTCCAAAAACCAATACCTTTTTTGTAGTGTCCGTATGCATTGTAAATCCCAGAAGCTATTAATATTATTAGTTCTGCAAGATATTGTTCTATCGGTGCTCTGAGAAAAAACTGCTGCACCAAAATTGATATTAATAATGCGTAGACAAGGATACTATATCCAGTGCTCTGAATTTTTCTTCTTTCAGCTATGATACGTTCATCTTTAATTGCATTTCCTTTCATAATGTTTCCTCCCAAAATAAATCATTCAATGTTTTTCCAAGTACTTTGCATATTGCGATACATAAATTAAGAGTGGGGTTATAATTTCCAGCTTCGATTAAACCTATTGTTTGTCTTGTAACACCAACAGCTTTCGCTAATTCTTCTTGATTCATATCGCACTCTATGCGTGCAATTTTCATTTTTTTGTTTTTCATAACCACCCTCCTTATATTACATATTATAATATATATTTTCCTTAATGTCAATTATATATTGCATTTATTTATAGTTTTTTTATTATATGTAAATATGCCTCCGTGTAAAGCGGAGGCATATTTACATATAAAATTTTTAATCTTTAAATTGGATGGACTCACTAAATTTATTAATCTCAATCCAAAATGCTTAAATCGCCACTTATACTGGTATAATCAATCTGCAAATCACTGCCATGGCTTGTTTCATAATTTTTATTTGGGATAAAGCTTCCGCTTAATGAAGTAAACTCCACATTATACTTTACATCATCAGTGAGTGTTACTATCGCTGAGCCATCAATTGTATTTATAGAGATTTCCTCGGTAATACCGCCGGCCATAATATTTAAGTTACCATCAACGCTGTCAGCTTTTATTTCAGTATATTCGGCATTTACTTCAATGTCACCGTCTATGCTGTTTAGCTTCAGCTTCTCCCCTGCACCATTTACTATTACTTTGCCATCAACTGTGCTTATTTCATTATCACTGCCTAAGTTTTCTACATCCACTGTGATATTTGCAGCAGTAGCAAGCTCATAATCTATCACGCTTCCCTTTGGCACTTTCACTACTACTTCACCTTTTGGTGGATTGGTGGGGAAATTGCTTGGCTGCTCAAAGTAGAGTTTTGAGCCGTTTTTGCTAATGGTATTGTTTGTTTCCCCAGATGAATTTTTTACTGTTGTATTGTCGGTAAGTATTACTTTTTCACTGTCATGCTCCTCTACTATAATGTCGAGTGCTACTGCATATATTTCTATTTCATCTATGTTTTCAAATTCATAAGTTTTACCGCTCATAGTGCTATCACCTGAAAGTATACTAAATCCAAAGAAGTTTATCTGATTTGGTGAAAAGTTAAAACCATTCCCCATTATACCTCGAAATAAAAACCCCAACACTAATATTAATGTAAGTGTTAGCACTATTAATTTAATCCATAAAAGCCCTGTTCTACTCATAATTTCTCCTCATTTCATATATAACGCCAACTATTCTATCAATAACCATGTAGGCTATCCAGATTAGCCATGTAGTACCCCATGCGCCTGTGTAAAAGCTCACTGCAAGATATGTAAGCAGTGCAATACTCCAAATTGTACCACTAATTGCTCTCCTCATTCTCGCTTCTTTGCTATTTCCCATATATGGCCCCGCCAATTCTTCAAATCCAGTATTAATCATATTATCAATTCTGTCATCACCGCTTTGATATTTATTATAGTCTTTATATTCTTTTGGAATTGAGAAATTAGTGTAGATTAGAATCCCTGTGGCAATCGCTACAAAAGTAAACATTGCAAAAATTCCTAATGTGCCAAATAATGCGACATTACCAAATGCGAAGACTCCAAGGCTTGATATAGCCACCAGAATAAATGGTGAGAGTATATACATCATGACTGCAATGGCAATATTTCTCCCTTTCTTCCTTCGGTGAACATTTGCTTCTCTTACAAATTCAGCATCCGGCATAACTTCTCTTAGCATTTCATCAATATCGCCAAAATTTGAGATAACTAAGCTATATGCTTCGTTTTCGCTTTTTCCCTCGGATATATAATCATTATATCTCTCATTCATATTTGAGAGTATTTCTTCTTTGAGTTCCATCGACTTTTTAGTTCTTGGAACATCGGAGAAGAGTCCGTTTACATAGTTTAAAATTTTCCTATTCATTTTGCTACCTCCAGTTATTTAAGTAAAATATCAATCATCTCTTTTGCCCTATTCCAGTCCGCATAATTTTCTTTGTAAAGTGCCCTGCCCTGCTCGGTTATTGTGTAGTATCTTCGTCTTGCGCCTGTGTTTTCATCGCCCCAATACGAAACTATATATCCACCGCTTTCAAGTCGTCTAAAGGCTGTATATAAGGTGGCTTCCTTTAGCTCAAATTCATTTTTTGTGGCACTTTGTATTATTTTGTTTATTTCATAGCCGTAGCTGTCTTTTTTATAAAGCTGTGCTAAAATTATTGAATCGGTATATCCTCTTATGACATCGGAAATTATCAGCATTATTACACCTCTTTTCTTTGGCTGATTTATTTTACAATTACATAATACAACAATATACCTCATCTGTCAAGGTATATTGTTTAAGAAAGTATATAATTCTATAATAACGCTTGAAAATGTTTATGAAATTGGTTATGCTTAGATAAGGTTATTTAATATTATAAACCCAA
Source organism: uncultured Oscillospiraceae bacterium (assembly GCA_964370185.1). Classification (GTDB taxonomy): domain Bacteria; phylum Bacillota; class Clostridia; order Oscillospirales; family Ruminococcaceae; genus CAYJEQ01. The sequence continues at coordinate 26,128 of CAYJIJ010000016.1, forward strand.
TAATTATTCACCATTCTATTTAGTTTATTAATTAATCGAAGTAAATCAAAGATTAGTGAGGATATATATTATGAAAAAGATAATTAGTTTATTGTTTGTTGGTGCTATGATATTCACTTTTACTGCTTGCTCTAACACAGAAAATTCAGTTAATGACTCTGTTGACGAAAACAGTCATAGCCAAATATCTGATAACACACTGAGCGAAGATGCAACAAAGATGTCTGCCAGTGTCGATGGCGGAATATTCATCATAACAGAAGATGGTGAGAGAACTACATATGAATTTTACCATCCAGAGCTTGAGAAAATTTTATATGAGAAAGATGGTGAGATAGAAATATACCATATGCTTGAGGGAGAAGGAGAAGGTTCATATATCACTTCTAACAATTATGGCGAATTTTATTCTACACCCCACCGTGTATCCGCTCACTATGAAGAAGATGATGACGAATTTTGGGCAACATATCAAGACGAAGATGAGGAATATCATTTTCCAGACTATATTTTTGAAGATAATACATTAACTTGGATATTCACAGAGCAAAATTATAAGCCATCCGAATACGAACTTATAATAATAAGACTGGAAACTGATAGCTACGGATTTGATTATAAAGGGTATTTTATGCCCGATGAATTCTCAAATGCAAATGAGGTTGTAGAGTTTGCTGACCCAACTGTTGAGGCCATTGTTCGTTGTATGCTCGAGCAACAAAAATATCCCATCCCTTTAGAGGACCTTGCAGACATAACCGAATTTGGTACTTTACCTTCTCTCTCTATTGAGGAGAGTATAAAATATGGAATTACTGATGCAAATGGGAATATTACTATTACTACTCTTGATGATTTGAAACATATGCCAAACATTACAAGTATAGCTCTTTCAGATTGCGGTATCACGGATATATCGCCTTTATCCGAGCTTAAAAAATTAAATTATATAAATCTTAACCGAAATGAGATTACTGATATATCTGCTTTGTCCAGCCTCGAGCATTTAACTAAATTAAAGGTGACGGAAAATAAAATCACAGAAGTGCCAGTTCTTAATAGTTATAATAGTTTGGAGTCGATGGAATTAACTGATAATAACATCACCGACCTTAGTAATTTAAGTAATCTAACAAAATTATCTTTTTTGGCGGCAGGTAACAACGAGATAGTAACGCTTCCGACTGTTTCTAATATGACCTCATTAAGTGAACTCTACCTTAGTGAAAATCAAATAAGCGACCTAACACCTTTAAGCAATGCGCCCGCTTTAATGAGATTATCACTCGAATCAAATAATGTAACAGACGCAACTCCACTAACAACTATCGAGCCTTTATATTTAATTGTTTTGACTAATAATCCTATATCCGATATTAGCCCACTTGGCAGAATGGCTAATTTAACTGATTTGATGTTAGGTTATACAAATGTCACCGATTTCTCATCAGTAGCACACTTAGGAGAAAGATTATGGATAGGTTAAAATTGGAAATAAAAACGATATAATTGAAATATCATTGTAAAAATATGTTTGGGTGTCTTACCTCGCCGGCAGTGAGGTAAGACACCCAAACATTTATTATAGTGCTAAAGAAAATATATAAATTTAAGGCTTAGTTATCTACCATCGACAGATAACTAAGCCTTAAAAATTTCATCATTATTTCGCTTTTCTTTTTTCAAAAGTTACAATTGCTTGAGTTGGGCACTCCTTAACACATAAGCGACAGTTTACACATTTTGTATAGTCGATTTTAGCTAAGTTGTTTTCAATAGTAATAGCTTCAAATTTACAAGCTTTCTCGCATTTTTTACAGCCAATACAAGCAACTTTACATGCTTTTCTCGCTACCCCACCCTTATCACAGGAGGAGCATGTAACTACTACATTGTTCTTCATTGGTATGATTTCGATTACATTCTTAGGGCAAGCTTTTACACATAGTCCACAGGAAACACATAAATCTCTATTGATTACTGCTACCCCGTCTATGATCTCAACTGCTCCGTAATCACATACAGTTTTACAGTCGCCATATCCCATACAGGCATATGAACAGGTTTCGTCTCCACCAAATTGTGTGAAGCAAGCCTTACAGGTTTTTGTGCCTGTGTATTCTGTTGCTTTTGATGTGTTTTCCGATGTAGCTTTACATTTTACAACTGCAAATGTAGGTGTAGCTTCAACAAACTCAACACCCATTGCGTTACTTAAGTTTTTAGCACACTCTGCACCACCTGGAGGACAGAGGTTTGTTGCTACTCCATCGTTGATTATTGCATTGGCGTAAGCGTCACAACCTGCAAAACCACATGCACCACAGTTTGCACCCGGCAAACATTCTCTTACAATATTAAATCTTTCGTCCACAGGTACTGACATAAATTTGGAAGCAAGCGAAAGTATGAGTCCCGCAAGTACACCGATTACAGCCACTATCAGAACAGGGATTAAAATTTCATTCATAATCTTTTTCTCCTATCTATATATTCTGTTATCGGTTAAACCATACCGCCAAAGCCCATGAAGGACACCGCCACAAGCGAAGCCGCTACAAGGGTAATGGGTATGCCTTTAAAGCATTCGGGGGTGTCGATACCTTCTAAACGTTGCCTTACACCTGAGAATAGAACCATTGCAAGTAGGAAGCCAAGTCCTGCTCCCACAGCATTTACAAGCGATTCCATATATGTGTAGCCTTCGTCTATGTTTAGAATTGTTGCACCGAGCACTGCACAGTTTGTTGTTATTAGAGGAAGATATACACCGAGGGAAGAATGAAGTGCAGGTATATATTTCTTCAGTATTATTTCAACAAGCTGTACGAGTGAAGCAATTACAAGGATGAATACCACTGTTTGTAGATAGCCAAGCTCTCTTGAGCCGTCCGCTGGCATTAGTATATAGTGGTAGATGGGGTGAGTTACTGCTGTTGCAAGTGTTAAAACAAATATAACAGCACCGCTCATTCCTATTGCTGAATTGAGGTTTTTAGAAACTCCTAAGAAGGGACAAATTCCTAAGAATTTAGATAATACAAAGTTATTTACAAGTATGGAGCCGATTAAAATCGCTATATAAGTTTGCATACTATTCTCCCTTCACTACTTGGGAGCATACAGGAGCACTTGGGCAACCTGCGCAACCAAATTCTTTTTTCTTTATAGCCTTACCGCCTGTGAGCTTATTAATTAAAGCTATTAGGCAACCGTAAACAAAGAAGCCACCGGGAGCAAGTGCAAAAATTGCAACAGGGTCAAATAAATCTGCTGTAAGCGTGATGCCCATCCATGTGCCTGCACCTATAATCTCTCTCACTGTTCCCATTGCAAAAAGTGCGAGTGTAAATCCAAGACCCATGCCAATAGCATCGAGTGCTGAGTTTAGCACGCTGTTTTTACTTGCAAACATCTCTGCACGGCCAAGCACGATACAGTTAACCACTATGAGCGGTAAAAATATACCGAGTGCGTCGTATACAGATTTTGCATAGGCTTCTACAACAAATCCAACCACTGTAACAAATCCTGCTATTACAACGATGTAACAAGGAATACGAACTTTATCGGGGATGATATTTTTAAGAAGCGCTATAACAATATTTGAGCCGAGTAGCACGACAGTTGTCGCAAGACCCATACCGATGCCATTTTCAGCAAGGGTTGTAACCGCCAAAGCGGGACAAGTACCAAGTAGTAAAACAAGTACGGGATTTTCTTTTATAAGACCTTTGGTCAGTATTGATAATTTACTCATACTATTCTCCCCCTTTGTAAGTTTCGTAATTTTCAAATGCCGATGTTAGCACTGCATTAAATGCTTCGGAAGATACTGTTGCACCTGAAATTGTGTCGAGTGTGTCTGCTGAGGTTTTGCCATTTAGGCTTGCAAGATAATCAGCTTCTTGAAGCTTTGTTCCAAAGCCGTCTGTTTCTTTTAGGCTTGTGATTACAACGCCTGCTATTGAGCCGTTATTATCAATTCCAACAACTACTGCAATCTCATCTACAAAGCCTTGTTCACTGCCTGCATATGCATAGCCTACATCGCCTGCTTTATACATTTTTCCTTCTGTGTCAAGCTGAGTAAACTCTACTTCACCAGAGAAAATTTGCTTCATTGCATCAAGTGAAACTGTATCAATTTCACTGCTAACTTCCGTGGTTTCTAATTCAGTTGATGTTTGAGCTTCATCGCCTACAACGGGTGTGGCATCTTTGTAAGTTTCGTAATTTTCAAATGCTGCTGTTAGCACTGCATTAAATGCTTCGGAAGATACTGTTGCACCTGAAATTGTGTCGAGTGTGTCTGATGAGGTTTTACCATAGAGGCTTGCAAGATAATCAAGATCTGCAAGCTTTGTGCCAAAGCCCACTGTTTCTTTTAAACTTGTAATTACAACGCCTGCTATTGCACCGTTATTATCAATTCCAACAGCTACTGAAATCTCGTCTACAAAGCCTTGTTCACTGCCAGTATACACATAGCCTAAATCGCCTGCTTTATAGATTGTTCCATCTTCGTTAAGTTTAGCAAATTCTACTTCGCCTGGGAAAATTCTTTCCATAGCTGCATCAAGTGACATTGAAATTTCATCACCGCTCACTTGAGTGCTTGTTTCTTCAACAGGTTCATCCGATGGTATTACTTCTGCCTCACCACCTATGCGTGCCATAGCATCTTTATAGGTTACAAACTCATTAAGTGCATTATTTACAGTTGTGTTAAATGCATCCGAGGATATTGTTGAGCCAGCAATACTGTCGAGCTCATCCCCTGCTTTTTTACCTACATATCCAGCAAGATAGCTTTCTTCTGTAAGCTGACTACCATATCCAGCAGTTTCATTTATTTCTGCAAATGCTATATTAGTTATTGCACCGTCATTATCAAGTCCGACTGCTATGGTGATTGGGCCGATAAAGCCTGTTTCAGAACCTACATATACATAGCCTTCTTCGTCAGCTTTGTAAACTTCACCTGCCGCTTCAAGCCTTGTGAACGACGCTACATTTGGATAAACTTGTGATAGCACTGCAGGGTCAACAGGAGCTCTTTCTGGTTTTGAAAGCTCAACACCTGCTCCTTCTGCATACATTTCAAACGCTGTGTTTGCCGCAGAGAGAAGTGCATTAGATGACACAGTTGCACCGCTTACAGAGTCTATTCCCTCAAGTGATGCATCCTTGCCCACATATTGCGCAAGGTATTCTTCGGAGTCCGTTACCTTTGTGCCAAGCCCTGGGGTTTCGGTGTGGTTTAGCACTTTAACCTTTTCGATTGTACCCTCGGAGGTAATACCGAACATTACAGTAACATCACCGCCGTAACCTCTACCATTTGCAGTAATTGCATAGCCTGCACCGTTATTAGCGCTGTATATTTCTACGCCTTTTTCGGGCATTTCAGCAAGCTCTTCCAGTGTAAAATCATCAGCCGCTGCAAGCACTTCAAGTCTTGCCGCTGTGGCTTCTTCCGCTCTTCTTTGTAAAATTATTGGCTGTGTAATGCCATAAACATAGGAAAGTATCCCAGATACAACAATACATATAACTGTAAGTACCGATATAGGTGCTATAAAATCTTTAACAAAACTCATTAGTTAGCACCTCCAAGTGGTTTAGTTTTTGTGTAGTTATCAATGTGGGGGCAAATTATATTCATTAGTAGTATCGCAAATGAAACTCCCTCTGGATAGCTTGCATACACACGAATTATCATTGTGATTACACCGCATCCAATACCGAATATTATCTGTCCCTTTGGTGTTGCAGGGCTTGTGGTGTAGTCAGTTGCCATGAAGAATGCACCTATCATAGCACCACCTGCGAGTATTTGGTATATAGGGTCTTCACCTACGATTAGTGAAAACACCATCATGCTCCCTAAAAATGAAAGTGGAATTACCGGTGTGATTACTTTTTTAACTATTAGATATACTCCTCCGATTAGTAGTGCGAGCGCACTTGTTTCACCTAAGGAGCCTGCTACATTACCTGTGAAAAGGTCTAAGTAGCTTGCAAGTTTTTCAGGGTCGGCAATTGCAAGAGGTGTTGCACCACCCACAGTGTCAAGCCCTGCTCCGCCCGGTGCTACGAAAGCTGTCATCGGAGATGTAAAGGAAACTAAAAGTATTACCCTTGCTGCAATTGCAGGGTTTGCGAAGTTTTGCCCTATACCGCCGAAAAGCATTTTTACTACTATAATAGCTGAAAATGTACCCACACAAGCCATCCATAATGGAAGTGTGGACGGTAGATTAAGCGCAAGTATCACCCCTGTAACCACTGCACTAAAATCGTTTATGCTCTGCTCACGCTTATTGATAATATTGTAGATATATTCAAAAGCCACAGCGGAAATTATACATACTGCTATCAATATAATAGCGGAAAGTCCATAGAAAACACCTGCGGCAATACATGCAGGAATTAGTGCTATTACTACATCAAGCATTATTGAGCCTGTTGTTATAGGCGATTTTGCATGAGGTGCAGGCGCCATTGTTAGTTTATTATTCAAAATATTCACCTCTCACTATCTCTGACTAATTAGCTTTTTAGCCAATTTATTTACTACTACAAGGTTTCTCTTTGCAGGGCATACATATGAACAACATCCACATTCCATACAAAGATTTACTTTAAGTGCACGTAGTCCGTCCACATTTTCAGCTTTGTAGTTTTTCTCAATTCCTGCTGGCATTAGATTAAAAGGGCAAGCAGCTATACATTTACCACAACGAATACATGGTGTTTCTGGCTTTTCCTTTGTTTCGGCTTCGTTAAATGCAAGCACTGCATTGTTATTTTTTACAAGTGGAGCGGAAAGGCTTGTTACTGCGATACCCATCATCGGGCCACCCATAATTACCTTTTTAGGCTCACTTTTAAACCCACCACAGAAGTTAAATATATCTTCATATGATGTGCCCATTGGTGCAATAATATTTTTAGGATTTGCCACTGCACCGCCGTCAACAGTTATGCGCTTAGAGATAAGTGGCATACCTGTTTTTATATACTGAGATATAAATGCAACAGAAGCTACATTGCTCACTATTACACCTACATCGGCGGGAAGCTTGCCTTCTGAAACTATTTTGCCCGTTGTTTCATAAATTAGTACCTTTTCGCCACCCTGTGGGTATTTAGACTTAAGCGAGCACACCTTATAGCCATCAAGATTTTTAAGCTTTTCAGTTAAAAGTTTGATTGCCTCGGGTTTATTGTCTTCAATGCCTATATATACATTTTTTAGACCGAGATGCTTTTTAATAAGTTCCATACCGTTTACCACATCTTCGGTATCTTCCATCATACAGCGGAAGTCGGATGTGATATAAGGCTCACATTCAGCCGCATTTACCACAAGAGTGTCAACTTCTGAAAGGTTTTTAGGATTTAGCTTTACATATGTTGGAAAGCCTGCACCACCGAGACCTACAAGACCTGATTGCTTAATTGCTTCTACGAAGTCCTCGTGATTGTTTACAACAGGAGGTTTTACATCTTCACAAACAGTTTGTTCCTTATCGGTAGTTATTACCACTGCTTTTGTTTTTGAGCCATTGGAAAGTAAAATTTCCTCAATGCCTGTAACTTTACCCGATACACTCGAGTGAATAGGCGCACAGATAAAAGCGGTACTACTGCCTATGAGTTGTCCTACTTTTACTTCTTCGGTTAGTTTCACCGCTACTTCACATGGTGCACCCATGTGCTGTACCATAGGCATAACTACCTTGTCGGGGATTGGCATAATTTCAGTTTTTGCGTCTTCAGTGTTTTTATGATGCTTAACAAAAATGCCGTTTAAAGATTTTGCCACTATAATATCCTCCAATCAATTATTTATAGTCTTTTGTAATTCAGTTTATCCATATAAGGTATTACAGATTTAAGTGTAACACCTGTAACTACACCCATCACTATACCTGATACAACCATTATAGGTGCATAATAAAGCACTTCTGGAAGGCGTAGAATAAAATAAGCAGATACAAGTTGTCCTATATTATGAAAAACAGCCCCTGCAACACTAATTAATAGATAGCTGAGGTTTAACTGCTTTAACATCATGAGTAGTGTCATTACTAAAACAGAGAAAATCCCCCCCATTAGGCTCATGGTAGCTCCTATTGGGCCTCTGAGTAGCAAGACGAAAAGACTTTTTAAGAGAGCCAATGTAAATGCTTCTTTTTTACCTAAAAAGAATAGACAATACATTGTGACAATATTAGAAAGCCCGAGCTTTATCCCCCCCGGCATTGCAGGAAGCATATTTTCAAAAAAGCTCAAAACCATAGCCAGTGCAAAAAGAAGCCCTAAAAGCGCTACACTTTTTACATTGTATGTTTTACCTTTGCTTTTATCAGGCATAAAATTCTCCATTCTG
>CAYJIJ010000016.1:34628-38958 GCA_964370185.1 uncultured Oscillospiraceae bacterium
TTTTACATTGTATGTTTTACCTTTGCTTTTATCAGGCATAAAATTCTCCATTCTGCACACAGCAATAGGATTAGCTTGATTTTTCACGCTAATCTCAATTAAATTATGACGCAAATTTATAAGCGGAATTTTGCTCATTTAGAGTAATATTTTCCGCATACCAAGGAGATATATGAATTGCATTATCATTATCAATTATTATTAGCGCAAATTCTTCGTTGTTTAAATGGCTTAGTGCATAATCCTTGCCAGCTACAAACATTGCTGTTGAAAGGCAGTCAGCAAGTGCTGCATCTTTGGAAATAACGGTAAGCGACTTTAGCTCAGGATTTGCAGGGTAGCCTGTTTTAGGATCAAAGACATGGTGGTATTTCTCCCCATCCACTTCAAAAAAACGCTCGTATGCGCCAGTAGTAGCCATTGAGTATCCCTCAAGTGTAACTACGGCAACATATTCTTCTTGCGTACCCTCGGGGTCACGCACTCCAAACCTGAAATCACTGCCATCCGGCTTTTTACCGATTACTCCTAAATTACCACCAATGGATAAAAATCCAGTGCAGTTATTTTCCACTGCAATCTCCATACATAGTCCTGCCGCATAGCCTTTTGCTATACCCCCAAGGTCAATTGCCATACCAACTTCCTCTAAAAATGCATAATACTTTCCCTCATCTTCTGAAAGTATAAGGCTATTCGCACCTACTAAGGCGAGTGCTGTATTTAGTTCATTTTCTTCTGGGAGTCTTGCTGTTTCACCGTTTACATTCCACAGTGAGGTAACTGGTGCAATAGTTATATCAAAATAATCGCTGTATGCTGTGGAGAGTTCCTTCGCTTTTTGCAGGAAATGATATATATTCTCGCTTATCTCAACAGGCTCAATGCCCGCATTTTCATTAATTCTTGATACCTCTGTATCTTCTGTGTACATTGAAAGGGAAATTTCTATCTCCGATATTGTTTCGGAAATCATGTCAAATGTGGCATCGGCATTTTCTCCATGCCAAGTTTGCTCGACAAAAGTATCCATTGCAAATAATACACCGGACACTGGTTTTTGTTCAGAAGCAGAACTCTGCGAGTTATCTATTTGTTCGCTATCATTGCATGACGGAAAAATTGCAAATATTATAGCAACAATTAACAATTTACATAGTTTATATTTGTACAATGCTCCACACCTATCTTAAAACTTATCATCCTATTCAATTAATAATTTTATAATTTTTTTAAAATTTTGTCAACCTTATCACCTTGTTTTTGACAGTATTCTTGCGTTTTTACTGCATTTTCATTAGATTTGCGAAATTACTAAAAAAAACGAATAAAAAATTAGTGATTATTTATAGCTTTAATAAAAATTTCTCCATATTTATTTGCTTTATTCTCGCCAATTCCTTTTATTTTTAATAACTCTGTGAGGTTTGCAGGCTTATTTGCTGCCATGTCGGTAAGTACTGCATCGGTAAAAATTACATATGCAGGCACACTTTGCTTGTCGGCGAGCTGTTTTCTAAGTATCTTTAACTTCTCAAGAAGCGCAACATCAACAGAAGATATCCTATTGACCGCAGATTTAATTTTCGTATTTTTCTTCAGCTTTATAAAATTACCCACTCCACTTTCACTGAGCGATTCTTTGCCTTTTGCTAAAAGTGATATAGTAGGATATTGCCCCTTTTCCACCGTTATATATTCATTTTCTATTAGCCAGTTAAATATTTTTGTTATGCTTTTTCTGTCCACACCGCTTAGCTTGCCATATTCGGGAAATCTATCAAACCCTTTATCTTCCGCCCTTGGGTTAAATTCTCCTGTGAGTATATCGCATATCATACTAAGCCCATATCTTTCAGACACTCTCTCCACAACCTTTAAAAACGCCACGGCTTCAACAGAAATTTCATCCACACTACCCACTCCATTACAAGCGGAGCAATTATGGCATTTCTCGATTGAATCTCCAAAGTATGCAAGTAGCTTTTTTCTTAGGCAGGAAGTGGAGGTTGCATAAAAAGTCATATCCTTTAGCCTTTTATATGCTCTTTCTCTGAGGGCTTCCACTTCTTTAGGCTCTATATCTGTTTTTTCTTCCAAACTTTTATCTATCATAAATTTTCCAAGCCTTACATCTGCTCCGCTATAAAGCAGTGTGCAGTCCGCAGGGGCGCCATCCCTCCCTGCTCGTCCTGCTTCTTGGTAGTAGGACTCAATATCAATCGGCATATTGTAGTGAATTACAAAGCGTACATTTGATTTATCTATTCCCATTCCAAATGCAGAAGTTGCGACGATTATTTTAACCCTATCATATGTAAAATCATCTTGAGCCTTTGTTCTCTCTTCATTGGATAGACCTGCATGGTAGCATGACGCACTATATCCATTTTCATTTAAAACTTCGCTGGTCTTTTCAGTTTGCTTTCTGCTTGCACAATATATTATTCCACAAACATTTTTATATTCAGCTATCTTTTGCAATAATGCTCTTTCTTTTTTTTCGGGCTTTTCTACTGCAAAATAGAGATTTTTTCTGTCAAAACTTGTGGTTATTTCATAGGGTGATTTTAAGTTTAGCTTATCTTTTATATCTTCTTTTACCGCTTTTGTTGCAGTGGCTGTGAAAGCAGTGATAATTGGTCTTTGTGTGAGGGATTTTATGAATTCATCTATATATAGATAGCTTGGTCTAAAATCCTGCCCCCAACTTGATATACAATGGGCTTCGTCCACGGCGATAAGTGAGATATTTGCTTTTTGAGCAAACTCTCTAAAGATATCAGTAGAGAGCCTCTCAGGTGCAACATAAATTATTTTATAAACGCCGTTTGCAGCATTACTGAGTGCTTTGAGATACTGATTATAGCTTAGTGTACTGTTAAGATAGGCTGCCCTTACACCCATTTGATTTAGCGCTGTAACCTGATCTTTCATAAGCGAGATTAGAGGCGAAATTACAATAGTAATCCCACTAAATGCAAGTGCCGGCACCTGATAACACATAGATTTTCCCGCACCTGTTGGCATTACTGCAAGTACATCTTTTCCGCTCAGAATTTCCTTTACTATTTCTTCCTGCCCCTCTTTAAATGTTGAGTATCCAAAATATTTTTTTAAAATTGAATATATGTATTCGGTCATTTTCCCTCCAAATATGTAGTTGTTTCTGAATAGCAAAATAAAAAGTGACAATAATATATACGCAATTATACCTGTATTACTAAGGAGGTATATCCATGTCCGTAATTATAATTAGAACTATCCTACTCTATGCAATTATAACATTCGGCCTTCGCATTATGGGAAAAAGGCAGCTCGGTGAACTACAACCATCAGAATTTGTAATCACAATATTAATATCTAATATCGCAACTCTACCCATTGAAGACACGAATATTCCCTTTCTTGTAGGGGTAATACCCATACTTACATTAATCTGCTTTGAAGTATTTACATCTTCACTTTCGCTTAAATTTAAATCTTTCCGCACCATTATATCTGGCACACCTAAAATTATAATATCAAATGGTGTAATAAATCAAGCCGAAATGAAAAATTTGCGGCTGTCGGTGGATGATTTAATGGGACAGCTTAGAGTTTCCGAGATATTTGATGTGAGAGATGTTGAATTTGCAATGGTGGAAACCACTGGAAAGCTTTCCATATACAAAAAATATGAATCGCAAAATACCACGGCGCAGATGCTAAAGATTTCCCCCGAAAAAGGAGAAACTTCACCGCCCGTAATAATTGTAAGTGACGGCAAAGTAAACAGTCAAGGTTTAAAATATTGTAACATTAGCAATGAATGGCTAAATAAAACATTAAAAGAAAATAAATGCAAGCAAAACGAGATCTTTCTAATGACCTGTGACAGGGTTTTAGATTATCATATTATTACAAAGGGTGATAAAAAATCAAAAGATTAATTATATCTGTTTTCATCATGTGTGCTTTAATAGTTGTCGCTTTTGCTTCGGCTATGGACTTTTATGATGTTAAAAATGAGCTTCAAAGTAGTATAACTTTAATTATGGAATATGCACTTGAGGGTGAAGCAGAGCTTGCGGCAATGACTTCTGAATTAATTTTAGCTGAGTGGCTAAGTGAAGAAGTACATCTGCTTAGATATCTAAATCACAGTGATATTGACACTGTTACCGATGTGCTTTCAAAGCTCCCCTACACCCTTCGAGACCCGTATTCGTACGGTGATGCATTGGGCGAGTTAAATAAGCTCTATCATTTTGTAAATCATTTATGGGAGTCGGAGCTTCCTTATTTCAGAAGTATTATATAAAAAATGTTCCATATTATTTATATCCTC
>CAYJIJ010000017.1:0-14772 GCA_964370185.1 uncultured Oscillospiraceae bacterium
TATGGGCACGGAGTGGGGCTCAGCCAATATGGGGCGGATTATATGGCAAGGCAGGGCTATAATTACGAAGAAATATTAATGCATTATTACACGGATGCTGTTATAACCATGAGGGAGTAAAGTCTATATTTAAAAAACTAAGGAGTACTTTTCGCTGGCGGCGAAAAGTACTCCTTAAATTTAATTGTATTAATTATTTCTTTGATGAAGACTTTGCTCTTAACTGATTTGAAAGTATCTTTTTCCTTAGTCTGATATTCTTAGGTGTTACCTCTAAAAGCTCATCATCCGCTAAGAATTCAAGTGCTTCTTCCATGCTTAGCTTTTTATGTGGAACAAGACGAAGCGCTTCATCCGAGCCCGATGCACGCATGTTTGTAACCTGTTTCTTTTTACACACATTTACCGCTAAATCATCGCCCTTAGGGGACATTCCAACAATCATTCCCTCATAAACGGGGGTGCCTGCACCGATGAAGAGCACGCCTCTGTCCTGCGCATTGTACAGACCATAAGTTACTGCATCGCCTGCTTCAAATGCTATCAGTGAGCCCACATGGCGCCCAGCGATATCGCCTTTAAATGGCTGATAACCATGGAATACCGAGCTCATTATGCCCTCGCCCTTTGTTGCGGTTAAAAATGCACTCTTATATCCGAATAATCCTCTTGCTGGAATTAAAAATTCTATTCTCATACGGCTTCCCTGTGGTGCCATATGTGTTAGTTCACCTTTGCGCTCACCCATTGCCTCCATGATGCTGCCCATATGCTCTTCGGGCACATCGACTACAAGATGCTCAATAGGCTCATGCCTTTCGCCGTCGATTTCTTTATATAATACCCTCGGTGTGGATACTTGGAATTCATATCCCTCACGGCGCATTGTTTCGATAAGGATGGAGAGATGCATTTCACCCCTACCAGACACCTTGAAGCTCTCGGCGGAGTCGGTGTCCTCAACTCTTAGAGAAACATCCTTTAAAAGCTCTCTGTAAAGCCTATCCCTCAAATGGCGGCTTGTTACGAATTTGCCATCCTTGCCGGCAAATGGGCTATCATTTACCGAGAAAGTCATTTCCACAGTTGGAGCAGATATCTGCACAAAGGGAAGAGGCTCAGGAGTTTGACTGGCGCAGACAGTGTCGCCTATTGTGATTTTCTCAATTCCTGAAAAACATATAATATCACCCACTGAAGCAGTTTCACAAGCTACACGCTTTAAGCCCTCTATCTGATAGAGATTTACTATTTTACCTCTGTATGGCTGATGTGCGCCATGATACTCACATACCTGTACATCTTGGTTTGGTTTAGCATTACCGCGCTCAATTCTACCTATTGCAATTCTACCTACATATTCATTGTAGTCAATAGAGGAAACAAGTACTTGAAGAGATTCTTCATCATTTCCCACTGGGGCATCCACATGCTCCACTATCTTTTCAAATAGCACGGTTAAGTCTTTATCAAGCTTTTCAGGAGATACACCGGATGTACCTTGACGTCCAGAACAGAAAATTATTGGGCTGTCGAGCTGTTCGTCACTTGCTTCGAGGTCAATGAGCAATTCGAGCACTTCATCCACTATTTCATATGGACGAGCGTCGGGCCTGTCCACCTTGTTGATAACCACTACGATTTTATGGCCGAGCTCAAGAGCTTTTTGTAGTACAAATCTTGTTTGTGGCATGGGGCCTTCAAATGCATCAACTAAAAGCACAACACCATTAACCATTTTAAGCACACGCTCAACTTCGCCACCGAAATCGGCATGCCCTGGGGTGTCTACAATGTTAATTTTAATGCCATTGTAGTATGCAGAGGTGTTCTTTGCGAGTATTGTAATACCTCTTTCTCTTTCCAAGTCGCCTGAGTCCATAACCCTGTCTTCTACAACTTGGTTTTCCCTAAATGCGCCACCCTGCTTTAGCATTTCATCTACAAGTGTAGTTTTCCCATGGTCTACATGGGCAATAATTGCAATGTTTCTCAAATCTTCTCTAATCAAAATATTTCTCCTTTTCTTCTTGCACATAGCAAAGACGGGACCGCTTTTGCGAAGATTAATCTCCAAGGCGGCGCACCGTCAAATATTACTGTTTTTATTGATATATTCTAACAACCGAAATAACCTTGCCCAAAACGGACACTTCATCCAAAATAATCGGTTCTAAACTATCGTTTTCAGGTTGTAGTCGATAATGCCCATTTTCCTTAAAAAACCTCTTCACAGTGGCTTCATCTTCAACCATAGCCACAACAATTTCACCATTATTTGCATAGGAGGTTTTATTGCATATGATAATATCATCCTCGAGTATGGCAGCATTTATCATACTGTCACCACGAACTTTAAGTGCAAATAAATCTTCATTCATGCCATGGGAAGCATGAAAAGGGATGTAATCGGTGATGTTTTCCACTGCGAGTATGGGAGTGCCAGCGGCAACCTGTCCCACTAAAGGAACATGCACCACATTTTGGATTTTGGCAAGGCGAATGCTTCTATTTAAGTTTGTAGAAGTTTTGATATGCCCCTTGCTCTCAAGAATTTTCATGTATTTATGTGCGGTTGAAGTGGATTTTATCCCTAAATCATCACACATTTCTCTTACTGTCGGTGGAATTCCCACGCTCACTCTTTTGGTTATATACTCAAGTATTTGATGCTCGAGCTCTTCTTTTGGTTTGCGCATAAATATTAATACTCCCTTCAGAGGTTTTATAATTAAAGATGTGCGAATTTATATTTGCATTACAATTATTAATCTTATCACATATTCAAAAACAATTCAACAAAAAAATTAACCTTTTTTGCCACTGATAGCGGTATGTCGTGCATTTTTCCTTGTTTTCTTTACTTCATACATACGACTGTCCGCAATTTTTATCAGTTCAGTGACCGATAGTTTGTTTGAATGGTCAACTTTTACCCATCCATAGCTTGCAGAGGTTTGATAGCTTAAGTCATACTTATTTGAAAGCTCAATTATATTTTGATAGCAACCCATGGTTTTCATAGCAGGGAGATATTCATCGGGATACTCGCCAACTATCAAAAATTCATCCCCTCCGTAACGGGAAATAATATCGTCCGAAAAATACGATAAAAGACTTTCTGCAACAGATTTTATATAAAAATCCCCCTCGGAATGACCATATTTATCATTTACCGATTTTAGGCCATCCATGTCTATAAATGTGATGTAAAATGTTGCTTTTTCCTCGAGATATTTATTAATCTGATTTATTGCAACATCTCTGGTTCTAAGCCCTGTGAGAGGGTCGGTGGTATATTCGTCTTCAAGGGATTTAATTGCTAATTTTTCACTGGAGAGGGTGTTTGATAAATTTTCATATTTAGTAACATATATTTTAAGCTGTGAAAATATGTAAGCGTAAAACATTACTATCCCATAACCCATAATACCCGAGCCACCAACTAAAACAAATATAAATTTTATGTTATTTTGCGTGGTGGGAGCTCCCATTGTCATAGATAGCACTACAAGCAGTATGAATATTGCTGTTGTAACATTACTTGCAAAGGAGAGGTTTTTTCTGTCCGCCAGTATCATATCCATGTATTGGCTTGGTAAAAGTTTTTTTGCAACAAAAATAGTACTCACTGAAACTGCAAAAGAAGCCGCGGATATTATCAGCCTACTCTGTGTGTCGGTGGCGATATTCATCATAATATCATCTTGTATAAGTGCTAATATTCCTATTGCCGCAAATCTCTTTGAAAAAATATTAACCGTAAATGAAAATGCGGCGAAAACCGCTTTATCATTATTAGCTCGATATACTATTTTAAATTCAAAAAAAAGAATTAAAGCATAGATAGAAAGTGCGAGTGGTTCAAATCTTAAACTTAAATACAAAGTGTAATAAGTCCAAAATGAAGCATTAATAAGTGCGGTTATAGTCGCAGGATAAAGCCAATTGGAATTGTATTTTAGAATTGATGCAGAATATGAGTGCATTATAAAGTGATAGCTGAAAAAACAAATAAAATAAATCAATATAGCTTGAGTCATCACATCACCTCCATAGCTTTATAAAAATCTTTTTTGTTCTCCATCATGTTTTTATCTGCCATGTCGAGTATCGCACTCACGCCAAGGTTTCTTAGCTCATTATCCACATAGACAGCCCCTATACTTGCCGACATCGGAAAATCTTCACTGCTGTCTTGAATTTGAATATTCTTTTCTATGCGGTGAATTACCTCGCTTAGATACTGCTCCGTGGCATCTATAAGCACAACTACAAGCTCATCTCCGCCGAGTCTCGCAACAAAATCTTCTGAGCGAACCGATGCGCTTATGGCTTTTCCCACTTTTAAAAGAAGCCTGTCGCCAGCATCGTGCCCGAAAGTGTCATTTATCTGTTTGAGTGAATTTACATCAATGAAAAGTATGCAGAAATTTACATCTTTCATACTGCACAGCTCACCAATTAAATTTTCTATATATTTTTTGTTGTAGAGCTGAGTTAAATCATCCTTTTTGATTTTATCTACGAGTAATTTTTTGGTTTTTTGAATAGCATTATGTTCATCTTCCGCAATGTCCGAGTAGCGTTTATAAACGACCATGTTCACAAAATTCACCAGATATGTGAATGTGTATACAAACATTGTAACATTAAATGAAAGCATGCCTATTACTATAACAAGCTGTTGCGGGAAGATTTCGTCCGTGAGAAGAAAATATGCATAAAAGGAGTAAAGCACTATTATTGCCGTACAATACACCGATATTATTGAGGAGTATTTTGGAGAAGTTGCAAGCCTGTTTATATTTTTTTTACTGAACACACTTTTTTGAGAGGGGATTTTATCGAGTGCTATAAGCAAGGCTAAAAATGCAATTGATGAAACAAGCAAGCCTAAATAGCGGTACTCATCAGTAGTGATCATTTCAACAGGAAAGACACCTATAAACATGCTTATTATATAAAGTGCTGTCACATGGATGAAAGTTATTTGCAGTGAAAACGCAGCGGAGGCAGTGAACGCAGCAGAAAGCCTACCCCTAACTAATATAAAAATTTCTAAACAAAGTGCAAGTAAAATTACTTCATACACCATAAAGTGTGGCAAGTTAAACATATAATATGAAGCTAAAGTAAAAGTATTAACTGCTGAAAGCAAGAAATGTAATAGTGGATTTCTATTAGAATTTTCTATTGTTTTGGATATGAAATGGAATATATAAAAATTACATATAAAGCAGAAAAGTAATGAAGACGCAATCAGTAATTCATTATACATGGATGCTACCTCCCCGGATTGGATATAAGCGGTTTATATATTTAGCTTAATTATACTATATAAATACTATATAAGTCAAAGGCGAAATCAATTTTTCCTGATCGGTATTTTAGCACTCGAATGTTATGAGTGCTAAAATAATTGTAAACAATTTGTGAAACCCCTTGACAAAGAAAACGAAAGGTGGTAAATTATATTCACTGGCACTCGAAGCGTTAGAGTGCTAAAAGGAGGTATGGCTCTTGAAGACGGATGAACGCAAGATGAAAGTGCTTTCGGCAATCATTGAAACATACATATCCTCGGGCGAGCCGGTGGGGTCTAAATTAGTTGCTCATCTTTTAGGAAGCACTGTTTCTTCCGCTACCATACGAAATGATATGTCGTCGCTTTTTGATATGGGACTTTTAGAGCAACCACATACTTCAGCAGGGCGGACTCCCTCCCATTTAGGTTATAGAATGTATGTTGATCATTTTCTAAAACCACACAGCTTAAGCAGTATGGAGCAAGCTGAGCTCGATGCAATGTTTAATGTGAGAAACCCCGACCCTGACAAACTTCTCGAAGATACAGCAAAAGCCCTTTCTTCAATCACAAAATGTGCGGCAGTATCTTCCACTATTACACCGCCGAGTGTAGCAGTGAAGAGGGTGGAAATAATACCAGCAGGTACAACTTCAATTGTAATAATGCTAATTGCCACAAGTGGAGTTATTAAAAATAAGGTGCTTCATGTGGACTTCACCGTAACAAATGATGTGGTGGACTTTTTTACGAAATTTTGCAATTCCGTTCTTGATGGGCAGAGTATTAAAAGTATTTCTACAATGTTTTTAAACTCAGTAGCGGTTTCGTTAGGTGAGTATGCAAGAGTCTTTACGCCACTTTTTACCGCAATACATGAGCTTTGTAAAGAAATATCCGACGGGCAATATTATGTAGCAGGGCAAACATCGCTACTATACTACCCCGAGCTTTCCACAGTGTCGTATGAACTGCTAACATTGCTTGAAAATAAACAAGAAATGCAGAAAATAGTTGATATGACAAAAGGAAGCGCCAATCTTATCATAGGAAAAGAAAATGTGCAGATGGAGCTCTCAGCCGCTTCTGTCTTTGTAAATAGATACAAAATAGGCGAACACTCCACGGGCGCATTAGCAGTTATAGGCCCTATGAGAATTGATTACGGGCGGATTATACCATATTTAAATTACTTATCAAATAAACTTGGCAAACTGCTCTCGGATGTATACGATGAGCAGATATAGAAAGGAGCTATTAAATTGGCAGAGGAAGCAAACAAAGATATTTTAGAAGAAGAGCAAAAGACGGAGGAAACTACTAAGGAACAAGCAAAGGAGAGCGCACCGCTTTCGCCTGAAGAGCAGTTAAAATCCGATTACAACGAGCTAAACGACAAATTTTTAAGGCTTGCGGCGGAGTATGATAACTACCGTAAACGCACACAGAAAGAAAAGGAAGCAATTTATCCTGAGGCAGTGATAAGCACAGTACAAAAAATACTTCCCGTACTTGATAATTTCGGAAGGGCTATGAGCACCCCTTGTAGCGACAGCGAATTTAAAAAGGGGCTTGATATGATTGCACAGAGCTTTGCTGATATGCTTTCACGCATGGCAGTGGAAGAGTTTGGCGAAGTCGGAGAAGATTTCGACCCCAATATACACAATGCAATTATGCAGGTGGAGCATGAAAGCTTAGAAACAAACAAAATAGCCGAAGTATTCCAAAAGGGATATAAAATAGGCGACAGAATTATTAGGCATGCAATGGTTAAAGTGGTAAACTAAAAACCATTCTAAATATATAAAAAATTAAACTATATAAAGCCGAAAGGCAAGGAGGAAAACTATTATGGGAAAAATTATAGGCATTGACTTAGGGACAACAAATTCATGTGTTGCTGTTATGGAAGGCGGCGAAGCAGTAGTAATAGCTAATGCAGAAGGTGCAAGAACTACCCCTTCGGTAGTTGGCTTTTCTAAAACAGGCGAGCGTATGGTAGGACAGGTGGCAAAGCGCCAAGCTATCACCAATCCTGATGGTACAATCATATCCATTAAACGACATATGGGTACAGACCACAAAAGCATTGTAGATGGCAAAAACTACACGCCACAGGAAATCTCCGCTATGGTGCTACAAAAGCTTAAATCCGATGCGGAGGCATATCTTGGTGAAAAGGTATACGAAGCAGTAATCACAGTGCCAGCGTACTTCTCCGATGCACAGCGTCAAGCTACAAAGGATGCGGGTAAAATCGCAGGACTTGATGTAAAGAGAATTATTAATGAGCCAACAGCGGCGGCACTTGCATATGGTATCGACAAAGAAAATGACCAGAAAATTATGGTTTACGACCTTGGCGGCGGTACATTTGATGTATCGGTTATCGAAATGGGCGACGGCGTACAGGAAGTTTTAGCAACAGCTGGTAACAACCGTCTCGGCGGTGACGACTTTGACGAAAGAGTTATAAACTTCTTAGCAGATGAGTTTAAAAAGGACAGTGGAATTGACCTTAAAGGCGATAAAATGGCTATGCAAAGGCTAAAAGAAGCGGCTGAAAAGGCTAAAATAGAGCTTTCTGGCGTTGCAACTGCAAATGTTAACCTACCATTTATCACAGCTGATTCCACAGGCCCTAAACACCTTGATATTACAATTACAAGAGCGAAATTTAATGAAATCACTGCCGACCTTGTAGATGCTACAATGGGTCCAGTAAAACAAGCACTTTCCGACTCAGGCCTAAAACCATCGGAAATAGATAAAGTTCTGCTTGTTGGTGGTTCCACAAGAATACCTGCGGTACAGGATGCAGTTAAATCCTACATGAATAAAGAGCCATTTAAAGGCATTAACCCAGATGAATGCGTTGCACTCGGTGCGGCTATTCAGGGCGGTGTACTCGGTGGTGAAGTAAAAGGACTTCTACTACTCGATGTTACTCCACTATCACTTGGCCTTGAAACACTCGGTGGAGTATTCACAAGAATAATTGATAGAAACACTACAATCCCTGCGAAAAAATCACAAATTTTCTCAACGGCGGCGGACGGACAGACATCGGTTGAAATTCATGTCCTACAAGGTGAAAGAGAAATGTCGAGAGATAATAAATCCCTCGGTATGTTCAAGCTTGACGGCATCCCATCAGCTCCAAGAGGAGTGCCACAGATAGAAGTTACTTTCGATATAGATGCAAATGGTATCGTGCATGTAACAGCTACGGATAAGGGTACTGGTAAAGAGCAGAACATCACAATTACTTCTTCTACAAATATGTCGAGCGAAGATATAGATAAAGCGGTTAAAGAAGCTGAGCAATTTGCTGAGCAGGATAAGAAAAACCGTGAAGAAATTGAAGTGAGAAATACTGCTGATCAGATGGTTTACCAAACTGAAAAAACACTCACCGATTTAGGCGAAAAGGTAAGTGCTGAGGATAAAAGCGCAGTTGAAGCTAAAATAAATGACCTCAAAGAAGCGCTAAAAGGCACAAATTCCGATGATATCAAGGCTAAATCCGAAGAGCTTCAAAAAGCATTCTACGATGTGTCTTCCAAAGTGTATGCGGCTGAACAGCAGGCGGCACAGCAAGCAGGCGGCGAAGCGGCTCCAGAACAAGGTGGAGAAGACTTTGTAGATGCAGACTTCACAGAAGTAAATGACGACAATCAGTAATTTTATTTAGCTTTTATATTCCCCGCCAAATAAGGCGGGGAATTAGGCGTGTATAGGTAGGGAAAATCAAAAACAAAATTTATGTATTTACATTACATAGGATAAACAAATTTTTATATAAGATAAAAGCTGTATATAGTTTGATTTTCCATAGGAAGAGAAGAGGTGAGCGGTTTGGCGGATAAAAGAGATTTTTATGATGTGCTTGGAGTGCAAAAAGGTGCAAATGACGATGAATTAAAAAAAGCATATCGAAAAGAAGCAAAAAAATATCACCCCGATTTAAACCCGGGTGACAAGGCGGCGGAATCGAAATTTAAAGAGGTAAATGAAGCGTATGAAGTGCTGAGCGACAGCGATAAAAGGTCTCGCTACGACCAGTTTGGCCATGCAGGGGTGGATCCCAATTTCGGCGGTGGTGGCGGAGGATATGGCTCAATGGACTTCGACGATTTAAGCGATATATTTGGAAGCATGTTCTCAGGATTTGGCTTTGGTGGCTCCACGAGGACAAGAAATCCAAATGCGCCAATTAAGGGAAATGATGTGCGCTATGCGATAAATCTTTCCTTTATGGAAGCGGCTAAGGGCACTGCAAAAGAGGTTAATGTATCAAGACTTGAAAGCTGTGAAAGCTGTTCGGGAAGTGGTGCGTCCGCAGGAAGTACACCCGAAACCTGCTCCGATTGTGGAGGTAATGGTCAGGTTAGAATACAACAAAAGACACCATTTGGCGTAATGCAGTCCACAAAAACCTGCCCACGTTGTGGCGGTAAGGGTAAAGTAGTTAAAAACCCATGCAAGAGCTGCTCGGGTGCAGGCAGAGTTAAAAAGGTAAGAAAGCTCGAAGTGAATGTGCCAGCAGGTATAGACGACGGGCAAACATTCGTCCTAAGAGGTCAAGGCGACCACGGTGTAAACGGTGGCCCAGCAGGCGATGTTGGCATAACTGTATCGGTAAGACCCGACCCAATCTTTGAAAGGGATGGGTTTGATGTTTGGTGTGATATTCCAATCACCTTTACACAGGCAGTACTCGGAGCAGAAATAACAGTACCCACAATAGATGGTAAGGTTAAATACAATGTTCCCGAGGGCACACAAACTGGCACCACTTTCAGGCTGCGCAACAAAGGCATACCATATGTGAATGGCAGAGGAAGAGGCGAGCAGTATGTAAAGGTAAGTATTGAAGTGCCACGCAATTTGAGTACAAAGCAAAAGGATGTGCTCAAAGATTTTGACAGCCTCACAAATGACAAAAACTACGAAAAGCGAAAAGGTTTTTTTGATAAATTAAAAGATGTAGTAATGGGCGAAGATTAAAAGCGGGGCTTAAAATATCTTCTTAGAATTTAATGGAACTGCCAAGCTATTTAAGCGATACACAAATTAAATACACTATATTACCAAAACATCCCACACCGTAGGCGTGGGATGTTTTGGTAATATTTATAAATAAGAAAATCTTTAGTTTTTAAGCTTAAAGTTTGATATGAGTGATTTCATTGAATCAGCTTGCCCTAAAAGCTCCTCATTTGCGGCGGCACTTTGCTCTGAAGTCGCAGAGTTTTGAAGCACGACAGAAGAAATTTCCTCAGCGTTTTTATTTATAGAAGTAATAGCCTCGGATTGCTCAGCGGAGGAAGTAGCTATGAGGCTAACGAGCTCGCTAACTTTTTGGGTGTGCTCGGTTACCTCTGAAATAGATTTAGAAGTTTCGGCAACTATTTTATTACCCCTCTCAACAACCACAAAGGTTTCATCAATTAATGTAGAGGTTTCCTTAGCGGAGTTAGCGGATTTAGTGGCGAGAGTACGCACTTCGTCGGCTACCACTGCAAAGCCTTTTCCTGCGGCACCAGCTCTGGCAGCTTCCACGGCGGCATTAAGGGCTAAAATATTGGTTTGGAAAGCAATATCGTCAATCGCTTTGATTATTTTGCTTATTTCATTCGACTTTTCATTTATATCTTTCATTGCTTTAGTCATGTCAATCATTTGCTGATTACTTAATTTTAAAGCAGAAGTAGCAGTCATTGTGGCACTGTTGGCAGTCTGTGAGTAATTTGCAGTGGTGTTAATTTTATTTGTTATCTGTTCAACCGCTGAAGTTAAGCTTTGTAGTGAGATGGACTGCTCATTAGCTCCCTCGGCAAGATGCTGTGCATTTGATGCTGATTGCGCAACACCGATAGCTATCTGCTCCGATGCATCTGAAACCTGTGAAAGTGCATTGTTTACAGAATAAATCATGGTTTTCATAGAACTATGCAGTTTTTCCCAACTGCCCACATATATTTCAGGGGAATGTATAGTCAAATTCCAATTTCCCTTTGAAGCTTCCCCTAAAAGCGAAACTATATCTCTATTAATGACTGTGAGATTATCGCTCATTGAGCGGAAAGTATCTATTAAAATGCCTATTTCATCTTCATTTGATTTTTCGAGTGAAATATCAAAATTACCTATTGAAATATTTTGAGCCGCTTCTACTACATTCGATAGCCTTACAGTAATTTGCTTTTTCAAGAAGAATCCTGTAATGAAAACCCCTGCAATTGCTACAACTAATCCAAATAGGGCACTTGAAGAAAGTGTTTCAATGAGTATGGGAGTTAGATGTGATATCTCAACACCGGCAAACAATATCCCCACAATTTCACCACTTGCATTTGTATATGGTACATATGAGCAAAGATGATTTTTCCCCAAGATATCCGCCTCGCCAATATAGGGCTGTCCTTCTTCTAAGACAATCTGAGCAACTGTTTCAGAAAGTGCAGTGCCAACTGCGCGTTCACCGTTATTCATAACAGTAGTGTATTTCCTCACATCGCCCTCAAATATGGTGAACTGCATCCCCGTTGCAATATTTAAGTCATCTAAAAGCTCGGTATTGTCCGTTGAAAAAATATCCTCTTGATTTTCAAGTTCTTGATTAAGCAAATTTGTGCCAATAACAGCTTGATTTTCAAAGATTTCGATTAAATGCGAGTGCATGCCTATTCCCTCAGAAATTATCAGAAGTGATACTGTTAAAACAATCAGTGTTGTAATTAAAATATTGATTTTTGAAGAAAGTGTTTTTGCAAAAGAAATCTTGAATTTGTTCATAATCTACCTCTTTAAATTGTTTTTGCTTTGTTAAACCAACATAGCATTAATATAAATACAAAATATACCAGATATATTTTACTGCTATATTTAAAAAAACACAAGATATATTCTGATTAAGATTGAATAAAAGTATTTTTAAACAATTTAGTAGTGGAAATTGTATGTTTTTTTGTCGTATTTTATTTTTAAAATAGTATTGTGCAATACACAGTACTATGCTATAATCAAATCAAAGGTATTATGTAATGCACAGTAGTGTGCGATAGATAATAGCACTTTGCTTAAGGGGAGGTGAAGCTGTGAATACACAATTCAGGAAAGGCGTAATCGAGATGTGCGTGCTTGCACTGATAGAGAGTAAAGATATGTATGGATATGAAATTGTCCAGAGTATTGCAGATTATACCGAAATAAACGAAGGCACGGTTTACCCGATATTGCGCAGGCTAACACAGGAAGAGTACTTTGTTACATACTTAAGGGAGAGCAGCGTAGGGCCTGCACGAAAATACTACCATATTACCGAGAGGGGAAAGGCATATTTAAATTCACTTAAAAGTGATTGGAAAGAATTTTCAAACATGGTAAACGAAATTTTAGAAAAAACGGTGGAAGTAAATTAGAAAGGAAGTGTGATTATGAACAGATTGGATTATTTGGCAAAACTTGAGAAAAAACTAAAAACTCAGCTCTCTAAAAAAGAGGTGAATGATATAATACGTGACTATGCTGAATATTTTGAAGAGGGGAAAAGGCAGGGAAAGAGCGATGAAGAAATAGCGGTAGCACTCGGCTCACCGGAGCAAGTGGCGGAGCAAATTTTATCCGAAAGTAATATGTCCTCAGAGGAATTTGCCGACACAATTAAAAAAGGGATAGAAAAAGGTGGCAATAAACTCAGTGGCCTTGGCAAATTTATGAAGGGCCTCATAATTATTATCATAGTAATAGCACTAATACCAATGGAAATTGCGGCACTTTTAGCCATATCAGGGTTGGCAGTGACATTTATCGCCTTTTTAGCAGGGCTTATTGTAGTGCCAATAGTGCTTTTTTTGGCTGGAATTGCAATGATTATTTTTGGAACACTTGCTATTGCAACTTTCAGCGGTTGGCTTGGAAGCTTTAGCATAGCGGCGGCAATAGCAATATTTGCCTTTGCGATATTTTTAGCCTGTGTATTAACTATTTTAATTGAGTATGTAGCAGGAGCACTTGTGAGAACAATTCGCTTCTTTGGTAGACTGCTGAAAAATCAAACCATGGGTAAAAAGGAGGTTTCATACTATGAATAGTGTAAAAAAAGTAATGGCTGTATCTTTTGCAGTCTTTGTAATAACATCGGTAGCGGCACTGTTTTTTATGGCACAAGCTGTAAGTAGCGGATTAGATAGCTATAATGAATTTATAAGCTCGGAGGAAAATAGACATAACTATTACAAAACATTCGAGGAGATAAACCATGTTGAGTTTCTTCACGACGGATATGCACGTGTAAGAGTCGTTGATTCCCCCGATGACAAGGTGCATATATACGGCTACGATAAAGGCGTATTTGTGACGCCTATCCATACCGAAGTAGATAGTCAAGGAGTGCTTAGCATTACTGTTGATAGGGAAAATACAATAATTGATGAGAGTAGTGTGGTGAAAATCATTGCAAATATCATCGGAAGCAAACCTGAAATTGAAGTGCAGATACCAAGCAATATTATAATTGACGACAATAATCCATACTATATAGATAATTGGACGAAGGACGGCAGGAAAAGCTTTGCGACCGTGTACGAAATACATAATGGAATTCTCTCCAATATAATGGAAAAGAGAAATTATTACGTGGCACATGGTGCTTACGATATGAATGGATACGAGAATTTATATAATGAGCTAAGTGAAACAAGGGTGGAGCTAATAAATGCATTAGTGCGTGAATACAATATGGCAACGGACATATTGCCATATGAAAAATTGGCAATTGATTTAACCAGCGCAGAGAGAGCACTCCACGCAGAGGAAGTAAACAGAAGCTATTACTTCTCTGAGGAGTATATACCGATTCCTGAATCGAAAAATTTAGATGAGCTGATAGCGGAATCGGATGCAAAGATTGAAATCTTAGAGGCGGATGTGAATGAGTTAAGCACCGAATTTTATGGATTTATTGAGTCGAATACAATGATAGAAGCGAATGCAGGAGAAACTACCGAAGCAACAGAAACTACAGCTAATGAAGCTGAGGTAGCGGCGTAAGTTTCCCTTAAATTAAAAATGAGAATTAATTAAAAGATGTAAGAGGGTGGTAAGACTATTGCCACCCAAGGCTTTTGCCAAATGAGGCTGTTAATATGCTCGTAAATGTAATATTATTTTCATGGTGAAGTAACCTTTTGTGATGGATTGTATTGCAAACTGTTAACAAAGCGTGTATAATGTATCTTGAAAGTAGTTAGTATGGTAGAAGCTATGCAATGCAAACAACTTAAGAAAATTATCCCGTATATCTTTCCCCGCCGTAGGCGGGTAAAGATATACAAAAAAATATTCTACAGCTTAAGTTGTTGACATTGAGAAGCTATGTATTATATGGATTTTATCATAACTATTATAAAGAAATATTAAAACATTAAGGAGTAAATTAATGGGTAAGTACAAAG